>SKKL01000281.1 GCA_007121465.1 Acidimicrobiales bacterium | reverse complement strand
GGTCGTCGCGACCGCCTCGGCGGGGTCGGGCGCACCTTCGGCGGCGCGCTCGGGGGAAACGCCCTCCGCCGCAAGAGCGGCCTCGATGTCGGCGGGCTCACCGGCGGTGTCCCGAGCGGAGAAGTCTCCGACGGCGACGTCGCCGTCGAGTTCGGCGTCGCCCGCGAGCTCGCCAGTGGGAGCGACCGGTTCGGGATTGGCGCCCACGAGCGGCACGTAGCGCGCTACCGCCACGGTGTCGGGTGCCTCGACAGTCATCGCCTCGTCGGCGTCGTCGGGGGAGGAGTCGTCCGACCCGGGCTCGTCGGCGTCCTGGGACAGGTCCTCGACCCAGGCGGACAGGGCATCGGCCAGGACCATGAGGAAGGCCTCGCCATCGGGCGACGCCTCGCCGGAGGCGACCGCAGGAGCCGAACCGGACCGGGAGGGCGTCGAGGACGCAGCGGCGACCGCAGGAGCGGTCGGGGCGGGAAGGACGAACATCGTCAGCGGACTCCGTTCATGGTGGAGAGGACCTTGGGCACATAGGCCTGGGTCTCGGCGAAGGGGGGGATGCCGCCGTGACGCCGCACCGAGCCCGGCCCGGCGTTGTAGGCGGCGAGGGCGAGGTCGAGACGCCCGAAGGTGTCGAGCTGGGAGCGCAAGTAGCGGGCGGCGCCGTCGATGGCCTGCGCCGGGTCCCACGGATCGATGCCGAGGTCGGCAGCGGTGCCCGGCATGAACTGCATGAGCCCCTGGGCCCCCGCCGGGCTGACCGCGCGGGGGTCGAAACCCGACTCGACCTGGGCGACAGCGGCGAGGAGCCGAGGGTCGAGGCCGTGACGGGCGGCAGCGGTGTTGAACAGCGGGGCGTAGGGTACAGAGGTCACCGGCTGACCGGGACCGCCGAAGGCGACCGGGCTCGTTGCCAGGGGCCCCGTGGCCCCGCCGCCCCACCCCGCGGTGGTCACCGCGTCGTTGGTGTAGCGCCGGATGGCGGTGATCGGACGGTCGATCGCCTCGATCTTCACGATGTCGTTGCGACGGGGCGCGTGGATCATCTGACCGTCGCCGAGGTAGATGGCGACGTGGTTGACCGGCTCGCCGAAGGCGAGGACGTCGCCGGGCCGCGCCTCGGCGAGCGAGGCGACGGGCTGGCCGGCACGGGCCTGGTCCCGACTCACTCGGGGCAGCTCGATGCCGAGGTCGCGATGGACCCGCTGCACGAAACCCGAGCAGTCGAGGCCCTGGTTCGGGTCGGTCCCGCCCCACAAGTAGGGAACCCCGAGGTACTGCTTCGATGCCTGGACCACCGCATCCCCTGCACCGCCTCCGCCGGCCGGGCCGAACCCGTAGGCCGGGGCGAGAGCGGGAGCGAGGGTTCGGGTCCCTGCGCCCATGCCGAGCCCTCCGAAGGGCGATGCACCGAGTCCGGCTCCGCCGCCCGACCGGGACTCGGCGAGGCCCATGACCTGGGCGAAGTCCGCGGCGCCCGAGGTCCGTGCGCCGTCGGTTCGTGGCGGAGCAGGCTCGAATCGAGCGCGAATGTCGTGGAGGCGTGCTTCGATGCCCGCGACTCCCCCTCCGGGTGCGGTCATCGTTCGTTCCGATCTTTCAGCGCGTGGCGGGGTGCCACGAGGTCGTCGAGCTCGGCCTGCTCCTCGCGAGCGGCTTCGGTCGAGTGACGTTCCCGGTCGCGTTCGTCGAGCCGTTCCATCGCCGCCACCTTCTGGGCCGCTTCGGTCCAGACATCGATGCGTTGTGCGACCAGCAGGCGAGCGTTGGCCTCCGCGCAACGCGCTGCCGTGACGGCGTTCGCGAGTAGATCGTCCTGGTGTCGGAGCGATCGGAACGACGACGTCGAGCCCGATGCGTCAGAGCTTCGACGGGCCCGGTAGTCGTCGGACCGCGACGCCAGCTCGGCTTCGGCGACGAGGAGACGGTGACGCGCGGCGAGCAGTTCGGCTCGGGCCTGGTCCTCCTGGATCCGACGAACCCGGGCGACATGTTCGAACCGGAACTGGTATCTCCTCACGATCCGCTCCCGTCGGCGCCGAGCCCGAGAACCTCGGCGAGCCGGCTCCAGGCGACACCCCGGGCGGACACCTCGTCCATGCCCTGGCGGAGGAACTCGTCGATGGCGTCGATCCGAGCGACCGCCTCGTCGACCAAGGGGTTGCTGCCCGCGGCGTAGGCCCCGATCTCGATGAGATCCTTGGCCTCGCGATGGGCGGCGAGGAGCCGACGGAGGCGCACGGCGAGTTGCTGTTGTTCGGGAGTGGTCACCGAGTTCGCCACCCGGGACACGGAGTCGAGCACGTCGACGGTCGGGAAGTGGCCGGCCGACGCGAGGCGGCGGGACAGCGCTATGTGGCCGTCGAGGATCGAGCGTGCCGTATCCCCGACAGGGTCGTTGAGGTCGTCGCCTTCGACGAGGACGGTGTAGATGCCGGTGATCGAGCCGTGTTCGGATGCTCCCGCCCGCTCGAGGAGACGGGGCATGAGCGCGAAGACCGACGGTGGGTAGCCGCGCGTGGCGGGAACCTCGCCGGCGGACAAGCCGATCTCGCGTTGGGCCATGGCGAAGCGGGTGAGGCTGTCCATCAACAGGTTGACGTGCGCCCCGCGATCACGGAACCACTCGGCGATACGAGTGGCGGCGAAGGCGGCCCGGAGTCGGACGAGGGCGGGAGCGTCGGAGGTGGCGACGATGACCACCGAGCGGGCCATCCCCTCGGGGCCGAGATCCCGCTCGATGAACTCGCGAACCTCGCGGCCTCGCTCACCGATGAGAGCCAGGACCGACACGTCGGCGTCGGTGCCCCGGACGATCATCGACAGAAGGCTGGACTTGCCGACGCCAGACCCGGCCATGATCCCGATCCGCTGACCTCGACCCACCGGGACGAGGGTGTCGAGGACCCGGACGCCGAGGTGCATCGGTTCGTTCACGTTGGGGCGTCGGAGGGGGTGGGGCGGTTCACCGGCGATCGACACCTGGTCGAGGGCGGCGAGGCTGGGCCCGTCGTCGATGGGGCGGCCGAGCCCGTCGAGCACCCGCCCGAGGAGTTCGGTGCCGGCGGGTACGGTCAATGCCCCGCCGGTGGCCCGGACCGGGTCGCCCGCACGAAGTCCGTGCAGCTCACCGAGAGGCATGGCCACCACCCCGTCGTGGCCGACGGCGACGACCTCGCCGAGCACCTCCCGGTCCGGCGGCCCGACCGCAATGGCGTCGCCGATCGCGACGTCGACCCCGTCGACCTCGAAGGTGAGGCCGACCACCCGTCGGACCTGTCCGACCCGCACGGGGCGGGCGGCGGCGCGAGCGGCGTCGGCGCGAGCGATCAAGGCTTCGCCACCCTCGACGAGGAGGGCGGGGCGGCTCATCGGGTCATCTCCTGGCGAACCCGCTCGAGAGCGGTCGAGATGCGGGCGTCGATTCGCGCCGCTCCGGAGGTCACCACACAGCCGCCGCGTCCCACCGAGGTGTCGGACACGAGACGAAGTGACCGGCCAGGGGCCAGGTCGTCGACGTCACCGAGCGGGGCGAGATCGTCGGGGTGGAGGTGGGCGACGAGATCGCCGCTCTCGGGCGCGAGGGCGAGGGCGCGAACGAGGGCGTCGCGACCCGGGTCGTCGGCAACGGCGAGCTCCCGATCGAGGATGGCCTCGGCCAGGGTGATGGCGAGGTCGACCGCCACGGATTCGACCTCGGCGAAGGTGGTGGCCTCTCGACCGGCGAGGTGAGCGGCCAGGGCGTCGAGGGAGCCCAAGGTGGCGACGAGGTGAGCCTCGATGGCGCGGCGAGCATCGTCGACCGCGGCCTCGGCTCCTTCGGCGTACCCGGCCGCTCGGCCCTCGGTCAGTCCGATCTCGAAGCCATCGGCGCGTCCCGCAGCCAGGCCTTCTTCCCGACCCTCGTGGAAGCCTTCGTCCCACCCCTCGGAGCGGATGGCATCGAGAGCCTGGTTGCCGGTGGCACGGGGCCGTCCGACCTGCAGGCGGGGCAGCTCGGCGATGGGGGTGAACGGGTGACCGGCAAGGCGATCGTCGACGTTGCGCAGCACGCGTGCCGCCGATGGCGACGAAGGGTTGCCGGAGAAGGTGGGCTCGGTGATGGCCATGTCAGTCCACGAACTCCTCGCCCGATCGGGTGAGGACGATCTGGCCGGCCTCCTCGAGGGCCCGGATCACCCGGACGACCGCTCCCTGGGCTTCTTCCACGGCCTTGAGACGGACCGGGCCGAGCATCTCGATCTCCTCGGCGAGGTTCTCGGCCGCCCGGGATGAGACGTTGTCGAGGATCTTGGCTTTGACCTCGTCGCGCACACCCTTCAGGGCGAGGGCGAGGTCCTTGGAGTCGACCTGGCGCAGGACCTGCTGGATCGACTTGTCGTCGAGGGTGACGATGTCCTCGAACACGAACATGCGGCTGCGAACCTCGTCAGCGAGTTCCTCGTCGAAGTTCTCCAGGCCCTCGAAGATGAGCCGCTCGGTCGCCCGGTCGGACCGGTTGAGCAGGTCCACGAGAGTCTGGACACCCCCCACCGATGACAGGTCACCCTGCTGGAGGACCGACGACAGCCGGCGTTCGAGCGAGCCCTCGACCGCGGCCACGATGTCGGGGGAGGTGCGGTCCATGGTCGCGACCCGCACCGAGACGTCGCGCTGGAGCTCCTCCGGCAGACCGCCGAGGACGAGAGCGGCGGAGTCGGGGGGCATGTAGGCCAACACGAGGGCGATCGTCTGAGGGTGTTCGTCGCGGATGAAGCCGAGGACGAGACGGGGGTCGGCCTTGCGGAGGAACTCGAACGGCGCGCTGACGAGGGTCATCGACAGGCGGGAGAAGATCTCCTCGGCCTTGTGGGAGCCGACCGAGGCCTCGAGCAGTTCCTTCGCGTAGTCGACGCCGCCGATGGCGAAGTGGCGGCGGGCCGAGGCGGTGAGGGCGAACTCGGACAGGACCTGTTCGACGACCTCTTCGTTCACGTCCTCCATGCGGGCCACCTCGGACATCACCTCGGTCACCTCGCTCTCGCGGAGCGAGCGCAGGACCTTCGATGCCCGTTCGGTGCCCATCGCCATGAGCAGGACGGCCGCCTTCTGGGCGCCGCTCAACCGGTCGGCAGACAGGACTTCGACCAGGCTCATCGGGCTGCTCCTCGCCGGTCACCGAGCCAGCCCCGCAGGAGCTGTGCCACTTCCTCGGGCTGGTTGTCGATCATCTCGGCGACCTCGTTGGCCACGGTCGGTTGGGCCGGTTCGATCGCGTCACCGGGGCTCCCGACCCCGCCGATCAGGTCGTTCAGGGCGACCAGGTCGAGGGAGTGGCCGGCGGCAGCGTGGGCCTCCGCGTCGCGGCTGAGTGCCGACACCTGGCTCATCTGCATGGTCGAGAGCTCCTCGGGGTTCGCACGCTCGACGGCCCGGAGCTCGATCGACTGGGCGAGCGCCGCTCGGCGTTTCGCCGCCCGGCGCATGGTGATGTAGCCGATGAGCAGGACCAGGAGCACGACGATGGCCAGGGCGATGGTCTGGTAGAGCTGCATGCGGGCCTCGGCCTCCGCCGAGGCGTCCGCTTCGGCCAGGTCCTCGGTCATCTGGTCCTGGACGCTGGTGTCGAAGGGCATGGCGGTCACGGCGAGCACATCGCCCCGGTCGAGACGGATCCCGGCACCGGCGGTGACGACCTGTTCGATCTGGTCGACCATGGCCGGGGTGACCACTGCGTCATCGACCAGGACGGCGACCGACAGGGCGTTGACTCGTCCCGGCGCTCGGTTGGTGGCCTCGATGGTGCGGTTCACGCCGAACACGACGTTCGACTCGTCGAGCGTGTACTCGGTGGCGGGGCCCTGGCCGCCCGCCGCCTCACCCTCCGGCCCGAGGATGCCGGTCACGGTCTGGCCCGGGCCGGTGTACTCCTCGTTGCGGCTGCGCTCCTCGAGGGCGACCCGTCCGCCCTCCTCCCCCACGACGTCCTCGTAGAGCTCACGGGTGGTGGTCTGCTCGTCGAAGTCGAGGTCGGCGGTCACGTTGACGACGGCCTTGCCGGGACCGACCACCGAGCTGAGCATCCCCTGGATCTCGTTGGCCACCGACTGCTCGAACGCACGCGCCTGGCGCATGTTCATGTCGTTGCCCGCGTAGTCGATGGAGCGTTGGCCCGGGGCCGCGAGGACGAGGCCGGTGGCGTCGGCGACGGTCACCTGGCCGGGCTCGAGACGATCGACGCTCGAGGCGACGAGGTTGACGATGGCCTGCACCTGTCCGCCGTCGAGGGTGGATCCGGGGCGGGTCCGGACGAGCACCGAGGCGGTGGCGTCGCGGTCGTTCAGGGCAAAGGCGGTGTCCCGCGGCAGGGCGAGGTGGACCGTGGCCGACTCCACCGAGTCGATCGAGCGGATCGTGCGGGCGATCTCACCTTCGAGGGCCCGCTGGAAGCCGACCCGCTGGTTGAACTCCGAGGCGGTGATCCCCTGGTCGTCGAGGATCGACCATCCTCCGCCCGACGAGGCCGGGACTCTGTCGGCGGACAGCCGCATCCGGGTCTCGTAGAGCTCGCCACGGGGCACCTGGACGGTGGTCCCGGCATCGGCCATGCGGTAGCTGACTCCGTCGGCCGACAGGCGCTCGGTGACCGCGGCGGCATCGGCGGGTTCGAGGTTCGTGTAGAGAGAGGCGTAGTCGCCCTCTCCGGCGAGTCGGGTGAAGACGAAGATCCCGGCGATGACGGCGACGGCCGCACCGACCATCAGGATCTTCTGCCCACGTGTGTAGGCCTCGCTCATGTCGCGGGCGCGCTCTTTGAGGGTGACGAGGTCGAATCCTGCCATCAGATCTGCATCCTCATGATCTCGTTGAACGACTCGACTGCACGGTTGCGCACGGCGACGGTGAGCTCGGTGGCGAGCTGGGTCTGGGTGGCCTGGAGCATGTAGTCCTCGACGGCGGCGAGGTCGCCGGTGGCCGCAGCCGTGGCCAGGCGGTCGGTCTCGGCGTGGGCGGCCTGGAGGTCCTCGAGGGCGGAGACGACCTTGGAGCCGAAGTCGGCACCCCGAGCCTCGGCACCGGCGTCGATACTCGGCGTGGGACGAACGGCGGGGGTGAACCCGGCGGGGATGATCCCCCCAACACCGGCGGGCGGCTGAATGGGCATGTCAGCGTCCGATCTCGAGCGCACGCAAGTAGGTGTCGCGCGCTCGCTCGAAGACGGTCACGTTTGCCTGATAGGCCCGTTGGGCGATGATCAGGTTGGTCAGCTGGTCGCTCAGGACCATGTCGGGCGCCCGCACCATGCCGTCGTCATCGGCGAAGGGATGCGAGGGGTCGTACACGAGACGTCCCTCGGCGTCCCCGAAGGCCACGCCGGCCACCCGGACGCCGGCGCCCACCTGGCCGTTGCGGTACTCCGAGGCGTTGGCGACCACGAACCGCTCCTGGAACGCCGGTTCGTCGGTCGGTCGGATCGTGTTGACGTTGGCGACGTTGTCGGCGCTGGCGTCGATCCAGGTCTTGAAGGTGTGCATGCCCGAGGCCGCGACCCCGAGGGAACCGAAGAGGCTCATGTCATTGCCCCGTGATCGATGTGCGGAGGAGGCGGAACTTGCCGTTCATCGCCTCGACGACGAGTTGGTGGCGGAGCGCGGTCTCGGTGAGGCCGGTGATCTCCTGGTCGATCGCCACGTTGTTCCCGTTCATGCGGGTCGGGGCGACGGACCGGGCCACGGTGGGCGTCGCCGTCAGCGGTTCACCGCGGTCGATGGCGGAACGCAGCGAGTCCTCGAAGTTGACCCGGTTGGCGCGAAAGCCGGGGGTCTCGACGTTGGCGATGTTGTCCTCGGCAGCCTGGCGGCGCATGCCGAGCCCCTGGAGGGAGGCCTGGAGCGCGTCGAAGGTGGAGTCGCCGATGCGCATCAGCGGTTGCCTCGCCTCGAGCAGGGCAGCGTCCCGTACATCTCTCCAGACACCTCACGCGGTCGATCAATCGGACTCGCCAGTCCTTGGCGATCGATCGAGCGTTCCGTGCTCGGGGGCATCTGTCGGCGACCGATCCGAGCCGGTGAGGCTTGACTCTCGAATGATGCGTTCGACCCATCTGGCGGTCCGGATCCGAGGTCGTCGACACTCCCGGACGGGGTCTCAGCGGGCGACGTGGGCGGTCGCGAACCCTCCGGAACCGGTGGCGGTGAGCTGCCACTCGGGGCCGTCTCCCCGAGGCAGGCAGGTGTCGAGCGATCCCGAGCCGGGATGGACAACCGCGGGATCGGTCCCCGGACCGTCGAGGGTGACCTCGTCGGCGTGCTCGGTCGTCCACACGAGACGGAGGTCGAGCCCTCCACCCCCACCGCAGGGCACCGAACCCCCCACCACCGCGTCGAACCGCACGACGACTGGAGCGGGCCCGGTGGTCGTCGACCCCGTCGTGTCCGGACCCGGTGGCGGCGATGGCGGGGGCGCCGCGGTGGTCGTGGTCGCCACGGTCGGCTCGGATTCGGTGGAAGGCGGTGGGGGCGAACCGGTGTCATCGACGTCGGTCGCCGTGGTCGAGCCCAGGTCGGTGGTGGTGCCGGAGGGAGCCGGCGTGACCACGGTTTCGTCGGAGGGGGCATCAGCGGCCGTGGCGTCGGCGAGGTCGACGGCCTCGCCCCCGTCGCCGATGAGGGATGCCACGGTCACGGCACCTCCGACGAGGAGGACGAGAGCGACGGCCGCCATCACCAACTTCCGCCTCGCCCCCGCGGCAGTCCCCGGGGGAGCGTCGGCCCCGGCCCCGGCCGCGGTCGCGTCGGCAGTTCCGGCGTCACCGCCGTCGCCGATCGCATCGGGGTCGATCGCCACCCCGGACTCGGCGAGCGACGCCGCGGCAGCGCGACGGGTGTCGAATCCCACGACCACGAGCGGCACCGCCCCGAACATCGACGCCGGAGCCAGGACCGCCCGCTGCCGCTCGTCGCACTCGTCGCAGTCGACGACGTGACCCGACACGAGCTTCACGACCGCCGGTCCGAACCCCTCGATCTCCGCGCCGACGAGAAGCGAACCCAGCTCCTCGCAGCGGGGCGTCCCGCCGTTCCAGATCACGTGAGAACGGATCGCGCCCTCGAGCCGCTTGCGGAGCCGGAACAGCCGTTGGTGGGCGGCGTTGGGCTCGATGTCGAGGGCCTCGGCGATCTGGGCCGCATCGAGGTCATGGCGCAGGTGGAGGTCGAGGATGCTCGCGTCGGCCTCGCCGAGTGCAGCAGCCGCGGCCCACAGGAGGTCGTGCTGTTCGTCGCGCACGATGTCCTCGGCCACGTCGACCGCGCGCTGCCGTCGGTCGACGAGATCCACCGCCACATCGACGTCGGTCGGTCGGCTCCGCCGCTCGCGCTCGAGCCGGTTGAGCGCCTTGTTGCGACTCGTCCGCAGGATCCAGCCACCGAAAGCCGCGGGATCCCGGAGCGATCCGAGTCCTGTCCATGCCGCGAGGAAGGCGTCCTGGGCCACCTCAGCCGCGACCTCACGGTCACGAACGATGTTCCATGCCACGTCGTAGCTCCGATCGAACCAGCGCTCGAACAACATCGAGAACGCCCGTCGATCACCAGCGACAGCGGCGTGGACCAGATCGGCATCGGAGGCTGTCTCCTCCACGCCCTCCAGCATTCCACGTGTTCGTGCGAGCCGCCCGCTGTCGACGATCGGGGCATCCATACCCGTCCTGACCGGTGAGATCGGGACGCCTTACATCGAGGACCTACGATTCGGGGGCACTCGTTCGACAGATCCGTGCATCTGCACGCCAGGGGGGTCACTCATGCAGCTCGACGGCAAGGTCGCGATCGTCACCGGAGGTGCCAACGGCATCGGTGAGGCGCTGGCCCGGGTCTTCGCCGCCGAGGGAGCGGCCGGTGTGATGGTCGCCGACCTCGACGGCGAGCGCGCCGCCGAGGTCGCCTCGGACATCACCAGCGCCGGCGGCACGGCCTCGTCGATGAGGGTCGACGCCGGCAACGAAGCAGAGGTCGTCGACCTGGTCGCCGCCACCGAGGAGCAGTTCGGACCGGTCGACCTGTTCGCGGCCAACGCCGGGATCATGGTGATCGGCGGGGTCGAGGTCCCCGACGAGGACTGGGAGCGGATCTGGCGGGTGAACGTCCAGTCCCACATCTACGCCGCACGAGCGGTCCTCCCCTCGATGCTCGACCGGGGCGAGGGCTACCTGTTGCACACCGCCTCGGCCGCGGGGCTGCTCACCCAGCTCGGTTCCGCCCCCTACTCGGTGACCAAGCACGCTGTGGTCGCCCTCGCCGAGTGGCTGTCGATCACCCACGGCGACGCGGGAATCACCGTGTCGTGCATCTGCCCGCAGGCGGTGGCCACCGCGATGGCCGGCGGCGGGCGCCGCCCGGCAGGGACCGAACCGGCCAAGGGCACCGCCGGGTCCGACGGTGTCCTCGAACCGGAGGAGGTCGCCCGGGTCGTTGTCGAAGGCCTCGATCGCGAGGAGTTCCTCATCCTCCCCCACCCCGAGGTCGCCCGCTACGAGGAGCGTCGCGCCACCGATCGGGAGCGCTGGCTGCGAGGGATGCGTCGCTCCAACGCCGCGATGATGGAGGCCTGGCGCGCCATGCTCCGCCAGAACCGCACCAACGACTGAGCCTCAGGCGCTGCTCACACGCAGCGCATCGACGGGTCGGGGGCCACGCCGAT
This sequence comes from Acidimicrobiales bacterium, assembly GCA_007121465.1. Taxonomy (GTDB): domain Bacteria; phylum Actinomycetota; class Acidimicrobiia; order Acidimicrobiales; family SKKL01; genus SKKL01. The sequence continues at coordinate 33,331 of SKKL01000281.1, read as the reverse complement.
CGGATCCGAGGTCGGCGGAGCCACACCGGGCGTCTCCGGCGTCCCTGGCCCGTCGTCGCCGTCGGTTCCGTCGTCGTCGCTGGTGGTTCCGGGGCCGGTCGAGTCACCGACGGGAGACCCGGCTTCGGTTGGCACGGCGTCGGGGTCATAGGGGTCGGCGTTGCGGCCGATCGTGGTGAGATCGGCACCCACTTCCAGCACGACCGCTCCGGGCTCGAGCCCGGCGTCGGCCTCGAACTCGGCCCCGGCGGTGAGGTGGCGTTCGAGCAGGTCGGCAGCGTGCGCGCCGCCGGTCCCGTAGCGGATCCGCGTCCTCGCGACGAACTCGTCGTCGGTGTTGCCGGTGCCGGTCACCCCGAAGCCGATCTCGTCGAGGGCACCGGCCACCTGGGCGGCCACGCCCTCTTCGCCGGTGCCGTTGAGCACGGTGACGTCCTGCACCTGGACCGGGGCGAGGGCATCGGCCGGGAGCCCTCGGAAGATGTTGAGTGCCGGTTGGGCCTCGGCCTCCTCGAGGCCTTCGACGAGCGCGCCCCCCGAGGTCCGGAAGGAGTAGGTGGGCACCGCATGGGTGCGCATGGTGTCGCTGTCGTAGTCGGCGAACTGACCAGCCAGCTCTCGGATCCGGTCGAGGCCGAGTCCCCGATCGAGGGTCACGCTGTCGATGCCGACGTCGAGCAAGCGGTTGAGGGTCAGCGCGTCGCCGACGCCGAGCTCGCCCACCTGGTCGGCCGCCCGCCGGAGGAACACCTGCTGGCGGCTGATCCGGCCGAGGTCGCCGGTCGGGTCGGTGTGCCAGCGCCCGTTGTCGTCCTGGTACTGGTAGGCGCGTGACCGGGTGAAGGCCAACGCCGACTCGGCATCGAGTCGGTGGCATCCGGAGACGGGGACGTTCAGACCCGACTGGGCGTCACGCACGGGGGTGTCGAACCACATGGGCACTCCACCGACGGCGTCGACCAGATCGACGAAACCGACGAAGTCGATCTCGACGTAGTGGTGAATGGGGATGTCGAAGTTGGACTCGATGGTGTCGATGAGCTGCTGGGGTCCCGCCGCATAGGCGGTGTTGATCCGTTGACTGCCCCCGGTGCCGGGGATCGGGACCCACAGGTCGCGGGGGATCGACAGCACGTCGACCTCCCCGGTCGGTGGGTCGACCCGCACGACGATGATGGTGTCCGAGCGCTGCCCACCTCCCGCGCCGGCGCCCAGGAACGCGCCGCCGTCGATGCCCCGATCGACGAGTCCCTCGCGGTTGTCGGATCCGACGATGAGCAGGTTGCGCGGGGCACCCGTCGGCGGCGCCACGCTGAGCTCCACGTCGACGTAGCTGAGACGGTCGAGTTTGTGGGCGAAGTAGGCGGCGACCCCGGCCGCGCCCGATGCGAGGAGGGCCACCACGACCAGCGACGACAGCAGGATCCGCTGCCCCCAGCTCCGTCGCGACCGCATCCCACGCGGCGCTCCGCGACGGCCACGTCGCCGACCGGGCCGATCGGCAGATCCGGATCGACCTGAGCTCGGCTCGTCGCCTCGGGACTGGTGGCGCACGAGGCCCGGGTCGGGCGCGGGGAGCTGGTCGATGAGATCGCGAGCATGCACCCGACCGGCCTCGACCCGCCCGGAGGGACGGTCCGAGGATCGGGGAGACGACGTCGGCCTCGGTCGGTCGGGTACCGGATACGGGCGGCCGGGCCGACGCCGGTCCGGTGGTGGAGGGTCCATCGCCATGGCCGGGTCAGAGTACCGGGTCGCAACCGAACCGTAATGTCACCCGGCCGCTTCGGAGACCGCGGTCACAGAGCGGCCCCCCGTCGTGTCGGGGCCGACTGGACCGGATCACTCAGGACTTGGTGCCGATGCCGACCTTGGCTTCGGGAGCCGCCCACTCGGGCCACCGTTCGCGACTCTTCTCTGCGAGCTTGTTCATCAAGGCGATCGCTCCCGGATCGCTGTCGCCGGGACGGGCCTCGATGACCCCGGCGTCGATCATCCGGCTGATGACCTCACGCCCGAGATCGGTGCGGACGATGGTCAGGGTCCAGTCGTTGTTCTCGCCGATCCCTCCGGTGGAGATGTCGGCGTGCTCGGCGGCGAAGTCGGGGCAGTGGTTGCACCCCTCGCGGGTCCAGGCGTGGCACTCCTTGAGGGGGATCTCGTGGTAGGTCCCGTCCTGCATCCAGATCTGGAAGACGCCCTTGATGTTCATCTTGGCGATCTCGGACTTCTCGAGGCCGTACTTGGCGGTGAACAGCTCCTCGAAGATCGCATCGTCGAAGGACTTGGAGCACAGCAGACCGATGTTCAAGATGATCGGCTTGCCGGCCTTTCCCACCTTGCGGGTCCACATGACCGGCGGGACCGAGGACTGGCAGCTCATGCCGACCAGCGCCAGCTTGTCGATGCCCCGCTCCTTGGCCTCCTTGATGGCGAGGGTGTTCGCCGAGTAGGTGTACCGGCTGCCGGCGCCCTGGAGGATCTCGTCCTTGGTGGTCGCCAAGCCGGGAATCGCCTTCCAGCTGTTCCCGCCGTTCTCGGTCTGTTCGAGGAACGAGGTGAGCGCTCCGTCGATGTAGCCCTCCTCGAGGGCCCAGATGAGGATGGCCGACACCAGTCCGCCGTCCTGGCCCATCTGGTGCACGGTCTCGTCGGACGCCCGGGTGAGGAGGATGTCCTGGTAGATGCCCGCCGGCTCATCGGCCTCCCGGACACGGGCGAAGAGATGCTCGTCGGCTTGGGGCTCCCATGCCCGGAACCGGGGACAGGCCCGGGTGCAGGAGGTGCACCCCTTCTGGCCGTGGATGCAGTCGTCGAGACCGAGCTCGTCCTCGAGGTGGAACGGCCGGTAGTGGCCGGCCTCGTGGGTGTAGCCGATCACCTCGTGGGGGCAGGCGATGACACACCCGGCACAGCCGGTGCAGAGCCCGGAGGTGATGACCTCCTCGTAGAGCTCTTTCCACTGGTGGGTCCAGCGGGCTGGCTTGGCGGGCGTCGCGGTGGCCGTGTCGCTCATGGCCGCACCATAGCCGCCGGGCCGATGCGGCCCGAAGCCCACGCGAGAGGTCAGGACCGGTCGGCGCTGACCTCTCGGATGCACCGGACGATGATCTCGGTCACGTCCTCGGGCATGTCCGCGCCGCCCTGTTGCCGGCGGGACTCGACCGCCTCGAAGCGTTCGTAGGGCAACTCGGCCACCAGGGTGTCGTAGGTGCACTCGCACACCGCGACCAGGTCGTCATCGGTGTCGTCCTCGATGCAGGCGCCGAGGAACGACGCACGGACGTCCTCGTCGTACTCCCCGGGTCCCTCGTCTCCGCACGCGACGACGAGGAGGCAGAGCAGAGCGACCACCGACAGGCGGGGCAGACGGGCGGCGCGGGTCACGGGGGCACCGTAGCGTCAGCGGCGCGAGAAACGGTCGAGCCCGGCGAGCTCACGCGCCCGGGTGAACACGGCGTCGAGCATCTCCTCGGTGAGCCGCCCGGTGAAGGTGTTCTGCTGGCTGACGTGATAGCTGCACACGATCGTCCGCCGGTCGCCCACCGGAACCTCCACTCCGTGCCCGAATCGGGGGCGGGGCGTGACGTCGAGGAGCGCGGCGAGCGCCTGGTAGCCGAAGGCGCCGAGGGCGACGAACACCGTGGCGTCCTCGAGCAGTGCGAGCTCGCGCTCGAGGAACGGGCGACACGCATCCCTTTCCGTGGGGGTCGGCTTGTTGGCCGGAGGAGCACACTTCACCGGAGCGGTGATCCACGCCCCCGAGAGCACCAGACCGTCGTCTCGGTGGTGACTCTCGGGCCGATCGGAGAGTCCAGCCCGCCACAGGGCTCGGTACAGCCACTCCCCGGAGCGGTCCCCGGTGAACATCCGTCCGGTGCGGTTCGCCCCGTGCGCGGCGGGGGCGAGCCCGGTCACCACGATCCGGGCCGCCGGGTCACCCACTCCGGGAACCGGTCGACCCCAGTACTCCTCGTCGCGGTACGCCGCTCGTTTCTCGACCGCCACCTGTTCGCGCCACTCGACGAGGCGAGGGCATGCTCGACACCCCTCGATCTCCGATGCCAGCGCCGCGAGCTGGCGGGCGCGAGCCGACACGGACCGTGCGGGAGGGGCAACGTGCTGGTCGACACTGTCTCGATCGTCGGGGTCCACGAACCGCAGGGTAGGTTGAGGCGACCACCGGACCCCACCCCGGAGCGGCATGGCCCGTCGTCCTCGCACTCCCCCACCCACCACGATCCTGCTGGTCCGTCACGGCCAGACCCCCTCGACCGGACAGGTGCTGCCCGGCCGAGCCCCGGGGCTGCACCTGTCCGACGCCGGCCAGGCTCAGGCCGAGGCGGTCGCCGACCGCATCACCCCGCTCCAGGGGACGAACCGCGAGGGACAGCGCACGGTCACCGCGGTCTACGCGTCTCCCCTCGAGCGGACCCGGGAGACCGCCGCCCCGATCGCCCGCGCTGTCGGACTGCGGGTCAGGCGGGACAAGGGCTTGCTCGAATGCGACTTCGGCGAGTGGACCGGAGCCGAACTGAAGGCCCTCGCGAAGCTCCCCGAGTGGAAGACCGTACAGTCCGCTCCGAGCCGTTTCCGGTTCCCCGGAGGCGAGTCCTTCGCCGAGATGCAGCTGCGCATCACCGATACGCTGTGGCGCCTGGCGGCGAACCACCGCGGCGAGACCATCGTCGCGGTGTCCCACGCCGATCCCATCAAGGCGGCCGTGGGAGCAGCCAGTGGGGCTCCCCTCGACGCCTTCCAACGCCTCGTGATCTCGCCCTGTTCGGTGAGCGCGCTGCTGGTGGGAGAGGCATCCACGACGGTGCTGTGCGTCAACAGCCTCGGCGACGACCTGACCGCCCTTCGACCCTCCTGATCGACCCTGTTGTGAACCAGCCAGTCCTGATCGACACCTGATGCCCGACTACTTCCACATCACCGACCCCGTCCACTTCACCGCCGGCACCGTCGGTCCGCCCGGCCAGCGGGTGTTCTACCTGCAGGCCGCCGAAGGCGCCGACGTCGTGACCTTCCGGATGGAGAAGCAGCAGGTGGCGGCGCTCGCCGAGTACCTCTCGGGTGTTCTGGCCGACCTCCCGGCGGTGTCGGGACCGGTTGCCGATGCCCCCGACCTGGTCGAGCCACTGGTCGAGGCGTGGACGGTGGGTGGCATCGGCATCGCCGTCGACGAGGACGCCGACCGCATCATCCTCGTGGTCCACGAGCTGGTCGCCGACGAGCCCGAGGTGAGCGAGGACGACGAGGTCGCCGAACTGCTGGCGGAGCTCGCCGGTCTCGTCACCGACGACCTGCCCGACGACCCCGACGACGAGGGCATCGACGGCGACGACGACCTCTTCGACGAGGACTCCGAGGGCGGCATCGCCCGCCTGCGCATCACCCGCGACCAGGCGGCGGCCTTCGTCGCCCGCGCCGGCGAGCTGATGAGCAAGGGACGACCGCTCTGTCCGTTCTGTGGTCTTCCCGAGGGTCCCGACGGTCACTTCTGCCCCCGGGCCAACTGAACCCATGACCGAGAGACCCGACTCGCTGCTGCTCGAGGGGGAGATCGAGGTCGTGGGGCGGATGCCCTGGTCGTCCAACGCAACCCTGCTCGTGACGGTCCAGGGTGACGACGGTGTCGCCAAGGCCGTCTACAAGCCCGGTCGGGGCGAGCGGCCCCTCCACGACTTCCCGGCGGGGATCTTCCGTCGGGAGGTGGCGGCCTATGAGCTCTCGGCCTGGCTGGGCTGGGACCTCGTCCCCGCCACCGTCGTGCGGACCGACGCTCCGCACGGCCCGGGGTCGCTGCAACGCTTCGTCGAGGCCGACTTCGACGCCCACTACTTCACCCTCTACGAGAGCGACGAGCACCACGACCAGCTCCGCCGGATCTGCCTGTTCGACCTGCTGGCCAACAACACCGACCGCAAGGGCGGCCACTGCCTGCTCGACTCGACCGGCCACATCTGGGCGATCGACAACGGCCTGTCGTTCCACCACCAGTTCAAGCTCCGAACCGTGATCTGGGAGTTCGCCGGTGAACCGATGCCCCGTGACCTGCTCGACGACGTCGTCCGGATCCTCGACGAGGGCCCGCCCGAGCGGGTGGCCGAGCTGCTCGACCCGCTCGAGGCCGATGCCCTCCAGGCGCGGGCGCGGGCAATCCTCGCCGAGGGCCACTTTCCCGTCGACGAGACCGGGCACCGCTACCCCTGGCCGTTGGTCTGACTCTCGCTAGCCTGGGGCCATGCCCCTCGACGGAGAGTACGAACCGAGCCCGTGGGACTGGGTGCGCGAGCAGGTCGCCGAGTACGAGGCGTCGGGTGGCACCCGGGCCAACACGTTGCGCGACACCGGCCTGCCCGTGATCATCCTCACCACACGCGGCCGGCACAGCGGCAAGATCCGCAAGTCCCCCCTCATGAAGGTCGGTGGAGACGGCGAGTGGGCGCTCATCGGGTCGATGGGCGGGGCGCCGACCGACCCGGTCTGGGTGCACAACCTGCGAGCCGATCCGAGCGCGGCAGCGGTCCAGGACGGCCCTGAACCGGTCGACGTCGTGGTGCGCGAGGTGTCGGGCGCCGAACGCCAGCAGTGGTGGGACCAGGCCGTGGCGGCCTTCCCGCCCTACGCGGAGTACCAGGCCAAGACCGAGCGCGAAATACCCGTCTTCGTCGCCACCCCGGCCGAGGGATCCTGACGCCGACGCTCCTCGCGGACTCCGTCAGCTCATCGCGTCGGCGAACACGAAGCGGTTGACGTCGACGAACTCGGTCTCGCCCTCCGGAACCTTGTCGGCGGGGAAGATCGCGTCGACCGGACACTCGGGCATGCAGGCATCGCAGGACGTGCACTCGTCGGGGTTGATGTAGAGCATCGCGTCCCCGTGCAGGAACTGCATCTCGGGATGGGCGTCGTGGGTGTTGGCCACCTCACCGTCGGCCTCGAACCGAGAGACGAGCATGCCGTCCTGGATCTCGTAGATGCACTGCACCGGGCACACATCGACACACGCCTTGTCCTTGGTCTCCAGACAGGGCGAGGTGATCACGTACGGCTCGGCCATGGCCGGCACCTCCTGGGTCGCAGTTCTGGACTGGCTCCTACCCCCGTGCCGCTCCGCTCAACCCCGCTGGGACGCGACGATGGCCCCGGCCGGAGCCGGGGCCATCGTGGCGAACCTCAGTTCACTCGCCGACTCAGCGGGACTCGAGAGCCTCGATGAGCTTGGGCAGGACCTTGTGGACGTCGCCCACGATGCCGAGGTCGGCGATGCCGAAGATCGGCGCCTCGGGGTCCTTGTTGATGGCGATGATGTTCTTGGAACCCTTCATGCCGACCATGTGCTGGGTGGCACCGGAGATGCCCGCCGCGATGTAGACGGTCGGCTTGACGACCTTGCCGGTCTGGCCGATCTGGTAGCTGTAGGGCACCCAACCGGCGTCGACGATCGCCCGGGAAGCGCCCGGAGCAGCCTTGACCAGCTTGGCCAGCGCTTCGATCATCTCGTACTTCTCGGACTCGCCGAGTCCCCGACCGCCGGCCACCACGATGGCGGCTTCGTCGAGCTTGGGCCCGGAGGCCTCCTCGACGTAGCGGTTGGTCACCCGAGCGGCACCGGTGGCGCCGGTGTCGGGCACCGACAGCTCGGCCACGGTTGCGGCTCCGCCACCGTTCGGCTCGGCTGCGAAGGACTTGGGCCGCACCAGGAAGATCTGAACGCCGTCCTGGGTCGACTTGGTCTTGACGTTGGTGGTGCCACCGAAGATCGGCTCGGTGCCCACGAGGCGGTCACCGTCGAGCTCGAGGTCGACGACGTTGGTGATGACCGGGACGTCGAGCTTGACCGACAGGCGGCCGGCGACGTCGCGCCCGTCGTAGCTGGTGCCGAGCAGGACGGCGTCGGGACCGTTGCCGGCCTCGACGGCGGCGGCGATGGCCGAGGCGACGGGAACGCCCTCGAGCGCGCCACCGAGATCGCCGGTGGTGTGGACGGTGGTGGCGCCGTGCTCGCCGAGCTGAGCGGCGACCGCATCGGCGTCGGTGCCGGCGTAGACGGCTTCGACGGTGTCGGCGAGGTCGCGTGCCTTGGTGAGCAGTTCGAGGGTGAGGGTCGAGACCTTGCCCTCGTCGGCCTGTGCGTAGACCCAGATCTTGGAAAGTGTCATGTGTCCAGCCCCTCCTAGAGGACCTTCAGGCTGTCGAGGTACTCGACGATCTTGGCGTGACCTTCGCCGTCGTCTTCGATGATCTCGCCGGCTTCACGCTCGGGAGCGGCGGCGATGTCGACGATGTCCTGGCGGGCGCCGTCCCAGCCGATGGCCGAGGCGTCGAGTCCGAGATCGGCCACGGTCTTCTCCTCGACCGGCTTGGACTTGGCGGCCATGATCCCCTTGAAGGACGGGTAGCGGGGCTCGACCACACCGGCGGTCACCGAGACCACCGCGGGGAGCGGGCACTCGACGTCGTCGTACCCACCGTCGGTCTGGCGCTGCACCTTCACGGTCTCGCCGTCGATCTCGATGGTCTTGGCGAAGGTGACCGACGGGCGGCCGAGGAGCTCGGCGAGCTGCTCGGGCACGGTGCCGGTGTAGCCGTCGCTCGACTCGGTGGCGGCGAGCACGAGGTCGGGGTTGGCGTCCTTGATCACCGCGGCCAGCACCTTGGCGGTGCCGAGCGCATCGGTTCCCTGCAGCGCCGGATCGCTCACCAGGGTGGCCGAGGCGGCCCCCATCGCGAGCGCAGTGCGCAGGCCCGAGGTCTCCGAGTTGGGAGCCATCGAGACGAGGGTGACCTCTCCACCACCGGCGTTGGTGACGAGCTGGAGGGCCATCTCGACGCCGTACGAGTCCGACTCGTCGAGGATGAGCTTTCCATCTCGCTTGAGGGTCTTGGTCGAGGGATCCAACGAACCCGGGTCAGCCGGGTCCGGGATCTGCTTCACGCAGACAACGACGTTCATGGCAGAGATTGTGGGCCGCAGGGACCACGAGGGCCAAATCGTCGAGCTGCGACTAGCGTCACGTCCAGCGGTTCACCCCTACTGCACGCCCTCGACGCGTCGGACCCGCACCCACCCATCGCCCGGAGGTCCTCCTGCGACTCCTTCTCCTCGTCAACTCGTCGGCCTCGTCGGTGACCGCCCGCAGCCGGGTGGTGATCCAGAAGGCGCTGTCGGCCGACCACGAGATCGAGGTCGCCGAGACGAGCCGGCGGGACCACGCCACCCGTATCGCCCAGGGGGCGGCGGCCGAGGGCGTCGAGGTGGTCATCGCCCTCGGCGGTGACGGCACTCTCAACGAAGCGGCCAACGGCTTGATGGGCACCGACACCGCCCTCGCCACCTTGCCGGGCGGATCGACCAATGTCTTCGCGCGCACCATCGGGTTGCCGAACGACCCCATCGAGGCCACGGGCGCGCTCCTCGATGCCCTCGCCGCCGACAACATCCACCGGGTGGGGCTCGGTACGGCCAACGGCCGTTGCTTCCTGTTCCACGTCGGCATCGGATACGACGCGGCGGTGGTCCACCAGGTCGAACGGCGGGGATCGCTGAAGCGGTGGGCGGGGCATCCCCTGTTCGCGTTCTGCGCCGTCGACACCTGGTTCCGCCACTACGACCGGTCCCGACCCCGGTTCGCGGTTCGCTTCGCGGACGGGTCCGTCATCGATGACGGCTACTTCGGGATCTGCCTCAACACCGACCCGTACACCTTCGTCGGCAACCGGCCGTTCCGCCTGGCGCCGACGGCCACCCTCGATCGGGGCCTGTCGATGGTGACCCTGCGCACGCTCTCACCCGTGCCTCTGGTCCGACTGGCCGCACGGACCCTGACCCGCCCCGGCGGCCTGCGCAGCGGCCGACAGGTCGACATCCGCCACGATCTCGGCGAGGTGATCGTGGAGGGACACGGCCCGATCCCCCACCAGGTCGACGGCGACTACCTCGGCGAGACCGACCGGATCGTGCTTCGCCACGAACCCGAGGCACTCTCGCTGGTGCTCCCCCTGAGCACCTGACGCAGCACCCGCCCGGGGCCTCACCTCCCGTCGAGGACCTCACGGGCGATGTCGGGGACGTCGGTGACGATCCCGTCGACACCCAGATCGGCGAGTCGTCGGATCGTCTCGGGGTCGTTCACGGTCCAGACGTTGACGAAGAGACCCGCGGCGCGGGCGTGATCCACGAACGCCTCATCGACCATCGGCCACCGGGGGTGGATCCCGCGGTGACCGGCCGCCGCCGCGCGTTCGATGAGCGGTGGCGCCTCGCCCCGGTCGGTGACCAACCAGGCGGTGCGCACCGCCGGCGCGAGCTCCCGCACCCGGTCGATCGCCGCGAAGCCGAACGAGGAGACGACGACGTCGTCGCTCCGCCCAGCCGACGAGACGGTGTCGACCACGACACCGGCCATCACCTGGTCCGGGTCGAAATCGTCGTCGCTGCGCACGTTCTTGATCTCGACGTTGACCATCACCCCGGGACACGCCTCCAGCGCCGCCGCCAGATCGGGCACGTGTCCGGGGATGTCGACCGCGTCGAGGTCGACGATGGCGCGTCCATCGGGCAGCGTCGGGTCGTGGTGGACCACGGCGCGCCCGTCACGTGTCCGACGGACGTCGAGCTCCACGCCGTCGGCCCCGAGCTCGACGGCGAGCCGAAAGGACTCGATCGTGTTCTCCGCCGCGGCAGCCGATGCCCCCCTGTGCGCGATGACGTTTGTCACGTTCTGCCTCTCTCTGCCCTTCCCGGGCGGGTTTGGAATGAAATTTTGGTTGCCGAACCCTTGTCGGCAGGTTGCCGAGCCGATACGGTTGCCAAGTCCCCAAAGAGTGTCCGCGCGTTCCCGGACACTCTCATGTGAACCAAGTCACGAACGCGTGGAGGTGTCGTGGCAATCACGAGCCCATTGTCCGTACTGTCACTCAGTGCCGAACCGACCGAGACCGACTGGCGCAAGCTTGCCGCGTGTCGCGACACCGACCCGGATCTGTTCTTCCCGGTCGGCACCACCGGACCGGCCATCGAGCAGATCGAGAGTGCAAAGGCGGTGTGCCAGGCCTGCGACGCCCAGGTTCCCTGCCTCGAGTTCGCCCTCACGACCAACCAGGACTCAGGAGTCTGGGGCGGCACCTCCGAGGAGGAGCGCCGCAAGCTCCGACGCCAGTGGATGGCCCGTCGTCGAGCCCAGGCTGCGTCGTAGCACATTTCGCTGTAGCATCGGTCACACTCCGACGGCCCGGAGCGCTCCCCCCGCACTCCGCCGTCGTGCCGGCCCCCCGCCTGCGGGGGGTCGGCTCGCGTCCGGGCGCTGATCAACCGGCCGAACCCTCCACTGGGGCCGACCCCTCCGGTGGTGGGCCCCCGGGGACCACCACGGCGGGCATCTCGCCGGTCGGGCGGCGCAGCATCTCGTCGTCGCCCGACAGCCACGGCGCGTCGAGTTGGATCGCCAGCTCCACCAACGTGCCCGGTCGCACGGTTCCCGGCTTGGCCGTGCGAACCGCCAACCGCCCACCGAGCTCGGTCTCCACGAGGGTCCGCACGATGGTGAGGCCGAGACCGGCCCCGGCGGTGAGATCGAAGTCGGGTGCCAAGCCCACACCGTCGTCGGCCACCAACACCGCCAGGTTCTCCTCGACCCGTGACAGGGTGACCTTCACGTGTCCCCCGTGGAGCTCGGCCTCGGGCGGATAGGCGTGATCGACTGCGTTCTGCAGCAACTCGTTGAGGACCACCGCGAGGGGCGTCACCACCTGGGCCGGAAGCCGGCCGGCATCACCCTCCACCCGGAAGTAGATGGGGTTCTCGGGAGTGACCATGCTCTCTTCGGCCATGCGCAGGATCGGCTTCAAGATCTCGAGGAACGGCACGTCGTCCTCGGCGTTGCGAGACAACGTCTCGTGCACCAGCGCGATCGACCGGATGCGTCGCACCGATTCCTCGATGGCCGCCCGGGCCTCGGGGCTGCCCAGGCGGCGACCCTGGAGTCGCAGGAGCGAGCCGATGGTCTGGAGGTTGTTCTTCACCCGATGGTGGATCTCTCGGATGGTGGCATCCTTCGAGAGCAGCAGACGGTCACGGCGGCGCAGGTCGGAGATGTCGCGACAGATGAGAACTGCTCCGGTCACCTCGCCGGCCTCGATGAGGGGGATGCAGCTGAAGACGACGGTGGTCTCGATCCCCCGTTCGACCTCCCGAGTGACCGGGAGCTTGTTCGAGAACGCCGAGCGGATGATGCGCTCGTCGAACCCGTAGTCGACGAGGCGCATTCCCTCGGTGTTGCCGTGGATGCCGATCCGGTGCAGCGCCGAGATGGCGTTCGGTGAGGTGAACTCCACCCGACCGCTGCGATCGAGCAGCACGACACCGTCGCCCACGCGGGGTGGTTCCTCGGAGTCGGCGTCGTCGGTCGGGAACGGATAGTCGCCCGCCGAGATCATCGACGCCAGCCGATGGAAGATGGCGACATAGGTCCGCTCGAGCTCCCCCGGTTGACGCCCGACCAGCGGGGCCGAGTCGCGCGTCATGATCCCGATCACCCGGCTCTCCCGCACCACCGGAATGCACTGGACCCGAACCCGCTCGCGGATCGACGTCACGGTGATCTCGTCCTCGATGATCTGTCCGTGGCGGGTGGCACGGGCGACGAGAGGACGATCCTCGGCGGTCATGACCTCGCCGACCAGATCGTTGCGGTAGAGGGTCTGGCTCGTCGTCGGGCGGATGTGGCCGAGGACGACGAAATGGTCGGGGTCGCCCGTTCGAGTCGTCCCGTCGGCCTCACGCTCGACGGGCGTGAACAGAAGCAGGTCGGCGAAACAGAAGTCGGCGAGGAGACCCCATCCGGCGATCAGTCGCTGCAGATGCTCGACGGCGGCCCGGTCGAGGGTGGTGTGCTGCCGCGCGAGTTCGGAGAGGCTGGCCATCGCCCCATGCTACGGGGCACCGCCCACCCCGCCCCTCCCGTCAGGTCGACGGTCGCGCCAGGGGGAGATCTCAGGCGTCGGCAGTGGCCGAGCGGGGAGTCTCCCAGCGGGCGAAGCAGGTCGGGCAGTGCTGGAACATCACCTCACGCACCACGTCGATGCGGTCGAGGTAACCGTAGTCGCCGCACTCGGGGCAACGGGTGGGGAAGCCCCACTCGGGCTTCTTCCGGTCTGTCCGAGTCAGGTCGATGACCGGCTCGGAACCGAGCTCGACCACCGGCTCGGAACCGGTTCGATCCTTGGTTCGCCTGAACAGTCCCATGCTTCCTCCGAATGATCCGCCGGGTGGCCTCACAGGCCATGTTAACCACCCGGGGCCGGGGCGACTAGGCCTTTCGGCCCGAGTTCACGGGGACCATCCTCCCCAGATCTCGCGGCCTAGGGCGAGCAACCCGGTGAGGTCCGAGACATCGCGTTCGAGATAGGGAAGCGAGACCAGTCCGCCGGCCCGGCGGGCCAGGTCGGCTTGGAGCTCGGCCTCCCGACGAGCAACGGCGGAGAAGTTGGCGAAGCTCTCCCCCACCTCGCCGAACATCCGGCCGAGCGAGCTCGCCTCGGACTCGTCGGAGGTCAGCTCGGCCGCGAGGACCGAGGCGTCCTCGGCCAGATGTCGAGCCACGGCCTGGTTGGTGCGGTCGAGCAAGCTGGCGGGCAGCACCTTGTTGGCCACCACCGCTCCCAGTGGCAGGTTTCGCCGGGCGAGCTCGGACACGAAGTAGGTCGCCTCCCGGGTCGGTGTCGGCTCGAGGGTCGTGACGACCACGAACGCGGTGCGGGGATCACCGAGGAGTCGCCCCACCGCATCGGCCCGTTCGACGAATCCGTCGTACATCGACTGGAACAAGATGAAGAACTCGGCGATGTCCTCGAGGAACTGCGAACCGAGGATCCGGTCGGCGATCGTGTAGAAGGGCCGGGACGCAGCGGTGAGCATCCGGCTGCGGGCCGGGGTGATCAGCCAGCGCAGCAGGCGGCTCGAGAAGAAGTCGGCCATCCGCTCGGGAGCATCGAGGAAGTCGATCGCGTTCCGGGTCGGCGGGGTGTCGACCACGATGAGGTCGTAGCGCCCCGATCGGTGGATCTCGTAGAGCCGCTCCATGGCGATGTAGTCGTGGCTCTGGACGAATCGTCCGGTGATGTTCTGGTAGAGCGGGTTCTGGAGGATCGCCTGGCGTGTCTCCTCGTCGGGAGCGTGGTCGGCCACCAACTCGTCCCACGACGCCTTGGTGTCGAGCATCGCCGCCCACAGCTCGCCTCGTGGACGGGTTCGGGCGTCGGACCACACCGTCTCGTCGATGCGGATCTCCCGGTTCCCGAGCTCGTCGAGGCCGAGTGCGGTCGCGAGCCGCCGGGCCGGATCGATGGTGAGGACGAGGACCCTGCCTCCGAGCTCGGCCGCGGCGATGGCGGCCGAGGCGGCGGCGACCGTGGTCTTGCCGACCCCACCGGAGCCGCAGGTCACGAGGATCTCCCGGGAGGCGAGCAGGCCGGCCAACCCGTCGCTGATCGGCTCGTTCCCGTGGGCGATCGGCTCCACGATCAGAACCCCAACTCGTCGCCGAGCGCGTCGGCCACCCGGGCGGTGGCGCGGGCGCCGTGGGTACGGGTGAACAGCTCGGGTACCAACAACAGCGGGACGCCCGACCCGAGACCCTCGCGCAGCGTGGTGAGGTGCCCGGCGCGCCCTCGTCGTAGCTCGACGGCGAGCTCGGCTGCGTCGAACACGGCACCCACCACCTCGGGCCGGATGCCGCCGGCGGGGCCGGTGGCGACACCGGCGATCGCCTCGGCCACCTCGGCCAGCCGATCCGGTTCGCGCCACGCCTCGAACCGTTCGCGCTCGCGGTGGCCGAACAGCTCCGGCAGCACCCGGTTGGCGACCACGGCGGCGAGATCGACCGAGGTCTCCGAACGGAGGCGCTCGGCGAGCTCGATCGTCTCGGTGACGGGCATCTCCTCCGGCGTGGCGACGATGACCACACCTGTGCGTTCGGGGTCGTGGAGGATGTCCTGCATCCATCCGGTCTGCTCACGGACGACCCCGACCTTGACCAGCTCCTCGATCGCTTCCGGTGCACCGAGCTGGGAGACCACGTGCCCACTCGCGGAGGCGTCGACCACGACGAGGTCGTAGTGGTCCTCGCGAACCTCCCAGGTCACCTTCCCCACGGTGAGGATCTCCCTCACCCCGGGGGCGGCGTTGGCGACGAAGTCGAAGCTGCGGGCCAGCGGCCCGATACGAGCCAGGAGTGGGAGACGCACGTGGAGCCGCAGGTACTCCCGGAGCGACTCCTCGGTGGTGAGGGTCATCACCGACAGGCCGGGCTGGACCTCACGGGGCTCGAAGGTGGTGGGGCCGGTCTCGAAGAATCGAGCCAGATCTCCTTTGGCGTCGACCTCACACACCAGTGTGCGCTTGCCCCGACCCGCGGCGAGAGAGGCGAGCGCGGCACTGATGGCGGTCTTGCCCACGCCACCTTTGCCAGTGACGAAGAGGAGGCGGCGATCGAGCAGGTCGACGGCCATGTCAGCCGACCCGCAGGGGGCCTAGCCCCCGAAGCCGATGCGACGGGAGTCGCTCGGACTCCCGATCTCGACGTAGGCGAGCTTGGAGACGGGAACCGCGACCTGACGGCCACGGCGGTCGGTCAGCCAGAGCACGCCCGCTTCGTCGGCGAGGGTTCCCTCGATGTAGCTGCGAAGCTCACCGACGTCGGTGTCGTCACTCAGCTCGACTTCGACTTCCCGGGCCTGGGAGACCCCGATCCGAACGTCCACGCATTCCTCCTGTCGACGAATGAACGCCATGGTAGGCCGCGGGAGAACCGGTTCGGTCCCCCGGGCGACAACCGGGCCCGACTCAGATGATCTTGAGCTCGGGATGGTGACGGCGGGTGGGGGCGAGGGCGACCTCGATGGTCTCGGCCATGGTGGCGAACACCTGGGCAGCTTCGCTGTCGGGGTACTCGGCGACGATCGGGTGTCCGGTGTCGCTCCCCTCCCGGAGCTCGGGCACGAGCGGCACCTGGCCGATGAGCGGGACCCCGAGGGTGGTGGCCAGCTCGTTGCCGCCACCGGCGCCGAACAACTCGTAGCGCTTTCCGTCGTCGCCGGTGAACCACGACATGTTCTCGATGACGCCCTTGACCTCGAGCTGGACCTTCTGGGCCATGAACGCCGAGCGCTGGGCCACCCGCTGGGCCGCCGGCTGAGGAGTCGTGACGACGTAGACCTCGCCGCGCGGCAGGAACTGGGCGAGGGACAGGGAGATGTCGCCGGTGCCGGGCGGGAGGTCGACCACCAGGTAGTCGGGCTCGTCCCAGAACACATCGGTGAGGAACTGCTCGAGCGCCTTGTGGAGCATGGGGCCACGCCAGATGACCGGCTGGTTCTCCTCGGCGAAGAACCCCATGGAGATGCACCGGACGCCGTGCATCTCGGGAGGCACGAGCATCGAGTCGATGACGGTGGGCGGGCGGTCGATGCCGAGCATCTTCGGGATGGAGAAGCCCCACACGTCGGCGTCGACCACGGCGACCGACTTGCCACGGTTCGCCAGCGCGATGGCCAGGTTCGTGGTGACCGAGGACTTGCCGACCCCGCCCTTGCCCGAGGCGATCATGAGACAGCGGGTGCGCGACCCGGGATCGGCGAAGGGGATGGCCCGACCCTCGGCGTGGCCGTGACCCTCGTGGGAGCCGGCCGTGGACGACGGGTCGCCGTGGAGCTTCTGACGCAGCTCGGCCCGCTCCTGGTCGGTCATCACGGTGAAGTCGATCGCGCCGCGGGTCACCCCGTCGAGTGCCTCCACCGCACGGGTGACCCGGTCGGTGATCTCGTTGCGGAGCGGACAACCGGCCACGGTGAGAGCGACCTGCACCATGACGGTGTCGCCCTCGATCGAGATGGCGCGAACCATGTCGAGATCGACGATGCTGCGGTGCAGTTCGGGATCTTCGACCGGGCGCAGCGCCTCGATGACATCGGCTTCGGTGACGGCCATGCAGAACAGCTCCTCGGATTTCTCCTACGCGGATAGGTAGAATACCGATGTGGACCGCGAACCCCTCAACCCGACCGACTTCGCGTCGGCGGTCACGGCCATCACCTCGGCCTTCGGTGATCCCACCCGCCGGGCCATCTACCTGCACGCCCACGAGGTCCCCGACGGCGTCACCGCCTCGGAGGTCGCCACCCGCTTCGACCTCCACGCCAACGTCGCCCGCCACCACCTCGACAAGCTCTCGGCCGGTGGCTACCTCGAGGTCGCGGTCGCCCGGGGGTCTCGCCAGGGAGCGGGACGCCCGTCAAAGCGCTACCGGGCCATCACCCCGACGATCAGCCTCGACGTCGCTGTCCGCCACGACGACATCCTCGTGAGCCTCCTCGGCAAGGCGCTCGAACGTCTCGGCACCGACGCCGCGACCGAGCTCGCCGAGGAGGTCGGCACCGAGTACGGCCGGCAGATGGCCGAAGCGATGGGCGACAGCGGCGACGGGCAACGGTCGTTCCGCACCGCGCTGCACGCGGTGGCCGACGCTCTCTCGGCCCACGGTTTCGCCGCCCACGCCGAACAGCACGGCGACCAGCTCCGCATCGTCTCGGACCACTGCCCCTTCGGCGACACCGCCATCGAACACCCCGTCATCTGCGCGGTCGATCGGGGAATGGTCACCGGCATGCTCGACGCCCTGTACGGGCACAGCCGCGCCGAGATCGAGACCTCGGTGGCGCTCGGCGGCGACCACTGCGTCACCGCGGTCGAAGCGTGAGTCGGCGCCACTACCTCGACCACGCCTCCACCAGCCCCCTCCGTCCCGAGGCGCGCGACGCGCTCACGCAACTCCTCGAGCTCGGTCACGACATCGGTCTGGGCGACCCGGGGAGGATCCACACCGAGGGAATGACCGCCCGAGGTCTCGTCGAGGACGCTCGCGAGCAGGTGGCGACCCTCCTCGGGGCCCGCAGCCGCGAGGTGGTCTTCACCAGCGGCGCCACCGAGGCGATCGCCGCGGCGGTCTGGGGCGGAGGGTCCAGAGGTGGCCACCAGGTGTTCGCCGCCGTGGAGCACTCAGCAGTGCGCGAGCACGCAACCCGAGCCGGAGAGGTCACCGTCGTCGGTGTCGACCGGCTCGGCCGCATCGACCCCGAGGAGATGCTTCGCGCCATCCGGCCCGACACCGCCATGGTGCACCTGCAGTGGGGGAACCACGAGGTGGGGACCCTCCAACCGGTGGCCGAGGTCGTGGCCGCCTGCCGGGAGAGGGGCGTCCTCGTCCACGTCGACGCTGCCCAGGCCGCGGGGCGGGTTCCGATCGCGTTCGGCGACCTCGGTGCCGACCTGATGTCGACCAGCGCTCACAAGCTCGGTGGGCCCACCGGTGTCGGAGCACTGCTGGTTCGTCGGGGAGTCCGCCTGCCACCTCTGCTGCTCGGCGGCGATCAGGAGCGAGCCCGTAGGGCTGGGCACGAGAACACCCTCGGGGTCGTCGCTTTCGGCGCCGTGGCCGAAGCCCTCGCCGACGGCGACCGTCTCGGCGCCGAGTCGACGGCGAATCGGCGCCAGAGCGAACGGGTGGCGGCCCTCGCCGGGATGGTCGAGGGCATCGAGATCCTCGGCGATCCGCACGAGCGACTTCCCCACATCACATGTCTCGCCGTCGCCGGCGTCGAACCGCAGCCGGTGCTCATCGGCCTCGACCGGGCCGGGGTGTCGGTCCACTCGGGAAGCTCGTGCGCCTCCGAGTCGCTCGAGCCCTCCCCCGTGCTCGAGGCAATGGGGGTCGACGCTCATCGGTCACTGCGGGTGTCGGTCGGATGGTCGACCACCGACGCCGACGTCGACGCCTTCGTCGAGGCACTCCCCGGGATCGTGACCGAGCTGCGTTCTCTCGCGGGCTGAGACCTCGCCGTCAGACCGGGACGGCGTAGGCGACGATGTTGTCGTCGTAGCTGTTCAACGCCCGGTTGAACGACCCACCGCAGGTGATGAGCACCACTTGGGGGTCGCCCGTCGTGGACCACAGCTCGTCGGGGAGCTGATCCTTCGGGTACTGGCGCACCGCGACGACCTCGTAGTCGGCGGTGGTGCCGTCGTCGTAGCCGATGGTGAAGCGTTGTCCAGGCTCGGCCCGGCCGAGCTGACGGAACACCCCGTCGACGCCGTTCCAGGCGATGTGGGCGGCGAGAACCGACGACCCGGCCGCACCCGGAGTGGGGCCGTAGCGGTACCAGCCGATCTCGGAGGCCCCCGGGATCTCCATGTCCCCGTTGGGCTCGACCCCGACGTCGACCACCGAGGCGAGGCTCACACCGATGCCCTCGAAGGTCAGACCGACCGGGGCCGGCCCCACCTCACGCTCGGGAAGGGTGGCGGCCGAACCGCCGGACTGGATCAGCTCGGCGAGCTCCGAGGTCGGCCTCGGTGCCTCGTCGGCGGGTTCGGCGTCCTCGGCGGACGACCCGGGCAGGTCGCCGGCGACCGTCGCTTGGGCACCGCCGTCGTCATCCCCGCATGCGGCGAGGAGGAGGAGCCCGGCCACGAGGAGCCACAGCAGTCGGAGAGGAGAAGAGGTCAGTCGCTCAGGCATCGGAGAGGAGGGTAGGCGAGGGGACCGGAGAATGTCGGCGCGGGCGGACACGAAATGGGGCAGGGACAGAGCCCCGGGGCGCGACCGTGGGGAGGGTGCGATGTGCACCCTCCCCACGGCCCATGCGCAGGAGCGCTGAGGGGATCAGGCCCGGGTGCGGGCGAACTGACGGCCGCCGAGGGCGAGCGCACCGACTGCCATGGTGGCAGCGGCGACGAGGGCCCACGGAGCGGCGTCCGAGACGGGGCTGTTGCCGCTCGGGACCTGGGCGGGAGCAGCACCGAGGCCGTCGATGGCCTGGACGTAGAGGGTGAAGGTCTCGCCCTCGAGGGAGCCGACCGCGTAGAGGATGGTGTTCGTGCCAGCGGTCACCGAGGGCTCGGCGCCGAGGATGTCAGCGACGCTGGCGAGCACGTCGCCACCGGCGGCAGCGATCGAGGCAGGCAGCGGTCCGGCGGGAAGGTCGGCGACGGCCTCGTTCGGGTTCGACAGGTCGGTGATCGCACGGTCCTCGCCGACGAGGATGTCGACGGCAGGGGCCTCGGCGGTGTGGCGGACGGTGATGCGTCCCTCACCAGCGGCGATCTCGGAGGTGTCGTTCTGGAAGGGGGTGAGGGTCGGGGTGCCGCTGCCATCGAGGTGGGCGACGACGGTCCAGTTGCCCGAGTCGGGGACGTCGAGGCTCGCAACCTCGATCACGCCGTCGGTCTCGGGATCGCCGCCAGCGGGGACGACGACCACGTTCTCGAGGGTCGCACCGGCGAGGGCGGACAGATCCTCCATCGCGGCGGGCTCGAAGCCCTCGATCACGGCATCGCCATCGACGTAGACGTCGACGGGAACTCCGGGGATGCCGTGGAGCAGCATCACGGTGGCGCCGGACTGGGCGTTGGCGGGGGTGGCAAACAGCGAGAGCAACAGGGCACTCGCCAATACTGCGACGAACTTGCGCATCGAACTTTCCTCCAGGTGACAGCGCGACCCGGTGGTCGCATCGGTTTGTCGTGGGTACTTCGCCGGAGGGGTCAGGCGCGGATGCAGTCGTGGTGACGAGTTCTCCGATCGAGCTCTAGCCTGGCCGCCATGCGGCTCTACCTCGTGCGTCACGCCCACGCCGGGTCTCGGTCGGAGTGGTCCGAGCCCGACCATCTGCGGCCCTTGTCGCCGAAGGGATGGGAGCGGGCGAATGGTCTGGTCGACGTGCTCGGAGATCAGGGGATACAGCGTCTCGTGTCGAGCCACTACCTGCGCTGCACCCAGACGTTCGCGCCGCTGGCGGAGCTCCTCGACATCGGCATCGAGAACCACGAGGCGTTGGCCGAAGGGGCGTCACTCGCCGACGGCATCGGCCTGATCGACGACCTGGTGTCGACCGGTACCACCGCGGCGCTGTGCTCACATGGCGACGTCATCCCCGAACTGCTCGCCGGACTCGCCCGACGAGGGGCGGTCCTTCACGGCGACAAGTGTCCGAAGGGGTCGATCTGGGTGTTGGAGTCGGCGGGCGGGTCGATCGGCCACGCCACCTACGCGGGGTCGGGTCCTCTCCCCGACCACGTGATCGCCGACTGACACCGACCCGACCAGTCGGACGGACCGGGACGCCGCGTCAGTCGGCCGGCTCGCCGTCGACGCGCTCGATGACGCCCGCATCGACGAGCACGGGGCACTGGTCCCACTCGTCGGAGGGCGACGCGCCGACCGGTGTCGGAGGGTCGGCCACGTCGGGTTCGTCGAGACGGACCTCGAGCAACTCCTCGGCCTGGAGGCGGAGCTGGCGGTTCTCGACGAGCGCCCGCATCTCGGTGAGGGGGTCGGCGGCATCGAAGGCGTCGAGCTCGACGAGGGTCTCCTCGGGGCGGCACCACCAGTTGAGGACGATGGCCCGATAGACCCGCAGGTCGGCGTACTCGGGGTCGAGGGCGACGGCGTCGTCGAAGTAGGGCCAGGCCAGGTCGGGAAGTCCGGCGAAGACGAGGGTCCACCCCTTGCTGGTCACCGCCTCGGCGTTGGCCGGATGCTGCTCGATGACCTCGTCGTAGCACTCCAGCGCCTCGACGATCTCGGCCCGCGCCCGGAACTCGTCGCACCGGAACAGCATCTGGCCGACCGTGGCCCGGACGCCACCGGTGATTCCGTCGATGGAGGTCCGGTTACCTGCGGCCTGAGCGACACCGAGGCCGGCGAGCACGGCGAACAGCAGGACCCCGGCGACACCGGCCACGATCCGGCCCGGTCGACGGGGTCCCTGGGACCGCGCGATGGCGGCCTGTCGGCGTTCGATCGCCTCGAGAACCTGCGACGCCCGGTGGGTGTAGTCGTCGCGCAAGACCCGGTAGTCGTCCTCGTCCACGTCGCCGGCCTCGAGCTCGCGGTCGAGGTCGCGCAGCGAGGTGAGCAGGAAGTCGCGCTCTTCCTCGAGCGCGACGAGAGCGTCGGGGTCGAGCAGCCGTCGATCCGACGAGGCCGGCGAACCGGTCGCCTCAGGCGCCACCGTCGACCTCGCGTTCGCGCAGCGCCTCTTCGACCCGGGACCGTTCCTCGTCGCTCACCTCGGTGGTCGTCGGCCGCCACCGCCAGAAGGCGAAGGCCAATCCGGCGATGGCCACCACCGCGGCGAACCCCGGGATCGCCCACGCCAGCGACGCCGCTCCCGACGCCGACGGGGTGAGCAAGGCCTCGCGCCCGTAGGCCTGGGCCAGAGCAGTGAGGATCTGATCGTCGCTCTGGCCGTCCTCGACCCGCTGGGCGATCTCGGTACGGATCTGCACGGAGATCCCGGCGTCGCTGTAGAGCACCGACTGTCCGGCACAGGTGGGGCAGGCGACCTGGCCCGAGAGGCTGCGGACCCGTTCGGCCGGAGTGGGTTCAGCGCCGCCGAGTGTCCCGACGGCGAGCACGACGGCCACGACCACCCCGAGCAACCCCCAGGAGAGAACGAGAAGACCGCGGCGTGAGCTCACGACACCTCCTCCGGGAGCTCTCCGAGGAGGTCCTCGTCGTCGAGACCCTCTTCGGGCAGACCACGGGCGGCGGAGAGCACCGAGTCGAGGTCGTCGTAGGTGACACCGCCGACGAACTTGAACACGACCACACCGTTCGGGGCGACCAGGAACGACTCGGGCAGGCCGGTGACACCCCAGCCGATGGCGATCGAGTTCACGCCCTCGCCGAGCACGGGCCACTCGCCGCCGTACTCGTCGAAGAAGGCGGCGACGTCCTCAGCGGTGTCCTCGAAGGCGACGCTCACCACCTCGACATCGCCGGTCTCGGCATGAGCCTCGTGGAAGGCGACGAGGTGGGGGTGCTCGACGATGCACGGGGGGCACCACGTGCCGAAGAAGTTCACCACGACCCACCGGCCCCTCAGATCGTCGAGGTCGAAGTCACCGCCGTCGAGAGTCTCGCCGACGATGGCGGGGGCGGGCCCGCCGAGCAACGCGCTGGCCGTCTCGCGGTCACCGTGGTCGCGGGTGGCCAGGAGGGCGATGAACGCGACCATCACCACTCCGACGATCGATGCGGAGACCAGGGCCGTTCGTCCCCGACGCACCGGGGCGAGATCGTCGCTCATGACGAAGCCCCCTCGGGAGCACGCTCAGGGAGGGGCGCGGAGGTGGGGTCGGTGGGCTTGCGCCGCCGACCGGGGAAGGCGGAAAGAACGGTGCCGATCGCCATCAGCGCGCCGCCGGCCCAGAGCCAGGCGATCAGGGGCTGGTAGACGGCCCGGATGCCAATCGGGTCGTCGATCGACTCGACGGGGAAGATCGACAATGCGATGTCGTTGGTCCAGGTCGTCCTGACCGAGGGGGTCGGAACCGCCCGTCCCGAGGCTCGGAACAGGTTCATCGCCGGCTCGTGGATCTCCCCGCCGTCGACCTGGATGGCCGCGACGGTGCGAACCTTGCGAGGCAGGTCCTCCTGGTAGACGTCGACGAGGGTGATGGTGTGGCCCTCGATGACACCGGATTCGCCGATCTCGAGGCGGAACTCGCGGCTCTCGACGCCGGCGTTGGAGGCGATGATGCCGAAGGCGATGAGGATGACGCCGAGATGGACGATCATGCCGCCGTTGGTCCGGCCGACGAATCCCCGCCACCCCTGACGCCGGGTGGCGAGCACGACCTGGCGGATGGCGGCGCCGGCGGCGAACCCCGCCAGACCGTAGCCGGCGAGGGTGCCGAGACCCCGCTGGCCGAGCGCGAGAGCGATCAGCAGGCAGGCCCCACCGAACCAGGCGGGCCACTGCAAGCGGGTGGCGAGTGTCTCCACGTTCGTCTTGCGCCATGGAAGGGCGGGGGCGATGGCCATGAGGGTGAGGAGGGCCAGACCGATGGGGACGCTCATCCGCTCGAAGAAGGGCTCGCCGACGCGGAGCTGATCGCCGTTCCATGCCTCGACGACGAGGGGGAACACCGTGCCGAGGAGGATCACGAAGGCGAAGCCACCGAACAAGACGTTGTTGGCGAGGAAGGCACCCTCACGCGACAGGGGCGAGTCGATCGATCCGGGTGAGCGCAGGCGATCGCCCCGCCAGCCGATGAGCCCGACCGATGCGATGACGATGACCGCGAAGAAGCCCAGGAGGGCCGGACCGATCGATGACGTGGTGAAGGCGTGGACCGACTCGATGACCCCCGACCGGGTGAGGAAGGTGCCGAGAATGGTGAGCGCGAAGGTGGCGCACAAGAGCGACAGGTTCCAGACCCGCAGCATCCCTCGCCGCTCCTGGACCATCACCGAGTGGAGGAACGCCGTGCCGGTGAGCCACGGCAACAAAGAGGAGTTCTCGACGGGGTCCCAGCCCCAGTAGCCACCCCATCCGAGGACCTCGTAGGCCCACCAGGCCCCGAGGATGATGCCCGCGGTGAGGAACCCCCAGGCGAAGAGGGTCCACCGGCGGGTCTCGACCAGCCACCCCTCCCCCACCCGTCCCGTGATGAGGGCCGCGATGGCGAAGGCGAAGGGGACCGTGAACCCGACATAGCCGAGGTAGAGCATCGGTGGGTGGGCGACCATCAGCGGATGGTTCTGCAGCAGCGGGTCCGGGCCGGGCCCGTCGTATCCGACCGGCGGACTCCAGGTGGTGAACGGGTTGGCGGGGCCGACCATGAGCCCGAAGAAGAACAGGGCGACGAGGAACATCGTCACCATCGCCCACGCCACGAGCGGGTCGGTCAGGCGGTGCCGGAACTTGATCGCGACGAGGAGGATGTAGCCGGCGAGCACGAGCGCCCACAGGAGGATCGAGCCCTCGAGCGCCCCCCACAAGCTGGCGAAGTTGTAGAGCGGCGGGGTCAGGCTGCTGCCGACCTGCGCCACGTACTCGATGCTGAAGTCGCGGGTGATGAGCGCCCGTTCCATCGCCACGAACGAGGCGAGCGAACCAGCGAAGACGAGCCCCGCGTAGGTGATCGACTGGCGCAACAGCGCCGGTCGTTGCCAGATGAGGCCGACGACGAGGCTGATCGCTCCGAACCCCGCAGCGGCGAACCCGAGGATGACCCCGGCCGAGCCGACGATCGCGTTCATCGGGTGGAGGCGGCCTCCGATCCCCCATCGACCCCCGTCGATCCCGAACCGGTCTCGGTGACTCCCCCGTCACCGTCGCCGTAGTCCTCGTAGCCCTCTGTGCGATCGGGGTGCTCCTCGGCGTACACCTCGGTGTGCTTCACGAAGAACCGATCGCTCGCGAAGAACCAGCCGTCGTCGGTGTGCAGGGCGTCGACGGGGTCGATGACCTCGGGATCGCCGACCTGGGCCCACCGGCCCTCGAGAACCACGGGAATGCCCGGCTGGAACAGGTCGGGCGGGTCGCCGACGTGGGAGATGGTGACGTCGACGTTGTTGTAGGTGACGACGAAGTCGACACCCCGAGAGGTCTCGGTGATCGAGTCGCCGTCGACCAGCCCCTGGATACGGAAGCGGCGGTCGCCGAGGTCGTCGCGCTGGGCGACCGCCTCGTCGGCGTTGCGGAAGAACAGCGCAGCGTCGCCGAGCCCCATGAAGACCACGACCACGAGGCCGACCACCACGAGGACCAGCGACGCGTAGGCGAAGGGGTTTCGACGGCGTCGACGGGCGGCGGGCGGCACCCGCGGAGCCAGGCGCGACTCGTCGTCGGCCAGCTCGGTGTCGGCGTCGGTGCGGTTCAGCTCGTCCATCGACGGCGCTCCGCGGGGACCATACGGCTGAGACGACGACCGCGGACGGCGAGGCTCAGGGCGAAGACCCCGAGGGTGGCGAGGGTGACCCCCCACCCGGCGAGGATGTAGGTCATGTCTCCGCTCACGGGAGACCTCCTTCGGATCGGGGGGGCTCGGTTCGGGTGGTCTCGGCTGGCTCGGTGGTGCCCGCTCCCTCGGCCCGGCGGGCCTCGATGGCGGTGTCGAGCCACAGCTCCTCGGCCTGCAGCGCCAACCATCCCACGCGGAAGCGGTGGATCAGCAGCCAGGTGAACACGAGGCTCATCACGACCACGCTGTAGACGAGGGTGAACATGAACAGGTCGCTGGTGGCGAAGTCGAAGTCGCGCCGGGCGAGGGTGGGGTCCTGGTGGAGGGTCCGCCACCACTCGACGGACTGGTGGACGAGCACGACGTTGGGCACGAGGAGCACGCCGACCACCGCCGCCCGCCGCGACCGAACCTCGGGGGCGGCGTCGATGCGGTGCAGGGCCAGGTAGCCCAACAGCAGGAGGAACAGCAGAGCCGTGCTGGTCAACCGAGCGTCCCACACCCAGTAGACGCCCCAGGTGGGGCGGCCCCAGATCGAACCAGTAGCGAGGGTGAGGGCGGTGAGCACCGCGCCGACCTCGACCGCAGAGTGGGCGAGGACGTCGGAGCCGGGGGTCTTCTTCACCAGGTGCCAGATGCTGGCGGTGGTGGCGACCCCACACGCCAGATAGGCGGTCCACGCGAGGGCCGGATGGATGTAGAGAAGCCGGACGAGGTCTCCCTGCACCTGGTCGCGAGGGCTGGCCACGAAGGCGAGGAAGACGAGCAGGGCCATGGCCGCGAGCGTCACCAACCCGAGGGTGCGAGTGGCCGAGGAGCCGGTGTGAGCCGGTGCCGCGACGCCCGTGGTGGGCGGGTCCGGTGCGTGCGGATCCGTGGGAGGTGGGGTGGAGGCGGCGGTGTGGGGGGTGGTCACGAGTCCTCCAGCAGGGAACCAAAAGCGAGGATCCCGAAGCCGGTGTAGATGAGGGCGAACACGGCGAGCAAGTTGAACCAGGGCCATCCGTCCGATGGCACTCCGTCGAGCGCGGTCTCGAACGCCCGGGTCGCGGCGATCAACACCGGTGCCAGCACCGGGAGCAGCAGGAGCGGGAGAAGAGTCTCCCGCACCCGCAGGCCAGCTGCGAGCACGCCGTAGAGGGTACCGGCTGCGGCGATTCCTGCGGTCGCGGCCACGAGGGTGGCGAGCAGCAACGGGTAGCCGGCGAGGTCGCGCCCGAAGAGCACGACCACTCCGAAGCCGAGGACGACCTGGAGGGCGGCGAGCTGAGCGGCGAGGGCCGCGAACTTCCCGAGGAAGATGCCTCCGGGGTGCAAGCCGCTCAGCCGGAGGGCGTCACGAACCCCGTCGGCGGACTCGAGGGAGAACGAGCGCTCGACGGCGAGAACGGTGACGAAGAGGACGACCACCCAGAACAGTCCCGGTGTGGCCCGGGCGAGGACCGGCGAGTCGGGATCGAGTGCGAACCCGAACAGCATCAGCATCGCGAGTGCGACGGGCAGGATCTGGTTGACCGCCACCCGCGAGCGACGCTCGATGCGCAGATCCTTGCCGGCGACCAGCAGAGCGTCACGCCACATCGTCGGGCCTCCCGACATCCACCACGTCGTCGGGCCGTCCGACGGTGTGGGCAGTGGGTCCGGTCGCTCCGGTGATCGGCTCGTCGGTCGTGATCACTCCTCCGGCGATGGTGACGACCCGGTGAGCCACCGACAGGGCTCGGTCGAGCTCGTGGGAGGCGAACAACACGGTGGCCCCGGCTCGGGCGGCCTCGACGACCAGCCCGTCGAGCAGGTCACGCCCGTCGGCATCGAGACCGGCGTGCGGCTCGTCGAGGAGCCACAGCTCGGGCCGGCGGGACAACAAGACGGCGATGGCCACCCGTCGGCGCTGCCCGGCCGAGAGTCGGGCGACGCGAACGTCGCGGAGTCGTCCGGCGAGGCCGAGCCGATCCATGGCGTGGTGGGCGTCGTCGAGATCGGCCCGCGCGGCCCGGGCCCAGAACTCGACGTTGTCGGCCACGGTGAGCTCGTCGTAGAGGAAGGTGGCATGGCCGAGGAGCCCGACTCGGGGCCGGATCGAGTGGCGATCCTCGGTGAGGTCGACACCCAGAACCCGGGCGGTACCCGCCGCGACGGGCAGCAGGCCCGAGCAGACCTTGAGGAGGGTGGACTTGCCCGCCCCGTTGGGTCCACGGAGGAGCACGATCTCGCCGGGGTCGACCTCGAGATCGACGCCCGCCAGTGCCGGGAACCGACCGAGGAGCGACACCGCCGAGCGGAAGTGGATGACCGGCTCCATGGAGGACCACAGGCTACCGGTGCCCCCTCGCACCAACCAAGGCGTGGCCCGGCGCGGCGACCGGAGGGCGGGTCCGGCGCCGGGACGACGGCTTGTACCCTCACGGCGTGACCATTCGGCTGAGCCAGAGGAGCGCGCGCGTCGTCGGCGGCATCGGCCGCGCCCTCATCGGGTTCGGTGTCGTCACCTTGTTGTTCGTCGGGTACCAGTTGTGGGGCACCTCGATCCAGCACGCGCGGGCCCAGGATCAGATGTCGAGTCAGTTCGAAGCTCGACTGGCCGAGGTGGGCACCGGGCCGGCAGAGGTGCCCTCAGCTCCGTCGGGCCCGGAGCGGGGCATCGGCGCGAGCCGACCCATCGCATTCGACGGGGTGACGGCCACACCTCCGACCACCGAGCCGGTCGACCCCGAGGTCCTCGCCGCGCTCGCACCGGTCCACGGCGAGCCCGTCGCCCAGATCGAGATCCCCGCGATCGGTGTGTCCGAGACCGTCGTCTACGGCATCGGGGTCGCCGATCTGCGCAAGGGCCCCGGAGTCTTTCCCGACAACTCCATGCCGGGCACCTCGGGCAACGCGGCCATTGCCGGTCACCGGACCACCTACGGTGCCCCCTTCCACGACATCGACCAGCTCGAGCCGGGCGACGAGATCGTCGTGCAGACCTTGGCAGGCGCATTCACCTATGAGGTGATGGCCCACCCTGACCCCGATGGCGGCGAGCGCGGCCACTTCATCGTCCCGCCCACGGCGGTGGAGGTGCTCGCCGATCTGGGCGACGACCGCCTCACGCTGGTGGCGTGTCATCCGAAGTGGAGCGACCGCGAGCGGATCATCGTCACCGCGCTCCTGGTCGAGGACCCCGTCGAGCTCCCCGAACTCGTTCCCGTCGACCCGGATGACGACTCCGCACCGGTCGACGTCGGGCTGTCCACCGGTTGGGGCGACGGCCTCGAGGGCGACGGCGACGCTCTGGTCCCGACGGTGGCCTGGGGCGGACTGTTCCTCCTCGGTCTCGGTGGGGCCTGGGGCGCCGGCCGAGTGTGGCGGCGTTGGCCCGCCTATGCCATGTCGGCTCCACTGGTGGTGTGGTTCCTCTGGACGTGGTTCGTCCACCTCGACCGCTTCCTCCCGTCGTACTGAGCTCATCACCGTGACCCTGCACCCCGCCGCGCACCTCTCCGACCGCCTGACCCTCCGCCGGTTGCGCGCCGCGTTCGTCGTGGCGGCCCTGGCGGTCGCGGTCGTCGCCTGCACGGGTGACGACGACCAGGACGGAAGCCCCGCAGGCCTCGGCGACGGAGACGCCGTCGCCGAGCCGCTGTCGGACACACCGCCCGAGCCTCCGGCCCGGACCCCCCGTGCCCTCGTCACCGCCTCGATCCCGATCGATCCGCCCGACGAGAACCCCGACCCCGACGACACCGGCGCCGACGATCCCGACGACTCGGGCCGGACACCGGTCGCTGACCTCCAGGTGGGCGACTGTGTCGAACTGCCCCGTCGAGACGACGGAACCGAGGTCGACGCGGTCGCGCTCCAGGACTGCGCCGAGGAGCACGACGCCCAGGTCTTCGCCCGGGTCTCGCTCGACGACGACCCCGAGTCGCCCCACCCGGGCGACGACGCCGTGACGACCACCGCCGAGGGGGTCTGCTTCGACTCCTTCGAGCCCTACGTCGGGACTCCCTACATCGACACAGGTCTCGAGATCGCGTTCTACCGGCCGAACGAAGCGGCGTGGGTCCGCGGCGACCGGTCGGTGGTGTGCCTGCTCTTCTCGCCCGACGGCGCCAGGCTGCCCGGCTCAGTGGCGGCGGGGTGAGGCATGCTGGTCACGTGCTGAGGCGCGCGCTGTTGACCGGTGCGGTCGCCCTCGTCGGGGCCACCGCCTGTGGCGACTATGTCGGCGACGACCTGCGAGCGGGTGACTACCCCCGTCGCGACGCCATCGTGTTCGCCGAGGTCTCCGGCGAGGCCCTGGCCGACGAGGAGTCCGAGGTCGATCCCGAGCCGTCCGATCCCTACGGACTCGAGGCGGGAACCTGCTTCGACGATCTCGGTGAGGTGCCGCTGCGAGCGTTCGCCAGCGGGGCGGAGGTGGGGGTCGTCCCCTGCGGCCAACCTCACCGCTACGAGATCTTCGCGCGGGTCGCGATCGAGGGCGCACCCGGGGAGGCCTGGCCCGGATCGTCGGTGGCCGACGAGCGGGCCGACCTCGCCTGCATCGACGCATTCGAGGAGTTCGTCGGATCGGAGTGGGAGATCTCCGGGCTCGACTATCTCCACCTGGCGCCCACCGAGGGACGGTGGAACGACGGCGACCGCCGAGCCTCCTGCGCGTTGTTCGACCTGGGGCTGGTTCCGCTTGTGGGGTCGATGGAGGGCTCCGGCCTCTGACCAGGCCCGAGCGGGGTACCGTGCCCGCCATGGACGACCCGTCCGAGGAGACGAACACCGACGGCGCGGTCCGAACCGAGGCCACCTTCGGCCACGATTCCCTCGACGCGACCGACCTGGTCGAGCTCCTCACCGCCGCGATCGACGACGCCGACCTGCGGCCCGGCACCGCCCAGGATCTCGGAGGCCCCATCAGGCTGCCCGTGAGGGTGGGACGACGACGCCTCGGGATCCTGCTCGGTCGGGTTCCCGACGACGGTTCCTGGCTCGTGGCAGTGGGTGGAGGGACGAGCCCGGTGATGCGCCTGCTCGGGAGCACGGAGGGCGACGAGAGAGCCCGACTGGTCGAGCTCGTCCATGCGGCCCTGGCCTCGATCGACGGAGTCCGAGACCTCCGGTGGCACCACCCCTCCGAGCGTCTCGCCGGAGACCCGGACCGATCCGCCTCGACCCCGTGGGGCTAGCGTCGAGATCGATGTCGCGCTGTGCGGTCGTGTCGTTTCGTCTCGGGCTCACCGACGGCGTGTCGATCGTTGCCGACACCTGGGTACGGGCCCTCGCCGGGCTCGGGTTCGACCCCTACACCGTCGCGGGTGAGGGGCCGGTCGACGTCACCGTCGCCGGCCTGGCCCTCGACGCGACCGACCCGCCCCCGGTCGGTGAGATCGAGGCAGCGTTGGCCGACGCCGACCTCGTGGTGGTCGAGAACCTCCTCACCATCCCCCTCAACATGGGCGCCTCCCAGGTGGTCGCCTCGGTCCTGCGAGGTCGTCCCACGTTGTTGCACCACCACGATCCCCCGTGGCAACGAGACCGATTCCGTCACGTCACCGAGCTGCCCCCGACCGACCCCGCTTGGCGACACGTGACCATCAACGAGCTCACCCGGGCAGAGTTGGCCGAACGGGGTATCGACGCGACCGTCATCTACAACGGCTTCGATCCCGACCCGGTCTCCGGCGACCGGGCACGGGTTCGGCGTGCCCTCGGCATCGACGACCACGAGACGGTGCTCGTGCACCCCGTTCGAGCGATCGCCCGCAAGCAGGTACCCGTGGCGGTGCGACTCTGCGAGGATCTCGGCGCCACCTACTGGCTCGTCGGGCCAGCCGAGGAGGGCTACGGCGACGAGCTCGAGACGATCCTCGCCGGCGCGCGGTGCCGGGTACTGCGCGCCGGCCAGTGGGACCCCGCCGACTTCTACGCCGCCGCCGATGCCGTCGTCTTCCCCTCCACCTGGGAGGGGTTCGGCAACCCACCGGTCGAAGCCGCCGCCCATCGCCTGCCCGCGGCGGTCGGCTCCTACCCGGTCGCGGCCGAGCTGCGCGATCTCGGCTTCCGATGGTTCCCCACCGACGACCCTGGCCCGCTCGGCCAGTTCCTCGCCTCGCCCGATCCGTCGCTGCTCGACCACAATCAGGAGGTGGTCCGCACCCACCTCTCGCTCGAGGCGATGACCGACCGACTGTCCCGGCTCCTGGCCGGGGCGGGATGGTCCCCGTGAACGCGGGCGGCGCCGACCCGGTTCTCGCCCGCCGGGCCCAGATCGCCCGACTCGTCACGGTCGGCCAGAGGGTCGGCTACGGGCTGTTCGGGTTGGCCTCGGTGCTGTTCTTCTTCGGGTTGATCCGCGGCTACACCGACACCCTCACGACCGCCGTCATCGTCGCCCTGCTCGTGGGGTCGGTCGTGCTGGCCCCGGCCATCGTGTTCGGCTATGCCGTGAAGGCCGCCGAGCGCGAAGACCAGGAAGACGGTCGGGCCCCACCACCCTGACCGTACGTTGTACAGTTCGCATACCTGCGACACCGAACCCAACGGGGGATCCATCCATGACCGACACCGCACCGACCGGCACCGCCAAGGCCGCCATCCTCAACGCCGTCGACACGCCGCTCGATGTTCGTGACGACATCACCGTCGCCGCTCCGAAGGAGGGCGAGGTCCGAGTCCAGATGGTCGCCTCGGGCGTGTGCCACTCGGACCTGTCGGTCCAGAACGGCACCATCCCCCTCGCCACTCCCCTCGTGCTCGGCCACGAGGGCGCCGGCATCATCACCGAGGTCGGCCCCGGAGTGTCCAACCGAGCCGTCGGCGACCACGTCGTGTTGTCCTTCGTCCCCCAGTGCGGTGAGTGCTACAACTGCCGTCGCGACCAGGGCTACCTCTGCGAGCAGAACGGTGGCGTCGCCATCGGCGGTCTGCTCGACGGCACCAAGCGGTTCTCCACCCCCGACGGCGAGCTCGGCCAGATGGCGTTCTGCGGCACCTTCTCCAACGAGTCGATCGTGCCCGCCATCAGCACCGTGAAGATCCCCGACGACGTGCCCCTGAAGTCGGCGGCCCTCATCGGGTGTGGCGTGCTCACCGGCGTCGGCGCCGCCCTCAACACCGCCAACATCCGCGAGGGCGACTCCGTCGTCGTCGTCGGCTGTGGCGGTGTCGGCCTCAACGTGATCCAGGGCGCACGCATCGCCGGAGCCACCACCATCATCGCTGTCGACATGTTCGACTCGAAGCTCGAGATGGCCAAGGAGTTCGGCGCCACCCACACCGTCAACGCCGGCGAGGGCGACCCGGTGGCCACGGTCCACCAGATGACCGAGGGTCGTGGGGCCGACGTGGCCTTCGAGGTCATCGGGCTCGGACCGACGATCGAGCAGGCGATCAACATGGCCCGCAACGGCGGTGAGGTCGTCCTCGTGGGCGTCCCCCGCCTCGAGGTCATGCTGAACCTCAACGCCGCCTTCACCTTCCTGTACACCGCCAAGACCATCAAGGGCTGCTGGTACGGATCGGCCAACGTCGACC
>SKKL01000110.1 GCA_007121465.1 Acidimicrobiales bacterium | reverse complement strand
CGGGCCGCCCGCATGGCCAAGCCGATGTCCTTCGTGAACACCCCGACATGGAGCCCGAAGTCGCTGTCGTTGGCGAGGGTGACCGCCTCGTCGAAGCTGGCGACCGAACGGACCCCGACCGCCGGACCGAACACCTCCTTGCGCCACAGGTCGCACGACACGTCGACACCGTCGACCACCGTGGGGCGCAACAGCCCATCCTCGAGACGCCCGCCGGCCACGACCCGGCCGCCCGCCTCCGCGGCGGCATCGATCCAGGACTTCACCCGGTCGATCTCCCCGGGGGCGATGAGGGGACCGACGTCGGTCGCCTCGTCGAGGGGGTCACCGACCACGAGTGCATCGGTCGCTTCGGCCAACGCCTCCACGAGGGCTCCGTGGATGTCCTGGTGGGCGAGGATGCGTTGCACCGAGATGCAGCTCTGGCCGGCGAAGCCGAAGGAGGCGGGAGCGAGGCGCCGGGCCAGGTCCTCGACATCGGTGTCAGGCATGACGATGAGCGGCGAGTTGGACCCGAGCTCGAGCAGCACCCGCTTGCGGGGAGCGGCGGCGGCGATGCCCCAGCCCACCGGGACCGACCCGGTGAAGGTCACGACCGCAGGGACGGGGTGCTCCACCAGTGGCCCGCCCGCCTCGGCCCGGCTGTCGGTCACGATCGAGATCCATCCCTTGGGCATCCCGGCGTCGACGAGGAGCTGCACCAGGGCCACCGAGGTGAGCGGCGTCTGGGGAGCGGGCTTGAGGACGACCGGGCATCCGGCGGCGATCGCGGGGGCGACCTTGTGGGCCACCAGGTTGAGGGGGAAGTTGAACGGTGAGATCGCCGCCACGACCCCGGCCGGGACCCGGAGGGCGAAACCGACCTTGCCCGCGCCGCTGCTCGACGCCTCGAGCGGGATGACCTCACCGGAGAGGTGCCGGGCCTCGGCGGCCGCGAAACGGAACGTGTCGACGGCTCGCGCCACCTCGACGCGGGCGGTGCGGATCGGCTTGCCCGCCTCGGTGGCGATCGTGCGAGCGAGATCCTCGGTGCGCTCGGCGAGGAGGACCGCCGCCCGGTCGAGCACGGCGGCCCGCTCGTGCTGGGGGAACGATCCCTCGGCGAGAACCGCGGCGGCATGGCGACACGCCCGGTCGACCTCCTCGGGCCCGCACAGAGGCATCGCGGCGATGACCTCCTGGGTGAACGGGTTGGTCACGTCGACGGTGGCGTCGGTGGTGGTGGGGGTCCCGGCAATCGGGATCGGAGTGGCGTCCATCGCTCAGCTCTCCTGGAAAAGTGGGGGTCGGGGGATTCCGCCGTGTGCGCTCTCGAAGGCCCGGGCGGCGCGCAGGACGAGCGCGTCGGCACCGCGAGGCCCGATGATCTGGAGTCCGATGGGCAGACCGTCGGAGGTGAGCCCACAGGGCACCGACACCGCGGGCTGCTGGGTCATGTTGAACGGGTACATGAACCCGGCCCAGCCCGACCACTGGTGGTCGGGTGACCCCTCGGGGACGTCGCGGCCGGCGGCGAAGGCACCGAAGGGCATGGTGGGGGTGACGAGGAGATCCCACTGCTGGTGGAAGGCCCCCATGGAGATGGCCAGCTCGCCGCGGCGGCCGAGGGCGGCGATGTACTCGACGGCGGTGTAGCGCTCGCCGTCGGCGCAGATCTCCTGGAGGCCCGGGTCGCGCATCGCCCGCTGCTCGGCGGTGTCGGAGCTGGTGGCGCCCGCCGCGCCGCAGTTCCACAGCACCCGGAACGTCTCGAGGGGGTCGTCGAAACCGGGGTCGACCGCGTCGACGTGGGCGCCGAGGCCGGCGAGCAGCTCGACCGCGGCAGCGACCGAGGCAGCGACCTCGGGGTCCACCTTCTGGTGGCCGAGATCGGCGCTGAAGGCGATGCGAACGCCGTCGATCCCCCCGGCGCTGGCGGCGAGGTGGTCGATCCCGTCGGGCATCAGTGCCCCGCTGTCGCGGAAGTCGGCTTCGGCGAGGGCGTCGAGGAGCAGGGCCGTGTCGGCGACGGTGCGGGACATCGGGCCGGCGTGGGCCAGCCCGCCGTAGGGGCTGACCGGCCAGTGGGGCACCCGGCCCCAGGTGGGCTTGATGCCGGTGCAGCCGGTGAGGGCGGCGGGGATGCGGATCGAGCCGCCGCCGTCGGTGCCGAGGGCGAGGGGGACGGTGCCCGACATGAGAGCAGCAGAGCTGCCACCGCTCGACCCGCCCGGCGTGCGATCGAGGTCGTAGGGGTTACGGGTGATGCCACAGAGGGGCGAGTCGGTGACGCCCTTCCATGCCAGCTCAGGTGTGGTGGTCTTGCCGAGGAGGACCGCACCGTTGCGACGCAGGGCGGCGACCGTCGGAGCGTCGTGTTCCCACGGCTGATCGGGGTCGATCGTGAGCGACCCGCGGAGGGTGGGCCATCCGACCGTGAGGAAGATGTCCTTCACCGCGACGGGTACCCCGTCGAGGCGCCCGTGGGGCTTCCCCTCCGCCCAGCGGGCCTCGGAGGCCTTGGCCTGGGCGCGGGTGGTCTCGTGGTCGAGGAAGCACCAGGCCCCGATGTCGGGGTCGACCCGGGCGATGCGGTCGAGGAGGTGATCGGTCACCTCGACCGGTGACAGACGCCGACTCGCGTAGGCGTCGAGCAGGTCGAGCGCGGTCATCCACTCGATGGGGGTGTCGGTCCCGCTGTTGGTCATGGCCGTTCTCCTGCCAGTGAGTGCTTGTCGACGACGTGGTCGAGGGGCGTGCCCTCGGTGAACCGGGCGAGATTGTCGGCGAACTGGAGGCCGAGAGCGGTCACCCATCCGACGGTGTCGCCCGACATGTGGGGGGATACCACCACCTGCTCCATGCCCCAGAAGGGATGGTCGGACGGAAGCGGCTCGGTCTCGAACACGTCGAGCGCCGCTGCGCCGACGCGTCCCGACACGAGAGCCTCGAGCAGGGCGACCTCGTCGATCACCGGGCCGCGCCCGATGTTGACCACCCGGGTGCCGGGTCGCATGGCGGCGAAGGCGTCGGCGTCGAACAGGTGGTGGGTCGCCGCGGTGAGAGGGGTGGCGATGACGACGTCGTCGGCCTCGGCGAGCTCGTCGTGGAGGCGGTCGGTGGGCACGACGGCGTCGAAGTCGGGGTCGTCGGCGCGGGCGGTTCGGGCGACACCTCGCACGGTCATGCCCGTGGCGCCACAGAGGCGGGCGATCTCTCGACCGATGGAGCCGGCCCCGACGACGAGCAGACGGCGTCCGGCCAGGCGTTCGTTCTCGCGGTGGCGCCACGTGCGGTCGCGCTGGAGGGCGAGGGTGGTGTGGAGGTCCTTGGTGAAAAGGAGGAGCACGGCGAGGACCCACTCGGCGATGCCCTGGTCGAAAACACCCTGGGCGTTGGTGACGACCGTGTCGGAGACGACGACCTCGGGCGTGAGCACGGCGTCGACCCCGGCGCTGGCGGCGTGGATCCACTCGAGCTCCGCGGCCCGGGCCCCGAGTCCGGCGACCAGGTCGGTCCGGAAGTCGTAGACCGCGAGCACCGGAGGCCGGTCCGATGCGCCGGCGGCTCGGTCGAGCGCGGCGTCGAGCTCGTCGGCGGTGCGCACCACCTGGTGATCGGCGACGGGCGCGAGGGCGTCGAGGCCGGGCGGGTCGGGGTCGCCGGGTGGGACGAGCACGACGACCTGGAGGGGGGTCCGGTGCACGTCCGGAGGCTAGCCGATGGTATGATTGTCGACAATCGAACGATCCGGGATCTACCGGGTGACATGGCTCGTTGGGCGATGTAGCTCTCGCGGATCTCCCACTGCCCTGGCCGGAGCAGTCCATGCCTCTCGACAGCCTCCAACCGGTGCCCCGACGGGCCACCGCGTCGATCATCGCCGAGACGATCCGTGACCGGATCCTCGACGGGTCCTTCGAGCCGGGCCTGCAGCTCACCGAGAGTCAGCTCGCCGAGCGCCTCGGTGTCTCCCGCGGCCCGGTGCGCGAGGCGTTCCAACGGCTGGTCCAGGAGGGTCTGCTCGATGCGGCCCCTCACCGGGGCGTTTTCGTCACGACCCTCGACGTCGAGGACGCCGCCGACATCGCCCTGGCTCGCATGACCATCGAACGCACCGCCGCCGAACGGGTGGCCCTCCGAGCCGACTCCGACACCCTCGCCGAGCTCGGTGGACTGGTCGAGGAGATGGAGGCCGCGGCGGCCGGTGGCGACTGGCGCGATGTCGCCGATCTCGACCTGGCGTTCCACGAGCGGCTCGTCGCCGGCGCGGGCAGCAGCCGTCTCGGCCGTATGTACGCCACGCTCCTGGCCGAGACCCGTCTCTGTCTGCGGACCCTCCCGGCTCGCCACCCCGACCCCGCCGAGGTCGTCGGCGAGCACCAGGTGCTCCTGAGGGCACTCGCCGCGGGTGACGCCCAGGCGGCGGCCGACGCGGTCGGCGCCCACCTCGGGGCGAGTGACCCCGAGCTCTCCGCCTGATCCAGCCCTGACCGGCGAGCGGCTAGCTCTCGGCGAGGGGGAGGACGCCCGACGCGGCGAGCAGGATCCGGGTCGACAGCGCCGGAGGTGAGCCGTCACCCATGAGCCACGGGCCGCCGTCGCCGGCGTGGCGGCCGACGAGCGCGTCGGCGGCGGTGAGCGCGGCCCACAGAGACACCTGGTTGGAGGTGAACACGGGAACCCCGAGCTCGGCCTCGAGCTGGGCGACCTTGCCGAAGGTGCGCATCGAGGTGCAGCTCACGAACACCGCGTCGGCGCCCGAGCCGGCGCAGCGGCGCACCAGGTCGACGATCGTCGACTGGCTGACCGCGGCGATGCCGCGGTGCAGACCGAGGTAGTGGGTGGCGACGACGTCGAAGCCCGCCTCGGCCACGAAGTCTACGAGCTTGACGGTGAGGGCAGCGGAGTAGGGGGTGGCGATCGCGACCTTCACCGCTCCGCTGAGGCCCAGCGCCTGCATGGCCGCCCCGGATGCGGTGACCGGGTTGGCACAGCCCGCCGCCTCCATCGCTTCCCGCAGCTTGCGCTCCCCCTCGACCCCGTGGATGAAGCTGCCCGACGTGCAGGCATAGAGCACGGAGTGGGGACGGAGACTGACCAGCGACCGCCCCGTTCGGGCCACGACGGACGGCTTCCCGCTGGCCTTGGCCAGGTACATGCCGTCGTCGCGCTGCAGGTGGGGGGTGCGGGTGAAGTGGAGGACGACGCCTTCGGGAAGGTACTTCCAGTACTCCCAGTCGAGGGAGAAGTCGAACGGCACGACGACACCGATGCGACGCTCGTCGGGCGGAGGGTCGTATTCGAGGGGACCGTCGTAGCGGGTCAGGCCGCGCGGGTCGGGGACTCTCTCGGCGCCAGGCGAGGGGGAGAGGACCTTCGTCACTATCGCGAGTATGACTCACCACCGAGCTCGCTGGGTTTCGGAACGATGAAGTGGCGCGGCGCTCAGAGGTCGGCGACAGCCTCGGAGAACTCGGCCACCCGGGCGAGGTGCCCGTCGACGTCGGT
>SKKL01000252.1 GCA_007121465.1 Acidimicrobiales bacterium | reverse complement strand
TCCCCTACCTCCGCGGTGCCACCGAGATCCTCACCGACGGCCTCTTCACCCCCGAGATGCACCCCAGCGTGCGCGAGGCCGTCGTCCGACTCGAACAGGAGTGAAGCCCATGGACCCCGACCTCGTCATCCACACCGAGGGCCTGGTGAAGCGCTTCGGCAACGTGGTCGCGCTCGACGAGCTCGACCTCGACGTCGGTCGGGGCGAGGTGCACGGGTTCCTCGGACCGAACGGCGCGGGGAAGTCCACCGCCATCCGGGTGTTGCTCGGGCTGCTGCGTGCCGATGCCGGCCACGTCGCGATGCTCGGAGGAGACCCGTGGGCCGATGCGGTCGAGCTCCACCGGCGCCTGGCCTATGTTCCCGGCGACGTGGAGCTGTGGCCGAACCTCACCGGCGGCGAGGCCATCGACCTGTTCGCTCGGCTCCGGGGCGGGTTCGACCAGCGTCGGCGCGACGAGCTGTGCGAGCGCTTCGACCTCGACCCGACCAAGAAGGGCCGCACCTACTCCAAGGGCAACCGCCAGAAGGTGGCGCTGATCTCCGCGCTGGCCTCGGACGTCGAGCTGCTGCTGCTCGACGAGCCCACCGCAGGGCTCGACCCGCTGATGGAGGCCGAGTTCCAGGAGTGCATCCGGGAGGTGAAGGCGGCCGGGCACACGGTGCTGTTGTCGAGCCACATCCTGGCCCAGGTCGAGGTGCTGGCCGATCGCATCTCGATCATCCGGCAGGGCGCGATCGTCGAGTCGGGCACCCTGTCAGAGCTGCGGCACCTGACCCGGACCACGATCGTCGTCGAGCTCGAGCACGACCCGGCACCGCTGAGAGCGCTCGACGGCATCCACGACCTGCACACCGTCGACGGTCAGGTCCACTTCGAGGTCGACGGCCACCGCGTCGACGAGGCGGTACGGGCACTCGCTCCCCTCGGCGTCCGATCGCTGGTCGCCAGACCTCCCACGCTCGAACAGCTCCTCCTCCGCCACTACGGCGACGAGACCACCGACACCACCGACGACGAGTCGGTCGCGTGACCGCAGCGTCCACCACCGCTACCGCCCCCACGACCGCCCACCAGAGGGGAGACACCCTGGCCGGGCTGGGAGCCATGGTGCGGTTCACGCTTCGTCGCGACCGGGTCAAGCTCCCTGCATGGGCAGGGGGACTCGGGTTGTTCGGCGTGTACGTGGCGGCTGCGATCCCCAGCGCGTATCCCACCGAGGACGACCTCGGCGCGATGACGACGCTGTTCGGAGATCCGCTCGGTCGCATGCTCACCGGTCCGGGCTACGGGTTCGACGATCCGACCTTCGAGCGGGTGGTCGGGAGTGGCTATGGGCTCTACCTCATGCTGCTGGCCGCGCTGATGAGCATCCTGCTCGTCACCCGCCACACCCGTGGCGAGGAACAGACCGGCCGGGCCGAGCTGGTGCGAGCCAGCATCGTCGGCCGCCACACACTGCTGACCGCGACCCTCGTCACGGCGGTGCTCACGAACCTGGCAGGCGGGATCGCGGTCTGGCTGGCCATGGTTCTGGTCGGCGGATTCGCCATCGCCGGCTCGACGTTGCTCGCCGCCGCCGTCGCCGCGGTGGGGCTCGCCTTCGCCGGCATCACCATGGTCGCGACCCAGCTCACCCTCTACACGAGGGCCGCAGCGGGCATGGCCGGCGGGGTGCTGGGGGCCGCGTTCGTCGTGCGTTCCGGTGGCGACATGGCCGCCGAGGGCGGCACACCACTGTCCTGGCTGTCGCCGCTCGGATGGGCTCAACAGACCGGCCCCTACGTGCTCGACCGATGGTGGCCTCTGTTGCTGCTCGGTGCGCTCACGGGCATCACTGCGGCCACCGGCTTCTGGCTCTCGGCCCGACGGGACCTGGCCGCGAGCTTCGTCCCTGTCCGTCCCGGCCCGCCCCGCGCCCGCCCGTCACTCGGAACCCCGTGGGGCCTGGCCGTGCGGCTGCAACGAGCCAGCATCATCGGCTGGACCGTGGCCCTGTCGATCACCGGGATGGTGTTCGGCGCCTACGCCGATGCCCTCCTCGGAGCGGTCGAGGACATGCCTGACGTGTTCATCGACCTGTTCGGTGCCGAGGACCTCCTCGCCGGGTACCTGGGCTACATGGCCATGTTCATGTCCCTGTTCATCTCCGCCTTCGCGATCCTGGCCGTGCAGAGCATGCGGTCGGAGGAGACCGGCGGGCGCGGCGAACCCGTCTTCGCGACGCCGATCAGCCGCTGGCAGTGGTTGGGCACCAACCTGGCGGTGACGGTGGTCGCTGTGGTCGTCATCGCAATCGCCACCGGGTTCTCGACCGGCATCGGTGCGGCCGTCGTCACCGGCGACACCATCCACCTCGGGGAGCTGACCCTGGCCCAGCTCAACTTCATCCCGCCGGTGCTGGTCACCACCGCGGTGGCGGTGCTGTTGTTCGGGGTGTTGCCCCGGGCCATCGGTGCGACGTGGGCGATCGTGGGCTACGCGATGATCACCGGCACCTTCGGGGTTCTCCTGGACCTGCCCCAGGCTGCGTTCAACCTCGACCCGTTCAGCCACATCCCCCAGATGCCACTCGAGGAGTTCGCGGCGGCACCGGTCCTGATCCTCGTGGGGCTCGCCGCGGCGGTCTCCGCCCTTGGTCTCGTCGGGTTTCGGCGGCGACCCATCAACGGGAGCTGACCACCACCCGGTCGCGGCCCGTCCGCTTGGCCTCCTAGGTCGGGGCATCGGCCTGCTCGACCAACCACTCGGGCGACGGACCCAACGTCGGGGACGATGGCGGCCATCAACAGGGCGATCGGCGTGCCCTCGCGGCGGGCCCGATTCCGCGATGATGGCCATGATCGGTTCCTCGGCCGGGTTCGATCGAGATGAGCGGTGCGCCGAGCGACGACCCCACCTGCTGAGGGGCGGGGCACGGTGGCTAGCCTGCGCTTCGGTGCGCCGTCTCCTCGATTTGTTCGCTCGCCCCGCGACCCGGCACCCCGTGTGGGTCCTGATCGGGCTGGGGCTGGTCAGCGCGGTGATGGGCTGGTTCGCCACCAAGCTCGAGATGGAGGTCGACCTGGCAGCCTTCGCCGACGACCAGTCCGACGTGGTGGCCTCCCTCGACCGGGTGCAGCGTGAGTTCGGGGTGGCCGAGGGCGCAGTTCAGGTCCTGATCGACGCCGGCCCCGGCGGCAACGTCCTCGATGCCGACGGGCTGCGCACGGTGGAGGACGTCCGCGAGCGCGTCGAGGAGGTGCTGGGCGACCGCATCCGGAACGACGCCGATGGTGCACCTGCGGTCCGGTCGCTTGCCCGCATCGCGACAGA
This sequence comes from Acidimicrobiales bacterium, assembly GCA_007121465.1. Lineage (GTDB taxonomy): Bacteria > Actinomycetota > Acidimicrobiia > Acidimicrobiales > SKKL01 > SKKL01. Next base: position 2,177 of record SKKL01000252.1, on the reverse strand, counting down.
TGCCCTGGAACGTCGAGGCGAGTCCCTCCGCGAGACCGGCGACGAGCAGGCCCGGGGGGCTCTCGCCGACCTGTTCGCGCTCGAGCCCCAGCTCGCCCGCTTCGTCAGCTTCGAGCGCGACATGGACGTGCCGGCGGCACGGGCAACCTTCGTGCTCGTGGAGCTCGAACCGGGACTGAGCGACGAGGCTCGTCTCGCCGCAGCCCAGGAGGTGGACCGTCTCTTCGCCGACGAGGGCGTTGAGGTCGAACCCGGTGAGCTGCGGGTGCTGGTGTTCGGCGCGGATCTGCTCATCGACGGTCTGCTCGAGGAGGTGGAGTCGGAGATGCCGATGCTGCTCGGACTGGCTCTGGCGGTGGTGCTGGTCTTGTTGTGGTTCATCCTCCGGTCGGCCGTCGATCTGCTGGTGGGACTGACCGGGCTGGTGATGATCGTCGTGTGGACCATCGGCCTGATCGTGATCCTCGGGCCCCAGGTCCTTGGATGGAGGGGCCCGTTCAGCCAGATCGGCATCGTCATCCCGGTCCTGCTCGTCGGTCTGGGCATCGACTACACGGTGCACCTGATGTTCCGGCACCGGGAGCAACGGTCGGCCGGCGACCGGTCCGCGGTGGCCGCTCGTCGCTCGATGCACACCGTCGGCGCGGCGCTGGTGCTCGCCACCGCCGCGACCGCTGTGGGCTTCGCCTCGAACGCGGCCGCTCCCCTCTCGGTCATCGCCGACGTGGGGATCTTCACCGCCGTGGGGGTGATCTGCGCGTTCGTGGTGATGGCCTTGCTCGTCACCGCGGTCAATACGCTTCGGGGACGGCGGGCCGTGGCGGCCACCACCCGGGTCCGCCACCACACCACCGACCGGTTGCTGGCGGCTCCGGTGTGGGTCGCCACCCGCGCCCCCGTGGCCGCGCTGGCTGTCGGCGGAGTGCTCGCGGTGTCGGCGCTGGCGGCGTCGTCGGAGCTGGAGACCACCTTCGACACCAGCGACTTCGTGCCCAGGGACTCCGACATCGGAGCGATCTTCGCCGTTCAGTCCGAGCTGTTCGGCGGGGACCTGGCCGAGACGACCTATGTCATCGTCGACGGCGACCTCGGGGACCCGAGGCTGCTCGGCGCGATGCTGGTCGGGCACCAGGCACTCGGCCGGATCGACCACGTCCGCAGCGTCGACGGCGAGGCTGAGGCCCGCTCGATCGCCACGCTGGCCCTCGCCGCAGCCCGGGAGCTCACCGGCGAGCCCGACCCGGACCTGACCTCGCTCGCAGCCGGCGTCGACGACCTCCGCCCGCTGTATGACCAGCTTCGCGACGCGGCCGGTCCCGCGGTGGTCGCCGAGCTCCTCGCCGACGACGCTTCGGCCGCGGTGATCCACATCCAGACCATGGCCGGTACCGGATCCGACACCGAGCGGATGGGCGCCCAGATCGAGGCTGCCTTCGGGCCGGTCGTGGCCGCCGGTGGGACGATCACCCTCACCAGCGAGCAGCTCGTCCTCTCCGAGATGGCCGAGGAGTTGCGGACCTTCCAGGCCCGTTCGATCGTCGTCGCCCTGGTCGCGGTGCTGACCCTGCTGGTCGCCTACTTCGGGCTCCTACGACGGCAGCCGACCCTCGGCATGGCGGCGCTCCTCCCGGCCGCGTTCAGCGCGTCGATGCTGTTCGGCGCCATGTGGATCCTCGGCATCAGCTTCAACCCGGTCACCTCGACCATCACCGCCATATCCCTCGGCATCGGGGTGCCCTACGGGATCCATGTCGTGAACCGCTTCACCGAGGAGGTCGGCAACGGGCGCGACCCCGTCGCCGCCACCCGAGCGACCATCCAGCGGACGGGGATGGCACTGACCGGATCGGCGCTGACCACCCTCGGCGCGTTCGTGGTCCTGTCCTCCTCGGGTCTCGAACCGGTCCGCCAGCTCGGGCTGCTCGGTGCGCTGAGCATCACCTTCGCGCTCCTCGGAGCGCTGTTGATCGAACCGGGTGCGCTGTTGCTTTGGGCCCGACGTCGCCTCACCCGCGCCGCTCGAGCCGCCACCGCCTCGGGGGTGGTGGACTGGAGGTAGTGGGTGGCTTCGAGTTCGGCGGGTGGGACGTGGCCGGTCTCGCCGTGGAGGCGTCGGTGGTTGAACCAGTCGACGTATTCGAGGGTGGCGTATTCGACGTCGTCGATGGTGCGCCAGG
>SKKL01000035.1 GCA_007121465.1 Acidimicrobiales bacterium | reverse complement strand
TCACCCGGTGAAGACGAAGCGGCACGCGGTGAAGGTCAGCTACACCCTCTGTCTGGGTGGGTTGAGCTTCTTCCTGTTCATCCTCCTCACGGTGACGGGCATCTTCTTGATGTTCTTCTACCGTCCCACCGCTGCCCAGGCCTGGGACGACATGTTCGCCCTGCAGACCTCGATCACCTTCGGTCTGTTGGTGAGGAACATGCACCGATGGGGCGCTCACCTCATGGTGCTGTCGGTGTTCCTCCACATGGCCCGGGTCTTCTACCACGGCGCCTACAAGCCGCCTCGTGAGTTCAACTGGGTGATCGGTGTGATCCTGCTGACCCTCACCCTGCTTCTGTCCTTCACCGGCTACCTGTTGCCCTGGGACCAGTTGGCCCTGTGGGCGGTGACGGTGGGGACGAACATGATGGGCTTCACCCCGGTGTTCGGGGACCAGGTCCGCTTCGTCCTACTCGGCGGACACGAGATCGGCAGCGACACCCTCATCAGGTGGTACGTGCTCCACGTGTTGTTGTTGCCGTTCGTCTTGATCATCTTCATGGCGATCCACTTCTGGCGAGTCCGCAAGGACGGCGGAATCTCAGGCCCGCTGTAGGTCCGGAGGAGCGAAATGACCGAGATCCCAGAGCACCTCCGCAAGCGAGCCGAGGAAGCCCGCAAGAAGGCCGAGGCCAAGTCGGCCGGCGGCGACGCCGGCGCCGGCGAGGCGGCTGCCCCCGCGGGCGACGCCGCGCCTCAGTCCGAGGCCGCCAGTCGCATCCCCGCCCACCTCCTCGAGCGGTCCAAGGCCGCCAAGGACCGTGCCGCCGGCGGAGGCGAATCCGGCGGTGGTGGTGCTGCGACCGGAACCGCTGTTGCCACCGCTCCCGCCGGTGGTGGTGGCGTGGCCGCCGCCGCTCCGGTTGCCACCGGCCCCGGTGGGCACACGCAGCGGTTGCTCACCGTGGTCAAGTCCGGCTCGATCCAGGACGTCAAGGCCACGCCGGTCGACAAGGTCCACACCTGGCCCCACCTCCTCGCCGTCGAGTTCGTCGCCGCCCTCGCGGTCACGGCCTTCCTGCTCATCTTCTCGATGTTCGTGAACGCTCCGCTGCTCACGCTGGCGAACCTCAACGAGACGCCGAACCCGTCCAAGGCGCCCTGGTACTTCCTCGGTCTCCAGGAGCTGCTCACGATCTTCCACCCCCTGGTGGCGGGCGTGACCATCCCCGGCATCGGCATCTTCTTGCTGATCCTGGCGCCCTACATCGACCAGAACCCGAGCCAGAAGCCCGAGGACCGCAAGTTCGCGGTGTCGCTGTTCACCGTGCACCTGATGTTCTGGGCCGTGCTCACCATGATCAGCTCGTTCTTCCGAGGACCGGGCTACCTGTTCGTCTTCCCCTGGACCGAAGGTCTGTTCTTCGAGCTGTGATGAATCTCACCCCCACCCCCAACCGACCCACAGGGTCACCGAGGAGAGGATTCTGATGGATCCTGTCGTCATCGTCATCGCCGTCGTCTTGCTGGTCGTGCTGGCCGGCGTCGGCATCATCGCCTCCGCTCGCCGGCGCGACACCGACCTCGCGGTCGGTGATCTGTCCCGCGAGACGCGAAAGCGCGACCGCAGTGCCACGCCTCTCGCCGAGGACACCCCCGAAGGCGGCCGCCGCTACGAGGCCGCCGCCACCAAGGCGCCCTCCACCGAGATCGAGCCGGCCCCGTCCAAGGCCCCCGTCGAGTGGACCCCGCCCGACGCGGAGCTCGTCGGCGTCACCCGCCGCCAGTTCTTCAACCGGAGCATCGTCGGCTTCATGGGCCTCGGCATCGGTGGCTTCGGCACCGCGGTCGTGTCGTTCCTGTGGCCCAGCGACGTCGAGGGTTTCGGTGCGCCGATCAATCTCGGCAGTGTTCCCGAGGTCCAACAGCAGATCGCCGACGGCGGTGGCTTCTTCTACGTGCCCGAAGGTCGTATGTGGGTCACCGCGTACCCGGCCTCGGCGGTACCACAGGCCGAGCTCGTCTACAGCGAACCCGAGCTCAACGGTATGCGCGCCGGTCTCGTCGCCCTGTGGCAGACCTGTCCCCACCTCGGCTGCCGTGTTCCCGAGTGCGGGCCGTCGCAGTGGTTCGAGTGCGGGTGTCACGGTTCCATGTACAACCGTGTCGGCGAGTACAAGCAGGGCCCCGCCCCTCGCGGTCTCGACCGGTTCGTGATGGAGGTCGACGCGAACAACAACTTCATCGTCGACACCGGCAACATCATCCCCGGGCCCCCGCTGGGCACCAACTCCACCGGCCAGGAGGCCGAAGGCCCCCACTGCATCGCGGATGCAGCCGGCCACTGATTCATGGAGACCTCGAACGTGATCGATCCCATCGCATCCGCCGCCGGATCTCTCGGTGTGCTGGCGACAACCCAACAGACGATCGGCATCGTCATCGTCGTCTTGTTGGCGATCGCCGGTGTCATCGTCTTCTGGTTCAACACCCGTGCGGCACGCCCCGAGCTCGGCGCCGAGATCGAACTGGCCCCCAACCGCAAGCCCTACTACCCCGACGAGGAGCTTGAAGGCAAGGTCCTCGACCGTGTGCTGGGTCTGGCTCTCGTCCTGATCGCCATCATCGCCGTCGGTCTTCCTCTCTACTGGTTGGCCGAACCGGGTCGCCACGACGGCGCCGACATCGCCTATCGGGGAGATCCCACCGACCCCGACGATCTCGGCATCTTCGCGAGCCGGGGTGAGGGCCTCTACGTGGAGTTCGGCTGTGGCGACTGCCACGGCGGCGTCCAGGGTGGCTTCCGTGACCATATCCTCCTCGACTCCGAAGGAGAGTTCATCGCCTTGGTGCCGTGGAAAGCCCCGGCCCTCGACGACGTCGCCCTGCGCTACGACCGCGACGAGGTCCGCTACATCCTCGACTACGGCCGACCAGGCAGCCCGATGCAGGCGTTCGGTGGACCGGGTGGCGGCGCGATGACGACCCAGCAGATCGACAACATCATCGACTACCTCTTCGCCATCTCCATCACACCGGAGGAGGCGCAGGCGGCCGCCACCGAGGAGATCGAACGGTCTCTCGAGGCCGGCGAGTTCGACGACCTCGGCGAGGCGGTGTTCAACCTCGGTCTCGAGAGTGGCTTCGCGGGAGGCGCCTATTCGTGCGCACGCTGCCACACCGCCGGGTGGTCGTGGGGTGAGCCGCTGGAGCCCGGCGGCGGAGGAACAATCGGACCATCGCTCCGGGGCGGCTCGACTCTCAGCCGGTTCCCCGATCCCGAGGAGCACTACGAGTTCGTCTTCGAGATGCCACCCCCCGGCGCCGGCTACGGCGTGGGTGGGCAGTCCAGTGGGCGCATGCCCTCGTTCGGGCAGATCCTGACCGAAGAGCAGATCCGGGCCGTTGTCGAGTACGAGCGGGGGCTGTAAGTGACCGAGTTGTTCGACCTGTCGTTCGCGGTGCTCGCCGCGCTCTCCTGGGAGCCCGAGATCCGCGGCCTGCTGGCCGTCGCCATCGGCTTCGTCGTGTGGTGTGGTTCGGTCTACCTGCTCGTCGCCACCAACAGCGGTGCCCGAACCGGCTTGTTGATCGCCCTCGCCGGCCTCTTCGGCTGGTGCGGGATCATGGGCATCATCTGGTGGTCTTACGGAATCGGTTGGGTCGGTGAGGAGCCGTCCTGGCAGGCCATCGAGGTCAACTTCGACGACCTGAACGCGGCCGACGTCGACGCGGTGGCCAGCAATCCCGAGCTCATCGGGTGGGACGACGTCCCCGAGGGCACACCCGACTTCGGCGAGATGCAAGCCGCTGCGAACGCCGCCCTGACCGAGGGGTCGCCTCCCCCGTTCGAGGAGCAGACCGACATCTTCATCCACGAGATGCGCGAGACCGGCGGTAAGCCCGAGCCGGAGAGCGAGGCGGTGGTCGACGTCATCGCCAATCGCATCACCAACACTCTGCGGATCACCCACCCGACCCGCTACGCGGTGGTCTTCGCCCAGGAGGTGCGCGATACGGGTCCGCTCGAAGAAGGGGCCGCGCCGCCCCCGCCCGAGCCCGATCCCGACGCCCCGATGGTCGGGCTCATCATGGTCCGTGACCTCGGCAACCTGAGGTTCACCCCGGCGGCGTTCACCTTCGCCTCGTTCGTACTGTTCGGAATCACCGCCAATGTCCTGCACCGCCGGGACAAGCTCGAGGCGGAGAACCGGGCGCGCACCGACCCGGCGGTGGTCTGACCACGGTGGGGCAGTATCTCCCGCTCGTCGTCATCGCCGTCCTCGCGGCACTGTTCGGACTGATCAACGTGTTCGCCTCGCGGCTGGTCAACCCGCCGCGTCCCGATCTGATCAAGGAATCGCCCTACGAGTCGGGCATCGTGCCCCAGCGCGACACCCCTGAGCGCTTCCCGGTGAAGTTCTATCTGGTGGCGATGATCTTCGTCGTGTTCGACATCGAGATCATCTTCCTGTACCCCTTCGCGATGGTCTTTCGCGAGCTCGGGCTCTTCGGCCTCGTCGCCATCGGGATCTTCGCCTTCGCCGTGTTCGAGTCGTTCGTGTACCTGCTCTCCAAGGGTGCGCTCGACTGGGGACCGGTGCGCCGTGAGCGGCGCAGCGAGGTCGTCGACCCGGCCCGGACCTCCACCTCGACCGTGCGGCGGGTCGGCCACGAAGGCCGCGCCGGGGAGATCGCCTGATGCCCGAGAACAAGCGCTTCCTCTCCGATGGCATGGCGGGCCTCGAACACAACTTCATCACCGGCAAGCTCGAAGACGTCGTCCGCTGGTCCCGAGCCCGTAGCTCCTGGCCGGCCCAGTTCGGCCTCGCCTGCTGCGCCATCGAGATGATGGCCACCGGTGGTCCCCACTACGACCTCGCCCGCTACGGCATGGAGGTCTTCCGGGCCTCTCCCCGCCAAGCCGATGTCATGATCGTCGCCGGCCGGGTGTCCCAGAAGATGGCTCCGGTGCTGCGCCAGATCTACGACCAGATGATGGAACCCAAGTGGGTCATCTCGATGGGTGTCTGCGCCTCCTCGGGCGGCATGTTCAACAACTACGCCCTCGTCCAGGGTGTCGACCAGGTGGTTCCCGTGGACGTCTACGCCCCGGGCTGCCCCCCGGGCCCCGAGACGCTCATGCACGCCATCCTCACCCTCCACGACAAGATCGAGACCGGCGAGCTGCTCCGTCGTCGCTCGGTCACCGGTGGGGGAGCCGCCCTCACCGTCGAGCAGCGAGACGGCCAGACCAGCACCTCGGTCGTCACCATCCCCGCCCCCTCCCGCTCCGAGGCCTGACTGATGAGCGACGACACTCCTGTCGAGGAGAGCGACGAGGCTCGTGAAGACGAGCACGAGCAGGACACCGAGGCCGGCCCCGAGCTGATGCACGGTGTGCCCGTCACCCGTCCTCGTGGCGAGACGGTCCTGCACCCCTCACGCGAGCAGTACGTCGACCTGGTCGCCGCGCTCGTCGACGAGGGCTACTTCATGTGCGTCGACCTCACCGCCGCCGACTACCTCCG
>SKKL01000135.1 GCA_007121465.1 Acidimicrobiales bacterium | reverse complement strand
TGTATGGTCAGCCGGTGACCAGTATCGGAATCATCGGGGCATCGGGGTTCACCGGTGCCGAGCTCCTTCGCCTCTGTGCCGGGCATCCCGACTTCGAGGTGCGGTTCGCCACCGGCGACTCCCAGGCCGGCACCCGCGTCGCCGACCTCTACCCGAACCTCGCGGGCGCCTATGGCCGACTCGAGTTCGCCACCTGGGATCCCGCTCTCCTCGACGGGGTCGAGCTGGTCTTCCTCGGTCTTCCCCATGGCGCCTCGCAAGCGATCGTGCCGACCCTCGTCGATGCCGGCGTCGACATCATCGATCTCGGCGCCGACTTCCGGCTCGACGACCCCGACCTGTACCCGACCTGGTACGGCGAGGCCCACGATGCGCCCGAACTGCTCGCCCGGTTCGCCTACGGGCTCCCGGAGCTGTTCCGCGACGAGATCGCCCAGGCCCATGCGGTGGCGGTCCCCGGGTGCTACCCGACCGCCGCCACCCTCGCGCTCGCCCCGTTCGTCCACGGTGGCCTCGTCGAGCCCACCGGAATCATCATCGACGCGGCCAGCGGCGCGTCCGGCGCCGGACGGCCGCCCAAGCCCGCCACCACCTTCTGCACCGTCGACGAGGACTTCCGGGCCTACGGACTGCTCGACCACCGGCACACACCCGAGATCGAGCAGGTCCTCGGTGCGTCTGTGCTGTTCACCCCCCACCTCGCCCCGATGAGCCGCGGCATCCTCGCCACCTGCTACGCCCGGCCCACCGGCGAGCTCACCACCACCGAGGCGCTCGGACTGCTCCACGAGCGGTACGACCACGAACCGTGTGTGATCGTGACCGACCAGTCGCCGTCCACCAAGGCCACCCTCGGGGCCAACACCGCCCAGGTCACCGCCCGGGTCGATTCACGAACCGGGTGGCTCATCGTCATCGCTGCCATCGACAACCTCGTCAAGGGGGCGTCGGGCCAGGCGATCCAGTGCGCCAATCTCGTTCGGGGCCTCGACGAGACCACCGGTCTCCCCCTCGTCGCCCTCCATCCCTGATCCGACTCGAAGGAACCTGAATCCATGAGCGTCACCGCCGCCGCGGGCTTCGTCGCCTCCGGCACCGCCGCCGGCATCAAGCCGGGGGGAGCCCCCGACCTGTCCCTCGTCGCCACCGACGACGGGTCAGCGGTGCCCGCCGCCGCCGTGTTCACCCAGAACAAGATGACCGCCGCCCCGGTCGTCACCACCGATCGACACCTCTCCGCAACTCGGGGTCGGGCGGCTGCCATCGTGCTCAACAGCGGCAATGCCAACGCCGCCACCGGTTCGACCGGAGTGGATCATGCCGAGCGTATGTGTGCCGGCGTCGCGTCCGGGCTCGGCTGCACGCCCGAAGAGGTTCTGGTGTGCAGCACCGGCCTCATCGGCATTCCGCTTCCCATCGACACGATCGAGTCGTCGCTCCCCGCGTTGGTCGACGCCCGGTCCGGCTCGCCGGAGTCGTCGCTCGCCGCCGCCGACGCCATCCTCACCACCGACACCGTGAGGAAGCTCTCGGTGGCCGAGCGCGGGGGGTTCACGGTCGGAGGGATGGCCAAGGGCGCCGCCATGCTCGCCCCGAACATGGCCACCATGCTCGCCGTGCTCACCACCGACGCCGAGGCCACACCCGATCAGCTCAAGGCAGCCCTCGTCGACGCCATGCCGGTCTCGTTCAACGCCCTCAGCATCGACGGGTGCACCTCCACCAACGACACGGTCATCGTGCTGGCCAGCGGACGGGCGGGCCCGGTTCCCGCCGAGGACCTCGCGGCGTCGATCGCCGCGGTGTGCCAGGACCTCGCCCGGCAGATGGCCGGCGACGCCGAGGGCGCGACGAAGGTCGTCACCTTCACCGTCACCGGCGCCGCCGACGATCACCAGGCCGCGATCGGAGCCCGCAAGACCGCCGAGAGCCAACTCGTGAAGTGCTCCTGGTACGGCAAGGACCCCTACTGGGGGCGCATCGCCAGCGAGCTCGGTTCGGCCGGCATCGACTTCGACCCCGACCGGCTGTCGGTCAGCTACGGCGGCCACCGGGTCGCGACCGGAGGAGTGGCGGCCGATCACGACACCGAGGCCCTCATCGCCTACATGGAACAGCGCGACCTCCACGTCGTCGCCGACCTCGGCCTCGGGTCGGGCACCGCCGTCATCCTCACCAACGACCTCACCCACGCCTACGTCGACGAGAACATGGGGACCTCATGACCACCGAGTCCCCCTCCGCCCTCCCGGCCTCCACCAAGTCCGACATCCTCCTCGAGGCGCTGCCCTACATCCGCCAGTTCCGCGACAAGGTCGTGGTGGTCAAGTACGGCGGCAACGCCATGGTCGACCCGTCCCTCGCCCGGGCCTTCGCCGACGACATCGTGCTCATGCGCTCGGTCGGGATGCTCCCGGTCGTCGTGCACGGCGGCGGCCCCCAGATCGGCGAGCTCATGGACCGACTCGGCAAGAAGCCCGAGTTCCGCGACGGCCTGCGGGTCACCGACGCCGAGACCCTCGACATCGCCCGCATGGTGCTGGTCGGCAAGATCAACCGCGACATCGTCTCGTCGATCAACGTCCATGGCCCCATCGCCGTCGGCCTGTCGGGCGAGGACGCCGGACTGATCCTCGCCAGCGCCCGCAACCCCGACCTCGGTTTCGTCGGTGACGTCGAAGCGGTCAACCCGGGCATCATCCTCCGGCTCCTCGCCGAGGGGCTGGTGCCGGTCGTGTCGACCATCGGGGCCGACGTCGCCGGGCAGGCCTACAACATCAACGCCGACACCGTGGCCGGAGCCATCGCCGTCGCGCTCGAGGCCGAGAAGGTAGTCTACCTCACCGACGTCGAGGGCCTGCTCGCCGACGTCGACGACCCCGACACGCTCATCCGCCGGATCACCCCCGCCGATGTCCAGCACCTCCTCGACGACGGAACCCTCACCGGGGGAATGATCCCCAAGGTGGCGGCCTGCGTCCACGCGGCCACCCACGGGGTGCGCTCGGCCCACATGATCAACGGCACCACGCCCCACGTGCTGCTGCTCGAGATCTTCACCGACGAGGGCATCGGCACGATGGTCTCGGACCATCCACCGGTCACCGATCCTCTCGACATCCCCGACGAGGAGCTGACGCCATGACCACCGGCACCGATCACGCCACCGCCATGGGCGCCGAGGGGCTCGACCGCTGCCCGATCATGCCCACCTACGGCGCTCCCCGCATCCAATTCGTCCGCGGCCAGGGGTCCTGGCTCTGGGACCGAGACGGCCGCCGCTACCTCGACTTCCTCTCCGGCTTGGCCGTCACCTCCCTCGGCCACTCCCATCCCGCTGTCGCCGACGCCCTCGCCGACCAGGCCCGCACCCTCCTGCACGTCTCCAACCTGTTCGGCACCGAGCCCGGCGCCGACGTGGCCCGCACCCTCGACCGTCTCCTCGGCGGTGGGGGACAGGTCTTCTTCTCCAACTCGGGGGCCGAGGCCAACGAGGCGGCCATCAAACTCGCCCGCAAGTGGGGAGGCCACGGCCGCTACCAGGTCGTCTCGACCTACGGCTCGTTCCACGGCCGCACCCTCGCCACGCTCCACGCCACCGGCCAGCCCGCCAAGTGGGAGGCGTTCCAGCCGCTTCCCGACGGGTTCCGCCACGTCGCCTGGCACGACCTCGACGCCCTCGCTGCGGCCATCGACGACACGGTGGCCGCCGTACTGCTCGAAGCTGTCCAGGGCGAGGGCGGCGTCAACCCCGCCAGCGCCGACTACCTCACCGGTGTCCGGGAGCTGTGCGACGAGCGCGATGTCCTCCTGATCCTCGACGAGGTGCAGACCGGCCTCGGTCGGACCGGCGCCTGGTTCGCTCATCAGCTCGCCGGCATCCGTCCCGACGTGGTCACCATGGCCAAGGCGCTCGGCAACGGCGTCCCCATCGGGGCCTGTTGGGCCTCGGCCGGGGTCGCCGAAGCCTTCGAGCCGGGCGACCACGCGACGACTTACGGCGGCCAGCCCCTCGCCGCTGCGGCGGCCCGCGCTGTCCTCGCGGTCATGGAAGCCGAAGACGTCCCGGCCCGAGCCCAGCGGGCCGGGGCCCGCATCGACGAGGCAGCGCGCACGCTGCCCCATGTGGTCGGGGTTCGGGGTCGGGGGCTCCTCCTCGGCGTGGAGCTCGACCCCGACGACGGACCCGTCGCGGGTGACGTCGCCACCGCGGCGCTCGACGCCGGACTCGTCGTCAACGCCGTCACCCCCACCACGCTGCGGCTCGCGCCGTCGCTGCTCGTCACCGACGACGAGATCGACACCGCCATCGAGATCCTCGGGAGCGTCCTGGCATGAGACACCTACTCGAGGTCGACGACCTCACCCCGTCCGAGCTCACCGCCGTTCTCGATCGAGCCGAGGCGGCCGATCCCGATCCGGTGTTGGCCGGGCGCGGCATGGCGTTGTTGTTCGAGAAGCCCTCGGCCCGGACCCGCAACTCGATGGAGATGGCGGTCGTGCAGCTGGGCGGGCACCCGATACCGATCCGGGGAGAGGAGGTGGGCCTCGACGTCCGCGAGACCGTCGAGGACGTGACCCGCACGCTGGCCTGCTACCACGCGGCCATCGGGGCGAGGGTGTTCGACCACGCCCACCTCGAGCGCATGGCGGCCGTCGACGCGGTGCCGATCGTCAACATGCTCTCGGATCTGGCCCATCCGCTCCAGGCCCTCGCCGATCTGCTCACGATCCGTCAGGAGCTCGGGCGTCTCGACGTCACCGTCGCCTATGTCGGCGATGCCAACAACGTCGCTCGGTCGCTGGCCTTTGCCGTCGCCATGGTCGGGGGCCGGTTCCGTCTCGCCGCTCCTCCGGGGCACCGATTCGACGAGGCCACCAGTGAACGCGTCGCCGCAGTCGACGGGTCGACGGGGCAGGGTATCGAGGTCCACGATCGTCCCGAGCTCGCGGTCGAGGGGGCCGACGTGGTCTACACCGACGTGTGGACCTCGATGGGGCAGGAGGCGCAAGCCGCGACGAGGCTCCGAGCGTTCGAGGGCTACACGATCACCTCGGCGATGCTCGACACGATGTCTCCGAACGGCATCTTCCTCCACTGCCTGCCCGCCCACCGGGGCGAGGAGGTGGCCGCCGACGTCGTCGACGGACCTCGCAGTCGCGTCTGGCCCCAGGCGGCCAACCGCATGCACGCTGCCCGTGGTCTGCTGTGGTGGCTGATGGAGCAGGCGCGCACGTGAGCGAGGGTCGACTGTCCAAGCACCAGCGCCAGCATCGCATCGCGAAGCTGCTCGAGGGTTCGACGGTGACCAGCCAGTCCCAGCTCGTCGAGCTGCTGGCGTCCGACGGCGTGGTCGCCACCCAGGCGACGGTGTCGCGCGACCTCGAGGACCTCGGAGCGATCAAGGTTCGCGTCGCCGGGGGAGAGGTCGCCTACGCCATCCCCGAACTGCCGACCGAACAGCACGCCCCCACCGATCACCTGCGCCGGGTGCTCGGCGACTGGGTGGTCGAGGTGG
>SKKL01000006.1 GCA_007121465.1 Acidimicrobiales bacterium | reverse complement strand
GGCGACGTCGCCGTCGCCGTCGGAGGCTTCTCCGCTCGGGACACCGCCGGTGAGCCCGCCGACATCGAGGCCGCTCCCGCGGCGGAGGGCGTTTCCCCCGAGCGCGCCGCCGAAGGTGCGCCCGACCTCGCCGAGGCGGTCGCGACGACCGGGCCCGACACCTCGGCGGCCGGGCCGACGGTCGACCCCGAGGAGACCGGCGTCATCCCTGCGGGCACCGAGGGAGACGAGGCGGCTCCTCGGATCGACGCTCGTCGAGACACGACATCGGAGCCCTCCTCGAGCCGGCCCGTGGTCGACGAGACGGCCCCGGTGGCGACCGTGGCCCGCCACGGCGGGATCGAGTCCGGCCCGATCGGGCCGACTCCCGACACCGACGGCCCCGCCAGCGTGCAGCCGACCACCCTCGCCGACGCGCTCGCGGAGGCCGAAGCCGACGCGCTCGAGGCCGACGACCCGTGGATGCAGGTCGCCCGCGCTCTTCGCCCACTGCACCAGATGGCCGACGGCAGCCACCGGATCGCCCTGCAGCTGCGCCCGGCCGAACTCGGAGCGGTCCACCTCGAGGTCACCCTCGACGATGGTCGGCTCAGCGTCCGAGCACTCGTCGAGTCCGCAGCAACCCGCGAGGTCCTCGCCGCCGCGCTCCCCGACCTGCGAGACGAGCTCACCACGGCGGGCATCGACCTCGACTCGGTCGACCTCGGTGACCGTAGGACCGACAGCGACGGTTCCTCGCCGGGTCACCAGCCCGATCAGGCCGGGCGGTCGGGCCGCCTTGCCGTCGTCGATGGCGACGCGGCCGCCCCCGGCTCGACCACCGCTGATCCCGCCCCCACCACGGTCGCCTCCGGCCGTCTCGACCTCTCCCTCTGACCCCAGGAGCACCGATGCCCTTCATCCCACCCGTCCCTCCGGCCACCCCCGATACCTGGGCCGCGCCACTCCGGGCCGAGAAGTCCTCCACCGAGATGGACAAGGACACGTTCCTCAAGCTCCTCGTCGCTCAGCTCCGGTACCAGGACCCCCTCGCCCCGGCCGACCAGGGCGAGTTCCTCGCCCAGACCGCCCAGTTCACCGCGGTGGAGAAGCTCGAGTACATCGCCGCCCAGACCGCCGAGCAGACCTGGGCGATCGCCCTCAGCACCGCCGGTGGTCTCGTCGGCCAGGAGATCACCTTCCTGCGCATGGACGGCACGACCGGAACCGGTGTCGTGTCCTCCGCCACCACCGATCCCGAAGGGATCGTGCTCAACGTCGGCGACGAGGAGGTGCCCCTCGGGGCCATCACCCACATCGCCCCGGCACCTCTCGCGAGCTCCCCCTCGTCGGCCTCATAAGCGCACCGCTTCCTAGTCCCATCCCGTTTCACGCCATCCCTTTTCCGCCCACCCCGCAATCCCGCCCGAAAGTCCCGAGGAGCTCTCCCCATGATCCGTTCCATGTTCTCCGCCGTGTCCGGTCTCCGGAACCACCAGACGATGATGGACGTCGTCGGCAACAACATCGCCAACGTCAACACCACCGGATTCAAGTCCAGCAACGTCGTGTTCCAGGACGTGCTCAGCCAGGTGATCCGGGGTGGCGGTGCCGCCGCCGAGGAGCTGGGCGGGACCAACCCCGCCCAGGTGGGTCTCGGCAGCCGAATCGCCGCCATCACCACCAACTTCGGCCAGGGCGCCCTTCAGCGCACCGGCCGGGCCACCGACCTCGCCATCCAGGGTGACGGGTTCTTCGCCGTCGAGCAGGCCGGGCAGCAGCTCTACACCCGGGCCGGGTCGTTCTCGGTCGATGCCCTCGGACGCCTCGTGACCCAGGAGGGCGCGTTCGTCCAGGGGTGGGGAGCCAATGCGGCGGGCAACGTCAACACCAATGCCGGGGTCGGCAAGCTCACCATCCCCGTCGGCGATCTCACCGCCCCGATCACCACCGACCGGGTGTCCATCGGCGGCAACCTGCCCGGTGACGCCGATACGGGCACCGTGATCGCCAACTCGGTCGAGATCTTCGACGAGCAGGGCACCCCGTGGACCCTGTCGGTCCAGTTCACCCGCCTCGCCGGTGGCGACTGGAGCGTCGAGGTCGACCACGTCGACCCCACCACCGGCCAGCTCGCCGGTGCCCTCACCAACATCGGCACCGTCGAGTTCGGCCCCGACGGCGAATTGGTGAACCCGGCCAACTTCGAGCTCAACGTCAGCGGTGGTCTCCCCGCTGCCTTTGCCGGCAACCCGGTCAACCTCGGCTTCGGTACCGCCGGCGGCCCGAACCGTCTCACTCAGTTCGGCGACCTGAGCACCGTGGCGGTGCTGGACCAGAACGGGTCGGCCGCTGGGTCGCTGCAGTCGTTCACGGTGTCCCAGGAGGGCCTCATCGTCGGCGCATACTCCAACGGGCGAACCAAGGCCATCGGTCAGGTGGCTCTCGCCTCCTTCGCCAACCCCGAGGGACTCGAGAAGGTCGGCGGCTCGAACTACCGCCCGACCATGAACTCGGGCCTCGCCCAGATCGGTACCGCGGGCGGAGGCGGACGGGGCCTCCTGTCGACCGGAACCCTCGAGATGTCCAACGTGGACCTCGCCCAGGAGTTCACCCAGCTGATCGTCTCCCAGCGCGGATTCCAGGCCAACTCCCGGGTGGTCACCACCTCTGACGAGCTCCTGCAGGAAGTCGTCAACCTCAAGCGTTGATGACCGCGGCGCCCGCAGGCGGGCGCCGACCACCGGGTCTCGGACCTTTTGCCCTCGAGTCCTCATGGACGGGGGGCGAGGTCCGATGACCCGGTAGCTACCAACCGACACTGGATCGAAAGAACGGATTCGAATGATCCTGCTGCGACGACTCAACGGAACTGAGTTCGCGATCAACGCGGACCTCATCGAGCGGATCGAGATCACCCCCGACACGGTGGTCAGCCTCGTCGACGGCACCAAGTACGTCGTGGCCGACACGGTCGAGGAGGTCATCGATCGGATCGTGACCTTCCGCGCCCGCATCCTCGCCACCGCCGAGAGTGACGCCGACGCCCGCGACGACGAGGCCTCGGTCTCGCCGCTGCGACTCGTCGCCGAACAGCGAGAGGAGCAGTGACGTGGAACCCGCATCCCTGATCGGAATGATCCTGATCCTCGTCGGCGTCTTCGTCGGGTCGGTCCTGAAGGGCGTCTCCCCGGCCGCCTTCTTCGAGGTTCCTGCCGCCCTGCTCATCGTCATCGTCGCCTCGCTCGGCGCGGCGATGCTGTCGAACTCGATGGCGGACATGAAGAACGTCGGCAAGGCGCTCCTCAAGGCCTTCATGCCCGGCCAGGCGGACGACCCCAGTGCCTCGATCGACACCATCGTGTCCTTCGCCGAGCGTGCCCGGCGCGAGGGCCTCCTCGCCCTCGAGGACGAGGTCGACACCATCGAGGACCCGTTCATGCGACGCGGCCTTCAGTTCGCCATCGACGGAGGCGATCCCGAGATGGTCCGCGACGTCATGGAGACCGAGGTCAACGCCATGCGCGAGCGCCACAAGGTCAACGCCCAGTTCATGACCACCGTGGGCGTCTTCGCTCCCACCTTCGGCATCATCGGTGCGGTCATCGGCCTCATCGCCACCCTCGGCAACCTCGACGATCCGGCCCAGCTCGGCTACGGGATCGCCGCCGCGTTCATCGCCACCTTCTGGGGGGTCTTCGCCGCCAACGGGATCTTCCTGCCCATCGGCAACAAGCTCAAGCGGCTCTCCGCCGAAGAACTGTCCCACAAGCAGCTCATCATCGAGGGTGTCCTGTCGATCCAGGCCGGGTCCAACCCCCGCATGCTCGACGACATCTTGACCTCCTACCTCCCGCCCAAGGCCCGATCGGCCCGCATGGAGGAGCGTAAGAGTGCGTAAAGGAAAAGGGCACCAGCACCACGAGGAGGAGCACGAGAACCACGAGGCGTGGGTCATCCCCTACGCCGACATGATCACCCTGCTCATGGGCCTGTTCATCGTGATGTGGTCCATCGGCAACGCCGACATCCAGAAGCTCCAGGCCATCTCGTCGTCGTTCGCCTCCTCGCTCGGCATGAACTCGCAGGTTGGCGACCTCGACGGGGGAAGCGGGATCCTCGACGGTGTCGACCGCCCCTCGCTCGAGATCGAACGGGTCCTCCTCGAGGTCCCGATCCTCACCGCCGAACAGGTCGACGAGGCCGTAGGAGCCTTGCGGCGCGAAGAGGAAGCCGCCGAAGCGCGAGAGGTCGAGGCGGCCCAGCTCGGCGACGTCGAGCGGGTCATCACCGAACACGCCGCGGTCACCGGGGTCAGCGACGCCATCGACTTCCGCTACGAAGAGCGAGGCCTCGTCGTGTCGATCGTGACCGACCAGGTGCTGTTCGAGCCGGGTTCCGCCACGCTTCGGTCCGAGGGTCGGGTCGTTCTCGACGGTCTCGCCGATGCCCTGCTCGACCTGCCGAACCACATCGCCATCGAGGGTCACACCGACAGCGTCCCGATCTCCAACGCCCGATTCCCCTCCAACTGGGAGCTGTCGACCGCACGCGCGACCTCGGTGCTCCAGTACTTCCTCGGGTCCTACGACTTCCCACCCGGCCGGCTCACCGCCAGCGGATACGCCGAACAGCGTCCGCTGGGCGAGAACGACACCCCCGCCGGGCGCGCCCAGAACCGCCGAGTGGACATCGCCGTGCTGGCGGTGGGCCCGACCGAAGGAGCCTGATGATGACCATGACCGAGGAGGCCCCCGCCCCGACCGTCGAGCCTGACGGCGACGCCGGCGACAAGAAGGGCAAGAAGGGCAAGGCGAAGAAGGACAAGGGCGCCAAGGGCGGCCGTTCCAACCTGGTTCCGGCGCTCGTCCTCGCGGCGGGGATCGCTGCTGGCGGCTACTTCATGGGCGGTTCGTCCGCCGACAGCGCCGCGGTGGTGGCCGAACCCGAGCCCGCGGTCGTGGCCGGCGAGGTGATCGAGCTCGACGCGGTGACGGTCAACCTGGCCAACGGCCGCTTCGTCCGCGTGGGTGTGGCGATCCTCGCCTCCGAGGACTACGAGCCGATCGAGAGCGACGACGGCTGGCGATTCCCCTCTGGACACGAGAGCCGACTTCGCGACCAGCTCATCGCCAACTTCGCCGGCCGCGACGTGTCCGCCGTGACCGGCCATGACAGCCTCGAAGTGGTCAAGGCCGACCTGCTGGAGCGATCCAACCGGGTGCTCGACGGTCACGCCCTCGAGGTGTATCTCACCGAACTCGTGGTGCAATAGCGCCTCGGTTTCACCGCGAAATGGGCCATTCAGCCCTCATCCGGCTCGGGGCGGCGCCGATCACCGTCTCGTGCCCACGACGGTGTCCCGACATGACGGTACGGATCATGATCCTCAGGTGCGGACGTTCGACTTCCGACGTCCCAACAAGCTGAGTCGCGATCACGTCCGCAGCCTCCAGATCGTCCACGAGACGTTCGCGCGCCAGCTCACCACCCTGTTCTCGAGCAGCCTGCGAGCGGTCTCGGAGGTCTCGGTCCTGTCGATCGAGCAGCTCAGCTACGACGAGTACATCCGCGACACCCCGAACCCATCGCACCTCTCGATCGTGTCGATCGACCCGCTTCCCGGCGTGGCGATCCTCCAGCTCCCGCTGTCGACGGCCATGACGGTCGTCGACCTGATGCTCGGTGGCCACGGTGTGGGAAGTGGCCCGAACCGGCCCCTCAGCGACATCGAGCGGGGCCTCGTCGGCACGATCATCGACCGCGCCCTCGAAGAGCTCGCCTACTCGTTCGAGTCGGTGACCCGCATCAGCCCCTCGGTGATCCAGTACGAGTCGAACCCACAGTTCGCCCAGATCGTCGCTCCGTCGGACATGACCGTCGTGGTGATGCTCGAGGTCAAGATCGGCAAGGAGGAGAACGTCGCGTCGCTGTGCTTCCCCTACTCGGCCCTTCAGCCGATCCTCGACACGATCGCCCAAGCGGCCAACCACTCCCAGGCCGGTCGCGGCGACCTCGAGATCATGAGGGAACGACTGGCCGCCCGCCTTCTCGACGTGCCCATCGACCTCGTCGTCGAGTTCGACCAGGTGAGGCTCACCTCGGGCGATCTGCTCGACCTCGAGGTCGGCGATGTCGTCGCCCTCGACCACTCCACCGCTGCACCTCTCGTCGCCTCGGTGGACGACATCCCGACCTTCGAGGTTCGTCCGGCCAAGGCGGGTAAGCGGCTCGCCGCCCAGATCGTCGACCGGATCTCCTCGTCCTCCGCCACGCACCGCCACCTCGAAGGAGGTCCCCGATGACCCCGACCACCACAGCTGCCGGCATCGCCGCCGAGCTGACCGAGCGGATCGAAGACGCCGCCCAGCGCTTCCCGGCCGACGGTCTTGCCGCCGGCCCTGCCGACTCCCAGGAGATCCTCGACGAGCTCCTCCCCTCCGAGGACGCCTTCGTCCTCGTCGTGCCCGCCGGTCCCGAACCGGCTCAGCAACTCGTCATCGTCGTGTCACCCGGCCTGCTCAAGGCGCTCGGGTTGAGCGACGCCGATGGTCTCGCCGGCGCTCTGTCCGGCGTGATCGGTGAGCTCGCCGGCACCCACGACGTCGATCCCACCCAGGCCCGACTCGGCATCGGTCCAATCGGCCTCGCCGGCCTCCCCGTCTCGGGGGCGGGTGGCTCTTTGCTGATCGCCGCCGGACTCTTTCTCGGTGTCGACCACGTCGCCACGCTCGGCATCGGGATCCCCGGCGCCGAGTCGGCCGCTCCCGAATCCGCTCCGTCGCCGCCTCCGTCGCTCGAGGCCGATGACACCGAGCAGATCGGCGGCATGGATCTGCCCGAGGTTCCTTCGCCTCGCGCCACGCCCGCCGCCGAAGCGGCGGTGGCGGCCGCGATCCCGACCGCCCCGGGTGCCGCCGACGGATCACGCTCGCTCAGCCTCCTCCGCAACGTCGAGATGAACGTCACCGCCGAGCTCGGTCGGGCTCGGATGACCGTCGCGGACCTGCTCTCGCTCACGCCCGGATCGGTCGTCGAACTCGACCGCATCGCCGGAAGCCCGATCGATCTGTTGGTGAACGGAACCCTGTTCGCCCGGGGAGAGGTCGTCGTCATCGACGAGGAGTTCGGCGTTCGCATCACCGAGATCGTCGACCGGGCCGAGAACATCTGATGTCGCCCGAGATCAACGCGGTCGAGGTGCTGATCCGCCTCGTGGCCTCCCTGGGGATGGTCGTCGCGATCATCCTCGTGGCGGCCAAGGTGCTGCGCCGCCGCGGCGGTCTCGGCTTCGGACTCGGCCTCGGCCGCAACGACGACGGCCCCCGCCTCGACGTGCTCGACCGCACCACCCTCTCTCGAGGATCCTCGGTCGCAGTCGTGCGGGTCGGAGGACGCGGACTCATCGTCGGCGTCACCGAACAGCAGGTGACCCTCCTCGCCGAGGCGCCGGAGCTGATCGACCGCTACGAGTCGGCTCGGGCACCGCGCCCCGTCGCCGACGCCCCCCTGAACAGCATTCCCATGAACACAGAGGCCGAACGGACTGCGCCTCCAGTGGAACTCGATCGCTCCGGCCGGCACGATGCCGGCGGCCCGATCCTCGGATCGACCGTCCCGGCTCAGCTGCCGTGGTCGTCGAGCCCCGATGTTCCCGAGCCGGCACGGATGAACTTCTTCGAGGCCCTCCGGGAGGCGACCGTCCGACGGTCGTAGCAACCCGGAGTCGCCGCTGAGGTGTCTCCATGTCCGTTCGTCCGTTGCCGCGCCGGCAGCGCTCCGATCGACCCGAACCCAGCCTCCGCGGGATCCTCGGCCGCCTCGGTGTCGCCGCCGCACTGCTGGTGGTCCTCGTCCTGGTGGTGATGGGCCCGGCATCGGCCCAGGTCGCCCCCGAACCGCCCGTTCCTCCCGCGCCCGGAGTGCCGGGTGGCCCCGGCATGGGCGACGACGACACCGAGGGCCCCGGCGCGTCGATCTCGATCGATCTGGGCGGTGGGGAGGCCCCGAGCCAGGGGATCGTCATCATCCTCGTGTTGACGGTGCTCTCGGTCGCTCCGTCGCTGCTGATCATGCTCACGAGCTTCGCCCGCATGGTGATCGTGCTGTCCCTCACCCGAAACGCGCTCGGACTCCAGACCATCCCGCCGAACCAGGTGGTGATCGGGCTGGCCCTGTTCCTCTCGTTCTTCGTGATGGCGCCGACCCTTTCGGCCATGAACGAGGAAGGGCTCCAACCCCTCCTTGCCGGCGAGGTCAGTCAGGGTGAGGCCTTCGAGGCAGCGTCGGTCCCCCTGAAGGACTGGCTGCTCGCCAACACCCGCGAGGGCGAGTTGCAGATGATCGTCGCCGCGTCGGGGGACGAGGCGCCCGAAGCAGTCGAGGACCTGCCCCTCACCACCGTCGCTCCGGCGTTCATCCTCTCCGAGCTGAAGAGCGCCTTCATCATCGGTTTCGTGATCTTCGTACCGTTCCTGATCATCGACCTGGTGGTCTCGGCGGTCCTGATGTCACTCGGCATGATGATGCTGCCACCGGTGTTCGTGTCGCTCCCGTTCAAGATCCTGCTGTTCATCATGGTCGACGGGTGGTCCCTCATCGCCCGGACCCTGCTCGAGAGTTATCGGTGAGGAGGCTGCGATGACCGATGCGATGGTGGTCCAGATCGGGCTCCAGGCGATGCTGCTCGCCACCAAGCTCGCCGGACCGATCCTGTTGACGACGCTCGGCCTCGGCCTCGGCATCGGACTGGTGCAGTCGGTGACCCAGATCCAGGAGCCGACCCTCACCTTCGTCCCGAAGTTCATCGGGACCGCGGTGGTCCTCCTGGTCGGCGGGGCCTGGATGCTCGCCGAGGCGGTCACCTTCACCGAGGCCATGTTCGACCTCGTCCCCAGCCTGTTGTCCTGATGGGCCGCACGGGACGCTGAGGTGATCATCGACTTCGACCCCGAGCTGGTCGCCGGGTTCCTGTTCGCCCTCGTGCGGACCGGAGCGTGGATCGCTGTCGCGCCCCCGTTCAACTCCAACGCCATCCCGGCGAGGGTCAAGGTCGCCATCTCGGTGGGACTGGCGTGGATCATCGCCCCCACCTTCGATGCCGGACCCGAGGTCCTCGAGACCTGGACCTTCATCTGGATGCTCGCCTACCAGGCCCTCATCGGGCTGGCACTCGGTTTCGTCGTCCAGCTCCTGTTCGCCGCCGTGCAGGCGGCAGGCCAGATGATCGACATGGCTGCTGCGTTCTCCAGTGCGTCGCTCTACGACCCGTTCTCCAACGCGGCGTCCACCCCGATGGGCCGGCTGTTCCAGATCGTGGCGATCACCATCCTGTTCGCCATCGACGGTCACCTCATGTTGGTCAGCGGGCTGCTGGCCAGCTTCGAGGCGGCGCCGCTCGGGGGTCTGAGGATCGAGGGCCTCGCCGAGTTCTTGACCACCAACGTCACCACGTTCTTCGTCGCCGCCGCCCAGATCGCGTTTCCGATGCTTGCCGCGCTCTTCCTCGCCGAGGTGTCGCTCGGTCTGCTCACCCGGGCGGCCCCCCAGATCAACATCCTCGTGATCGGCTTCAACGTGAAGGTGTTGGTTCTCATCTTCCTCGGAGGAATGGTCCTCGCCGTCCTCCCCGGAGCGGTGGCCCGCATCGTGGAGCAGGCGGTCATGGCCCCGAGCGGTTGGTTGGGCGGATAGGCGATGCCGGCAGGTGAGGACAAGGCCTCCAAGACCGAGAAGGCGACGCCGAAGAAGCGCAAGGACTCGCGCAAGGAAGGCCAGATCGCCAAGTCCCAGGACCTGTACGGGTGGATCGCGGTCCTCGGTGGTTCCTTCGTCATCCCGCTGCTGATCGGGGCCGTCGGCGACCGTCTGGCCGACTCCCTCGGCCGACTGCCCGAGGTGATGTCCGACCCGAGCCCCGCGGTGATGAACAACATCGCCGGAGGACTGGTCACGTCGGTGCTGGCGGTACTGGTGCTGTTCCTGCTGGCCGCCATGTTCCTGTCGATCGGTGTCACCCTCGCCCAGGTGGGCTTCGTGCTCTCCGGCAAGCCGGTGAAACCCCAGGTCAAGCGGGTCAACCCGGTCCAGGGCTTCAAGCGCCTCTTCTCGGTGCGGACCGCATGGCAGGCCGCAACGGGCATCGCCAAGATGGGGGTCGTCGGCCTGGTCTCCATCCCCCTCCTCTACGGAGTGGCACGGGATCTCATCGGAGACCAGCAGTTCGAGCTCCGCACCTCGATCTCCTACGTCGCGACCAGCACGATGGCCATCGTGCGCATCACTGCGGTCGTCGGCCTCGTGATCGCCCTCGCCGACTACGCCTTCCAACGCTGGAAGACCGACAAGGACATGATGATGACCAAGCACGAGGTGAAGCAGGAGAACAAGAACATCGAAGGCGACCCCCACACCCGTGCCCGGCAGCGGGCGGTCCGCATGGAGATGTCCCGCAACCGGATGATCGCGACCGTGACCGACGCCGACGTGGTGCTCACCAACCCCACCCATGTGGCGGTCGCCCTGCGCTACCGGCCCGAGACCGGCGCCCCCCGGGTGGTGGCGCGGGGCGGCGACGCGGTCGCCACCCGCATCCGCCACGAAGCCCGTATGTCGGGGGTGCCCATCGTGGAGTCCCGGCCGCTCGCCCGAGCCCTGTACGCCACCTGCCGGACCGACGAGGAGATCCCCCGAGAGCTCTTCGAGGGGGTCGCCACGATCCTCGCCTTCGTCCACCGCCTCCGTGCCCGGCCGTCCGCCAGTTCCGAACACACCCTCGAGGTGCCCGTCACCTGGGACCTCGAGCTGTCCGACCTCGCATCGGCCAACCAGAACCGGCGCCGCATCCGGTCCCGTGGACCGGTGGCGGCTGGGGTCGGGACCGGGGGCGCGCTCGACGACGAGACCGGGTCCGGTGACGAGATCTCTCCATAGCCTCATCGGGGGCCGCGCGCCGCCGATCACCCGCCAGACGATGACGAGCTCTTCGCCCCGGCGTTGAGCAGGACCTCTCGCCAGGACGGCGGGAACCACGACCGGCACGGACGCCCGGCACCGAACGAGAGCTGTGAGCGACCGACGCATCGGAAGGACCCTGTTCCCCGCCGCCGTCATCTTCGTGGTGGCGATGATGGTGATCCCGCTGCCCACGTGGCTGCTGGACCTCCTGTTGACGATCAACATCGCAGCGGCGGTCCTCCTCCTTCTCGCCTCTCTCAACGTGAGCCGGGTCCTCGACCTCGCCGTCTTCCCGTCCCTGCTGCTCGTCGCCACGCTGTTCCGGCTGGGGCTGAACGTCAGCTCGACGCGGCTGATCCTCAGTCGGGGCGAGGCGGGAGAGGTGATCGCCGCCTTCGGCAACTTCGTCATCGCCGGGTCGCTGGTCGTGGGGCTCGTCGTGTTCCTGATCCTGATCATCATCCAGTTCGTCGTGATCACCAACGGCGCCACCCGCGTTGCCGAGGTGGGCGCCCGGTTCACCCTCGATGCCATGCCCGGCAAGCAGATGGCCATCGACGCCGACCTCAACGCCGGCGTGATCGACGATGAGGAAGCCCGCCGTCGCCGGGCCGAGATCAGCGCCGAAGCCGACTTCTACGGCGCGATGGACGGCTCGTCGAAGTTCGTGAAAGGCGATGCCATCGCCGCCATCATCATCACGGTCATCAACCTCATCGGCGGCTTGGTCATCGGTGTCGCCCAGCTCGGTCTCCCCGTCGGCGACGCGGTGGCCCGCTACAGCCTGCTCACCGTCGGCGACGGCCTCGTCTCGCAGATCCCCGCCCTCCTCGTGTCGATCTCCGCCGGCCTGGTCGTCACCCGGGCTGCCGGCGAGTCCGATCTCGGCACCGACGTTTTCCGGCAGTTCGCCGCCCAGCACCACGCCCTCAAGACCGGAGGGATCGCCCTGGTCGGCCTCGGCTTCGTCCCCGGGCTCCCCATCCTGCCGTTCCTCGTCGTCGGCGGCAGCCTCTTCGTGGTCGGCCAGCGCCTCGGCGCCGAGGCCCGTGCCCTCGAGCAGGTGGAGCCGGAGCGCATCGCCCCGCCGCCCGACCCCGACGATCCCGCCGAGCTGGCCCGCACCATGAAGGTCGAGCCGGTGAGCCTGGAACTGGCCGTCGACCTGATCGACCTCGTCGATCCCACCGCCGGCGGGGACCTCCTCGACCGAGTCCGCGGCCTACGGCGCAAGCTGGCCATGGAGATGGGCGTGATCATCCCGCCGGTGAGGACCCGGGACAACCTCGATCTTCCCCTCGGCACCTACGTCGTCCGTCTCCACGGCGTCGAGGTGGGCAGGGGATCGGCGCCCCCCGGTCAGGTGCTCGTCATCGCCGACGACCTGGCTGCCCTACCCGGTCCCGAGACCCGCGAGGCGGTGTTCGGGCTTCCCGCCAAGTGGATCCCCACCGGGCACCGCGCCCACGCCGAGGCCGTCGGAGGCACCGTCGTCGATCGCGCCTCGGTCATCACCACCCACCTCGCCGAGATCTGCCGGCGTCACGCCCCCGAACTGCTCAGCCGCCAGGACACCAAAGGCCTCGTCGATCTGGTCCGTCGCTCGGATCCGGCCATCGTGGAGGACCTCACCGCAGCCCAGATCGGTGCCGGCGAGATCCAGATGGTCCTGCAGGGACTCCTCGCCGAGCAGGTGTCGATCCGGGACCTGGTGCGCATCCTCGACGCGGTCGGCCAGCGGGCCCGCTCCACGCGAGACCCCGAACAGCTCGTCGAGGCCGCACGCGCCGCGGTGGGGCCCTCCATCTCCCAGGGGTACGCCCACGACGGCACGCTCTCGGTCATCACCCTCGACCCCCTCCTCGAGCGCACCCTCGTGACCTCGATCCAGCCGGGTGAGGAGGGGCGGTTCCTCGCCATCGATCCCGACGCGGCCGAAGCGGTGAGTCGGGCAGCGGCCGACCGCCTCGTGGCTGCCGAACAGACCGGCCGCTCCCCGGTCCTCGTCTGTGCCCCCACTCTGCGGGGACCGCTGCGGCGGTTCCTCGTGCGGGTTCTTCCCCAACTGCCGGTCCTCTCCTATGACGAGTTGGCCGAGCACCTGACCATCGAGACCCTCGGGATGGTGAGCCTTGAACAACCAGCTCAGCTTTGACGGACCGAACATCGAAGAGCTTCTGGAGCAGGTCCAGCGCGAGCTCGGGCCCGACGTGACCATCGTCGACGCCCGCCAGTTCCGACGCGGAGGAGTCGCCGGCTTCTTCGCGAAGGAGTGGTACGAGATCACCGTGGAGGTCGACCCTTCCGAGGGAGACCGCGACGAGGGCGTCACCTCCGATGGGCCCGGTCCCGGCACGACCACGCGGCCGGCTGCCGGACAGGTCGAGACCGGTGAGCTCGATCCCCTCATCGAGTGGGCTCTCGCCGTGGACGATCGGCAGGACACCTCGTTCGGCGACGACAACGACCCGGACGGCCGGAGCGGTGCCGGCGGCCCACAGGACGAGCCCGTATCGGCCGATGCGTTCGCCCTCGCTCTCGCGTCGGCCCATCGCGAGGCGGTGTTCGGGGTCGGCTCGTCGAATGCGACGGGGTCGAGAGCAGGTGAGGACCGTCCCGCGGCGTCGACCGCGACGGCGACCGCCCCCACCACGGTGGCACGCTCGTCGACGACGGTTCCCGCCCCTCGGACCGCCCGACTCCGGGATCTCGAGCTCTCCCAGCTCCTCGCCCACCTCGAGACGCTCGTCCCGAGTCGCACCCTGCCGGAGAGGTCCGATCCGGTGATCGCCGTGGTCGGCGAGACCTCGTCGGCTGGGGTTGCCGCCGCTGCTCTCGCCGCGGGCTACGGGCTCGACTCCGGCGACGTGCTCATCGCTCGACCCGAGTCGGTCGAGGGCACCCCGCCCTGGGTGGAGCTGACCACCCCGACACAGGCCCGGAGCCGGGCTCGGCGCTGGGCCGACTGTGGCCACGCGACCGTGGTGGTGGTCGAGTTGTCGCCCGGCCGCGAGGGCCACGCCTGGGCAGCATCGATGCTCGCTGCGATCGGCGCCGACCAGGTTCGGCTCGTCGCCCGGGCGTGGCAGCTCACCGACCAGCTGCAGACCAAGTCGCTCGCTCTCGGCGGGGTGGACGGGCTCGACGTGGTCGAGGTCGACACCGCAGCCGAACCGGAGCTGTTCCTCGAGCTCGATCTACCGGTGTTCGCCTTCGACGGGCGCCCGGCGACCAGTGAGCTGTGGGCAGCCCTTCTCTATGAACGGAGGATCGATGAGCATCGCGATGCGTGAGGACCAGCTCGCTGACCGGGTGGCGAAGGAGTTGTCGAGTCCCGAGCCGACCTGGCACTTCGGGGTGACACTGCTCGTCGGGACGCTCGTGGCCTCGCCCGTGCTGTCGGCCGCGGTGATGGGCCGGTGGGCGGTGCCGACCGCGCTCGCCATCTATGCCGCCACCCTCGTCGTCACCTGGCTGTCGGTCGGGCTGGTGGCCGGGGCCTTCGCCCTGGTCGGCCCGACCCCGACAGATCGTCTCGGCGAGACAGACGACCCGGACGGTGACGACTCCGGTCTCGCGGGGGGTTCCACCCCCGCCCCCGGCGAGTCGGTAGGCTCCAACAGTGCTCATTGAGTCCGAACGTCTCGGCTCGGTCGAGGTCGACGAGTCCAAGGTCCTCGAGTTCCCCGACGGATTGCTCGGGTTTCCCGACGCCCGACGGTTCGCCCTGGTCGATGCCGGCGACGACGCCACCTACTTCTGGCTCCAGGCGCTCGACGACCCCCACCTGGCCTTCCTCGCGGCGGTCCCGTGGGCATTCTTCCCCGACTACGAGCCCGAGCTCCCCGAGGTCGACCGCGCTGCCCTCGACATCGTCGACCCGGTCGATGCGGTGGTCCTGTGTCTGCTCACCTTCACCGACGAGGCGGTCACCGCCAATCTCCTCGGTCCCCTCGTCGTGAACGCCACCACCCGCTCGGGACGACAGATCGTCCTCGGTGACTCGGGATACTCGGCCCAGGTCCCCCTGGCGGGAGCCTGATGCTCGTTCTGTCACGTCGCTCCAACGAGTCGATCGTGATCGGTGGCGACGTCGTCGTCACCATCCTCGAGATCCGCGGCGACCAGGTCCGCCTCGGCATCGACGCGCCCCGCAGCGTCACGGTGCACCGAGAAGAGGTCCACGCCGAGATCCAGCGGGCCAACCAGTCCGCCGCCGCGGTGAGCTCGGCCGATCTCGGTCGTTTGCCCCGCGCCCCGCGTTCGGACTGACCCGCCGCGCGGGGGTGAGCGTCGGGGCGGGCGTGACACCCCTCTACCGGGTCACACGACCTACCAACAGGTGACGGTTGTCTCGGCTCTGGGTCCTTCGGCATGGGGCCCCCGGCTCATTCCCGATGGGTAACCGAAAAAGGGCTCCAGTCGCGTTCAGGAGGTCGCCGATGCACCTGTCGTGGAACGGATGACTCAGGGGAGCAACCAGAAGATGAACGCCGAGCAGCAGGCACTCGTGGACTCGCATCTGCCACTGGTCGAGCACCTCGTGCTCCGCGCCAGTGCCGGGTTCCCTCGGCACGTCGATCGCAGCGAGCTGATCGCCGCTGGCACCCTCGGTCTGGTCGAAGCCGCCCTACGGTACGAGGAGGAGCGGGGTGTTCCCTTCGGTCGCTACGCCGCCCGTCGGATCCGAGGTGCGGTGCTCGACGCCGTGCGCAGCGCCGACTGGGCTCCGCGCTCCACCCGCCAGATGGCCCGCCAGGCCGACGTCGCCACCCAGGCCTTCGCCGCCCGCACCGGCCGCACCCCGAGCGATGTTGAGCTGGCCGACGAGCTCGGCGTGACCGAGACCGAGCTGCACGAGCTGCGTGGTCGGGTCCACCGTGGCGTCGTCCAGTCCCTCGAGGTCCGTCCGAGCGACGACGAGGGGACGAGCCCTCTCGATCGGCTGATCGACCGCAGTGCCTCGAACGCCGAGGAGACCCTCGAGCAGGAAGAGCTCAAGGGCTACCTGCGCGGTGCGCTCGAGAACCTCCCCGAGCGCCACCGGGTGGTCATCATCGGCCACTACTTCGAGCAGCGCTCCTTCGAGGAGATCGCCGACTTCCTCGGAGTCACCCCCTCCCGTGTCTCCCAGCTCCGCGCCGACGCGGTCGAGATGATCCGCGATGGGCTCGAGGCCCAGTACCGGCCCACCGACGAGGCCAAGCCGGTCGGCCGGGTTGCCATCCGCAAGGCCCGCTTCGCGGCGGAGATCGCTTCCCACGCCGATTGGCGGACGCGCCTCGACGGCGCCCACGGCTCGGCCGATGAGATCCGTCGCCTCGGCATCGAAGGCCTCGACGACGAGCGCAACGTCGACTCCATGGCCGGCACCGCCGTCGCCGGGTACTGAGTCCCGCTCACCCTTCTCCCTGCTGGTTACCTCACTTGCCGGTCGGGAGTGTCCGAACCTGCCGCCCGGGCGAGACCTCACCCGGCCCGGCGGGTTCGGCGCGCCCGGACCGGCGCGCACTCGCCGGACCTCAATGGGAGTCTCGGGGACTGCCTTCGAGGCCGTGGAGCATCTCGTTCATCCAGGCGAGCGCCCGCCGGTAGCCGAGCACGGTGGTCGACGGATCCGCGCCGAGGCGGGTGAGGCGCACCAGGTCGCCGCGCTCGTAGGCGGTGACCACCTCGAGGACCATCCCGAGGACACCTTCTCGCTCACGGAGAGCGTCGGCGATGTGGTCGGCGACCGGGATCCGCAACAGGATCTGGTCCATCGACAACCCGAGCAGGGTGTCGAGGGTGGAGAACAGGCCCGTCGTGAAGGCGGCATGGGTGAGCTCGGGGTGCTTGGCGCGCACCAACTCCTCACAGTGTCGTGCCCGCACGAGGCTGAGATGGACGATCTCGGGCGGGTGGTCGGTCGCCTCGGACAGAGCGAGGAGCGCAGCCGCGGCCCGGACCGTGTCGATGCCGAGATAGACGATGGCGTCCCTGGTTCGCTCGACCCGCCGCTCGAGAGCGAGGTAGCTCGAGTTGGCCATCCTCAGCAGCTTGTAGGACATCCCGAGATCGATGCTGATCAGCCGGTCGATGTCGTCGAAGTCGACGTCGGGGCGTTCGAGCTCGGACAGGAGTTGGAGCACCGTCAGGCGCTGGAGAGGGATGGTGGGCTCGTCGACCTGTTCGGGTGGGCGCAGGAGGTCGCCGCGGATCCATGTTGCGCCCGCGGAGCGGAACCGGTCGGCATCGGTGTCGTCAGCGAGTCCGTGGACGAGCACCTGGGACCGTGGCGCCCACTCCAGAACCCGGTTCAGGATGCTGTCGGCGTCGGGCCGCGATCCATCGACCCGGGCGCCGGCGCAGTACCGCAGTGCGCCCTCGGGGTGATGGGCCCGGTCCGGCTCGGCCAGAAGCACCCGGTAGCCCTCGTCGCGCACCTCGCGAACGGCCTGCATGCCCTCGGCGTCGATCTCGCCGGTCACCTCGAAGATCATCCGATGGGGCGGCAGGGCGAGGTGGGCACCGCTGGTCAGAACGTCGAGGGGCACCTCGACGAAGCCGAGCCGGCCGCCGATGAGGGAGTCGAGACCGACTTCGAGCAACGCTCTGGTGAGGACCTGGCGCGAGCGGCGAGCGTCGGTGCTGGGAGACCACCGACCGGTCTCGGGTGACGAGCTCGAGTCGAGCTCGTCGATGAGCAGATGGAACCCTGCCACTCCGCCTCGGCGGTCGAACACCGGCATGCGGCCCACGTAGATGACGGCGCCGGACGGGTCCTCGTCGAGCACGCGGTGCGTCGGCGTCGCGTCGAGGGTCCACGCGGCGACGGGCTGCTCCTTGCGGGCTCGGCGAG
>SKKL01000122.1 GCA_007121465.1 Acidimicrobiales bacterium | reverse complement strand
CGAGCCGAGGCCTCCGACCGCAGCCCCAGGCGGCGCGCGGTCCGGGCGACCGCGAGGGGCTGGAACCAGGCCAGCTCGAGCAACACGTCGGTGGTTCCCGACGAGATCTCGGTGTCGGCGCCGCCCATGATGCCCGCGATGCCGACCGGCGCATCGTCGAGGTCGCAGATCAACAGGTCGTCGGTGACGAAACGACGCTCCACGTCGTCGAGGGTCACCAGGGACTCGCCGTCGCGTGCTCGTCGCACCCGGAGACCGCCGCCGCCGAGGCGGGCGAGGTCGTAGGCGTGGTTGGGCTGCCCCAGCTCGAGCATCACGTAGTTGGAGATGTCGACCAGGCTGTTGATCGGACGCATGCCCATCGCGGTGAGACGGTTGGCGATCCAGGCCGGCGAGTCACCCACGACGACGTCGTGGAGCACGCGGGCGACGAAGCGTCCACAGAGGTCTCCGTCGAGGATCTCGACCGCAGCCCGCTCCCCCGCCGAGACGCCGT
The DNA here is from genome assembly GCA_007121465.1 of Acidimicrobiales bacterium. Classification (GTDB taxonomy): domain Bacteria; phylum Actinomycetota; class Acidimicrobiia; order Acidimicrobiales; family SKKL01; genus SKKL01. The sequence goes on along the minus strand of SKKL01000122.1, from coordinate 5,040 downwards.
CGGAAGTGGCGACGTCGGGATCGGGAAGGGTGAAGGGCACACCGAGTCGGGCGGCCAGGTCGCGGGCGACGCCGGCGACCGACATGGCGTCAGGCCGGTTCGGGTTGATCTCGAGGTCGTAGAGCACGTCGGCCTCGATCCCGAGCGCCGTGGTCAATGGAGTCCCGACCTCGGCACCTCCGGGGAGGACCATGATGCCGCCGTCATCGTCACCGAGACCCAGCTCCTGGCTCGAGCAGAGCATGCCGTTCGACCACTCGCCTCGCATCTTGCGACGGGCGATCTCCATGCCGTTGGACATGGTGGTCCCGATGGTGGCGAGGGGGACGAGGTCGCCGACGGCCATGTTGAACGCGCCACAGCAGATCTGCAGGGCCTCGCCGTCGCCGGCGTCGACGTCGACCAGCTGGATGCGGTCGGCGTCGGGATGCGGCCGCAGGTCGAGCACCCGGGCCACGACGATGCCGTCGAGGCCTTCGCCCAGACGATCCATCGACTCGACGGCCATGCCGAGGTCGCTCAGGGTGTGGCCGATGTCGGCGGGATCACCCTCGACCGGGGCGAACTCACGCAGCCAGGACAGCAACACCTTCATCGGTGGCTCCTTCGTGTGAGCGGGCCCCAGGGCCCGAGCGGCCCGCCACCGGAAGCGACAAGAGCGGGAGAGGACTGACCATGCACGGTGGTTCTCGGCATCGTCAGAACTGACGCAGGAAGCGGATGTCGTTGCTGAACATGTCACGCAGGTCGCTGATGCCGTAGCGCATGAGCGAGAGGCGGTCGGTGCCGAAGCCGAAAGCGAACCCGGTGTAGATCTCCGGGTCGATGCCGCCGTTGCGCAACACGTTGGGATGGACCATCCCGCAGCCACCGAGCTCGATCCAGCCGGTGCGACCACAGGTCCGGCATCCCTCACCCTCACAGATGACACAGGTGATGTCGAACTCGGCGGAGGGTTCGGTGAAGGGGAAGTACGAGGGCCGCAACCGGGTGTGGATGTCGCGCCCGAAGTAGGCGGCAGTGAACTCGTCGAGGGTTCCGGCCAGGTCGGCCATGGTGATGCCCCGGTCGACGACGAGGCCTTCGATCTGGTGGAACACCGGCATGTGACTGGCGTCGGGGGTGTCGCTGCGGAACACCCGACCGGGGCACACCACATAGATCGGTGGCTCGTTCTGCTCCATCACCCGCATCTGTACCGGCGAGGTGTGGGTCCGCAGCAAGGTCGACTCAGGATCGCCGTAATCGACGTACAGAGTGTCGTACATGGCGCGGGCGGGGTGCCCGGGCGGGAAGTTGAGCGCACCGAAGTTGTACCACTCGGTCTCGATCTCGGGACCTTCGGCGACGGTGAATCCCATCCCGACGAAAGTGTCCTCGAGCTGGTCGTGAGCCTGGGTGACCAGGTGGAGGTGGCCGAGGCGAGGGCCGTCGATCACCTCGGTGAGGTCGAGACGTTCGGCCTCCAGCCGTTCGAGCCGAGCCTCGGCCTCGAGCTCGGATCGACGGGCCGACACGGCGGCCTCGATCTGGCGACGGCACTCGTTGAGGCGCGCCCCGGCGTCGCGCCGCTCGTCGGGCTCGAGTCGACCGAGACCGGACTTGAGGGTGGTCAGCTGCGACTTCTTGCCGAGGAGCTCGCTCTCGCGGGCGCGCAGCTCGTCGAGGTCGGTCGTCGCCGCCACCGCCTCCACGCCGTCCCGTTCCAGGTGTTCGAGCTGTTCGATCATGGACCGATCACCTTGTCCGGTGGAGGCTCACGCGTCCAATCGGATTCGGTCCGACTCCGATGTCGCCGACCGGCCTCGAAGCACAGGATCGTGGCGGCCATCGCCACGTTCAGCGACTCGACCCGTCCCTCCATCGGAATGGTCACCGAGCGCCCGACTACGGCGATCGTGTCGGGTTCGAGGCCGTGGGCCTCGTTCCCGAGGAGGAAGGCGACCGGGCCCCCCGGATCGACCTCATCGAGAGGGGTCCCGCCGTCCACCACGGTGGCCCAGGTGGGAACGCCCGCACGCTGGAGACTCGCGACGGCGGGGAGCGTTCCCTCGCCGAGGACCACGGGGACCCCGAGGACCGCGCCGGCCGAGGAGCGCACCACCTTCGGCGACCACGGGTCGACCGTGCCCGGCGAGCACACCACGCCCGCTGCGCCCGATGCTTCGGCGGCCCGCATGATCGTGCCCAGGTTGCCGGGGTCGCGCACCTCGTCGAGCAGGATGACGTGTCGGCGGCGCTCGACGGCCCGGGCGATCACCGCCTCGAGCGACGCCGGCACCAGTGGCGCCACCGCCAAGATCGGTCGGGGCGTCACGACCTCACCGAGCCCGTCGAGGACGCCGGGAGCGACCCGATGGACCTGGCTGCCCGCCGCCGCGGCGGCATCGGCGACCTCGGCCAGGTCGGGCCCAGCGTCGTCGGCGACGAACACCGTCTCCGGCGACACCCCCCGGCTCAACGAGTCGGCGATGAGGGTCGGCCCCTCGAGGACGAACCGACCGGCGTCGTGACGCGCACTGCGGCGCCCCAAGAGGCGCCGCAGTTCACGCACACGTCGATTGGATGCGGCCAACGCCGGCATCGACAGGAGGAGATCAGTCCGCGGTGGAACCGCTGGCGTCGAGAGCCGCTCGGGAGGCTTCGACCAGGGAGCCGAACGCCGCCGGCTCGGTGACCGCGAGGTCGGCGAGGATCTTGCGGTCGACGTCGATCTCGGCGAGTCGGAGCCCGGCGATGAATCGGCTGTAGCTCATGTCGTGCTGGCGGCACGCCGCGTTGATCCGCTGGATCCACAGCTTGCGGAACTCGCCCTTGCGGGCCCGGCGGTCACGGAAGGCGTACTGCCCCGAGTGCATGACCTGCTCGTTGGCGGCACGGTAGGACCGGCTCTTGTTGCCGTAGTAGCCCTTGGCCTTCTCGAGGGTGGACCGGCGGTGCTTCTTGGAGTGGACAGCGCGCTTGACCCTAGCCATGGTGCGCTCCTTTCAGATCGGGGAGGTGGGGACGACCGTCGTCAGATCAGCGCAGGCCCAGCTGGCGCTGGACGTTGGCGCGATCGCCGCCGGTGACCTCCGCAGGTCGGGCGAGACGGCGGGTGCGGGTAGACGGCTTCTTCTCGAGGAAGTGGCCGCGGAACGCCTTGCGGCGCATGATCTTGCCCGAACCGGTGACCTTGAAACGCTTCTTGGCCCCGCTATGGGTCTTCATCTTGGGCATGGAGATACCTCATCGTCGGTCCCGGCCCCATGAGGACCAGGAAAGTCGGGCCCCGGCCCCACCGGGACCGGGGGAGCGGGGAATCGTTCAGCTATCGGGGGCGGGTCCGTCGTCGGGACCGGCCTCGGAGGAGTCGGCCTCCCGCTTGGCCGTGGCGGCCTGGGCCTTCTTGTCGGGAGCGAGCACCATGATCATGTTGCGGCCATCGAGCTTGGGGACCACCTCGACCCGGGCCAGGTGAGACACCGTCTCGGCCACATCGTCGAGGATGCGCTTGCCGAGTTCGGGGTGCTGCATCTCGCGTCCACGGAACATGATGGTGACCTTCACCTTGTGTCCCTCGCCGAGGAACTCCTCGACCTTGCGGGTCTTGGTGTCGAAGTCGCCCTGCCCGATCTTGGGCCGGTACTTCATCTCCTTGACGACGATGTTGGTGCTCTTGCGGCGGGATTCCTTGGCGCGCTGGGCCGCCTCGTACTTGTACTTCCCGTAGTCCATGATCCGACACACCGGCGGGTTGGCCTTGTCGGCCACCTCCACCAGGTCGAGCTCTTGCTCGCGTGCCATGGCCAGGGCCTCGGGAAGGGGCTTGATCCCGATCTGTTCACCGTCGGCGGCCACGAGGCGGACCTCGCGGGCGCGGATGCGGTCGTTGATACGGGGCTCGTTGTTGGCGGGCGCAGCTATTGCCACTCACTCCTCATCGATGCGCAGATCCTCTCTTGGCGCTGTTGGGTGGGTTGCCCGTCCCCCCGCTGTCGAACTCCGAAGAGGCCGAAAACGACGAACGGACGCCGGAAAGCCGACGTCCGCGGACACCTCCGCCCCGGAGGACGAGTGCCGTGTCGATCGACCCGACTCACCTGGTGGTCCACGACCACCACAGCTTCGGGTGGAGGTGGACCGGTGGAGGGGTGGGGGTAGGAACCCCGCTTTCCGTTCTCGGTTGTGCGCCTAGAGTACCAGGGCGTGGCCACGACGGCCACGCCCGACCCCCGACGACGAAGGATCGACCCGATGAGCCTGTGGACCCCCGGCGGCGAGCACCCCGTGGACCGGAACCAACCCTCCGAGCCCGGTGGGGATCAGGGAGCTGGAACCGAGGCCGCGTCGAGCACCGGCGGACCCGACCTCCTGGCGGGACTCAGCCCCGAGCAGAGGGCCGAGTTCGACCGCCTCTCGCCCGAGGAGCAGGAGCAGGCCAAGGCGCTCATCGCCCAGATGTCCGAGAGCCGCCAACGCATGCTCGAGACCCCCGCCGCGGTGGTCATCGCCAACCACGCCATGGGCCTCTACGAGCTGGCGGCCATCCACCTCGGCGCCGAGTCGCCCCAACTGTCGGAGGCGAAGCTGGCGGTCGACGCCCTCGCCAGCCTCCTCGACGCCGTCGAGGCCGAGCTCGGCGAGGACGGGCGCACCCTGCGAGACGCTCTCGCCCAGATCCAGCTCGCCTACGTGCAGGTGCGCGCCGCGCTCGAAGGTGACGAGGCAGGCGGCGACGGCCCCGAGACCACCGCCTGAGCAGACCTCAGGAGGTCGGGCGAAGGTCGCCCGCCTCCCACACTCCCGGCTGACCGGGGACCACCTCGAAGTCCACCGGTGTGCCCCTGTCGATGCGCCGTGTCCCGTCGGCGATGGCGGTGCAGTGGAAGAACCACTCGCGGCCGTCGTCGTCGAGCACGGTGCCGTGCCCGGCCTCCACATCGAAGGCACCCACCGTGCCGGTGTGGCGGGCCATCACTCCCCCGCCGGGATCTCGCGCAACAGGTTGGCCATCTCGACCGCCGAGGCGGCGGCCTCCTCGCCTTTGTTGCCAGCCTT
>SKKL01000061.1 GCA_007121465.1 Acidimicrobiales bacterium | reverse complement strand
TCATGTCGAAGCTCCAGAACGTGACCGGATCAGAAGGGTGCTGGAGGTACAGGATTCGCGGAGACTCCCAGTCACCGGGAGGTTGCGACGCGTCGGGGTCACGAGTCAGGAACCGAGCCGAGCGGCCGTCGTCGAACACCGGCGCCCAGAACGGGGAGCCGGGGTCGCGAGCGGAGGTGAGCTGGCCCCACACAGCATTGTCGTTCGTGGGCCCGACGAACAGCGCACCGTCGGTGCGGGCCACCATGTTCGCCACCGAGGACGGCGCGTCGGGCCCGGCGAACGCGGCCTCGGCACCGTAGGAACCGAGGCTGAGTCCGAACACCAGCAGAAGGGGTCGATCGTCGGCGGGGAGCTCGTCCCACCACTCGTGAACAGCGTTGAACAGCTCGGAGCCCGCGTCGGTGGCATTGCCCTGATCGACGAAGGTGGAGACCCAGCTCGGCAAGTAGGAGTATTGCATCGAGACGACGGCGGTGTCGCCGGCATGAAGGTACTCGATCGCCGCGACAGAGTCGGGATCGATCCAGCCGGTTCCCGTTGAGGTGGCCACCACCACGACCGACCGTTCGTGGGCACCGGTCCGCACCAGTTCGGCGACGGCGATCTCTGCCTGATCGCGGGCCGACGCGGCGGTGCGGTTGCCCACATAGACCCGTATGGGCTCCACGAGGATCGCGCCATCACCGTGGAAGTCGGCGAGGGCGTCGAGGACGGTGGCGTCGGCGACGAACTCACGCCCCTGGCGACCGAGACCGTCCCAGTCGGCGTGGGAGTCGGGGCTACCCGACACCAGGGGCGACGTCGGCTGTTCGGTGCCCTCGTTGGTGGTCGTGTCGAGCGTTCCGAAGGCGGAGTTGGCGGCCTGCACGGAGCGATCGATGGCAACGTCGCGAACCAGGAAGACCACGATGATCAGGACGAGTATGACGGTGAGCGGCTGCGCCGCGGCCCGGGGTAAGTGCCGGTGGTTGAACCGGTTGATGGCGCTGACTCCCCGGCCGATGACGCGGCCGACGACGACGAACAGGAGTCCGAGCACGATGGTGAGCGCGATCATCGGAACGACCGACAGGCGCGACACTGGGCCGAGTTCGACCAGCGCTCGCTGCTCGGTGTGCATCCGAGGCCACGCCAGCAACCCGACGATCACGATGACCGCAGTGACGACACCGAGGAGGGTCCAGGCCCGTTGACGGGCCTCGACCGACGGCCCGGCATCGAACCGATCGAGGATCCGATGGCCGAGCGATCCGGAAAGGGTGCCGATGCCATAGCCAACCGCGGCACAGATCGCGCTGATCGCCGCCTGGGCCAACCACGTTCGCGGCAGCATCAGCGGCATGAGGGACTGCCACCAGAACACCAGCGCCACGGCCAGGCCGACAAAGGTCGGGCGGCCGAGGATCGGGCGGCGCGCCGACCGGGGCGGTGCCGACGCTGGGGCCTCTGTCGCCGGCTCCAGGTCGGCCGCTGGACGCTCGCCGGTTGCGGTCGATCCGCCCGCCTCGGTCAATGCGTTACTCGGCTGGTCGAGGCACCGAGAAGAGTCGACACGAGAATTCCGAGCGGCAGGACTCCGAAGTACGACACGTGGATCCCGACGTTGCCGAGGAACAGCATGAGCAGCCAGGTGGACGGAAACGTGGCCACGAGGAGGACGACGACGGCGACGACCAGGGCGGTGAACACGTCAGGTCTCGCTGAGAGCGCGCCGCTTCAGAACGTCGAACTCCTCCTGGGTGATCGCACCCTGGTCGAGCAGCGCCTTCGCTTGGGCGATCTCTCCCGCTGCCCCGCCCGCCACGGTTCGGATATAGGAGTCGACCTCGGTCTGGGCCTGCTGGGCCTGTCGGGCCGACCGGTCGGCCATGCCACCCCCGCGAACCACGAGGTACACGAGGAGTGTGAGCAGCGGAAGGACGAGCAGGGCGAAGATCCATAGGGCCTTGGCGACACCGGGAAGCTCTCTGTCGCGGAACACGTCGATCAACACGCTGAAGAGGGCCATCAGGTAGGACACCATGAGGAACGCCACGAAGAGCGTCCAGATGAGGTCGCCGAGACCGAGATTGGCAAGGACCATGGGTGGGACTTCCTTTTCTTGGAGGGACTGCGGAGAATGTGAAGCGCGCTACCACTGGATGGGGAAGCTGAACACGACGCCCGTTGCCGCGATGAAGCTGACGCCAGCGACACCCAACAACACCAACCGCGGCCGGAGGTGCTTGAGCTTGGTGCTGAGCGCCGCGAAGAAGAGTACCGATGCGAAGACGATGGTGACGAGCACGTAGTTGTCCGAGCGCTGGTTGGCGATGCGCGCCTCCGCCGCAGCCGCTTCGGCGAGCGACTCTCTCCGAAGCGCCTCGTCGGCGGCGGCGTGTTCGTACTCGTCCATATCGAACGGAGTCCTTGGCGCATCGGCGTTGTTCAGAGGATCGGTGAGCAACCAGGCGTCGGTCGCGTCGCGCAGCCGACCGGGAAACCGGTCGGCGATGAACTCGGCCAGCGGATCGTCATCGGTGGCGACGGCTTGGACCCAGGCGACGAAGACCTCGACGTCGAGGTTCACCTCTTGGGAAGCGATGTTCGACCAGCGCACCGACTCGGTTCGGTTGGCGGCCGCTTCGCTGAACTCGATCGACATCATGCCGGACCACTTCGCGCTCTGGAAGCCGGTCCACGCGGTGAGGATCGCTGTCATCGACATGAGGATGACCGCGAACAGCTCGAGGGTGAACCCCCAACGGTCGATCTCCGGATCAGGACCGGGTCCGGTCACGACGTCGCTCTTCGGACCCTTCCCCGCCCAGACGTGTCGATGCGTCTTCGACCGCACCAGGACCGACCGCAATCTCCATGGAGGAGCTCCTCTGCTGTCCCGAGGGGGTCGGGAATTTTCGTCACAGTACGCCAGTTTCCGCGCGGGGCGCCCGCATTAGCGACGAGCGTGACAGACCGACCGAAAATTCGAGTGGTAGCCCGCTCGGAGAGGAGGACCCAAATGGGTCCCGTTGAGTACGTCATCATCGAGTTCCGAGTGGACGCTTCGAAGACGGGTGGGTCCCCGCCCTCACCGAGCTCGTCGACAGCGACACCGTCAGCATCATCGACCTGGTGTTCGTGACCAAAGATGCCGACGGAGGCGTCACCTCCTTCGAGTTCGACGAGGTCCGATGGGGGGTTCATCGCCTTCCGCTGGCTCGAACGAAACCAGCACCGGTGGCGGGACCCGCCCACTCACCATCCAACCGAGGCGAGTCGGTACAGTGCGCCGGTGGCCGACAGCACGATCACCTCACTGATGATTGTCCGGTGGTCTCTCCGTTCATGACGAACCGAACCCCTGTCGCGGTTTCGGGGGGCGCCGGATTTCGGTTCAGCGGCTATTGGAGGTCCGGGGTGTCGATCCTCTCGTGGTTCGGATGACCGAGATCCATCCGCCGTTCGTATCGACCGGCACACTGCCCGAACTCGACGCCGTGACCGAGCTCGTCGAGGCGACCCACCGACTATTCGCTTCCCATTCCGACGGCGACGTGTCCGACGTCTATCCGGTCCTCGGCGACGTGCCACCCGACCAGTTCGGCATCTGTGTCGCGACCGTTGGCGGCGACCTGGTCGCGACCGGCGACAGCGACGTGGCGTTTCCCATCATGAGCGTGGTCAAGCCATTCACGTTCGCGTTGGCCTGCGAGGCGCTGGGACCCGATGCCGTACGCGAGCGCCTCGGCGTCAATGCGACAGGGCTTCCGTTCAACTCCCTCGAGGCAGTCGCACGCGACCCATCGGGGCGAACGAACCCCATGGTGAATCCCGGGGCGATCGCGACCGTATCGCTCGTCCCGGGGGCCGACGCTGGGGAGCGGTGGCTGGCCATCCACACTGGCTTGTCGGCCTTCGCCGGACGTCAGCTCGCAGTCGGGCACGAGGTCTATGACTCGGCGAGCGCCACGAACAGCACCAACCGGGACATCAGCGAGATGTTGGCGGGCCTCGGGACCCTCGACGGTGACCCGGTCGAGACCCTCGACCTGTACACCCGCCAATGTGCCCTCGAGGTGACCGCTGTCGACCTGGCGGTGATGGGCGCAACGCTGGCCGACGGCGGCGTGAACCCGGTGACAGGGGTCCGGGTCGTCAGCGCGGCGACCTGCCGGTACACACTTGCCGTGATGGCCACCGCGGGCCTGTACGAGACATCGGGCGACTGGCTCTACGAGGTCGGGCTCCCCGGCAAGAGCGGCATCGGTGGCGGGATCGTCACCGTGTCACCGGGCAAGGGCGGGCTCGGTACGTTCTCGCCACCTCTCGACCAGGCAGGCAACAGCGTCCGCGGCACGTTGGTTGCCCGGCACCTGGCGACCCATCTCGGTCTCGACCTGTTCGTGTCCGAGGCCGCAAGAACCGAGCCCCTCACGTCTCGCTGAGGCGGCTGACGACCGCATCCACGCAGCCGCTCGGCTACAGCGTGGCGGTCAGGGTGCCCCGCACGAGGAGCCGCTGGTTCCCGATGCAGGTCTGCAGCAGGATCGTCGAGGCTGTCGGATCGGTTGCGCGTCGAGGGCGCCGTTGACCACGGACGGTCCGGTGTTGGTCACCGTGCTCGAGCCGATCACGGCGAAGCTCTCGGCCGTCCCCAGGTCGACGGCGGTGGCGGCGCTGCTGACTCCAGGGGAGAGCAACACGGTTGCGACCAGGGCCACGACAGCCATGGCTGCGAGCTTGGGGAAGCGAGTGCGACGTCGCGAAGACGACGCGTTGGGTGTGCACAGGGGCTGCCGGTGCGCTACGGCCTCGGAGAGTTCCGCATGTGACCCCACGCCGCCAGACCCACTGCGCTGAACACATGCCACCCGGCATGGCCGAACCGTGAGGCCCTCAGCAGATGCGCTCGTGAGGTCGGTCGGGCGAGGCGGTGGAGCGCCAACCCGGCAGCAGTCGCCGCGACCGCAACGGCGACCGGCATGGCGCCCGGGCGCCACCCCCGGCGGGCACTGGCCAGGTCTCGAGCAAGTGCCGCCCCGCCGAGGACGGCGACGACGCCGTTGGTGAGCCGAGGCTCGCACGCAACCGCGATCATGCCGGGCACCACGGTGGCCCCGATCGCGACGCCACGTGACGGGACCCCCGGGGAGCGAGCCGCCTGGACGCCGAGGGTGGCGCACAGAGCGGCATCGTGGAGCCATCGGGATACTCGGTCGCCGGGGCCGTGGAAGGCGATCCCCCCGATGCCGTTGGCGGCGACGGCGAGCGCGTAGCACCCAGCTCCCAACGGGTCGTCGCCGGTGCCGCGTCGGCGCCACAGGTCCGCGCCTACAGCCAGGTAGGCGACGCTGGCCGTCGCACTGACTGGTTGGGCGACGAAATGGGGTCCGATGGGTTCGCCGTCGGTGAGTCCGGGGTGGTCAGTCGGATGTGGGCGTCGGAGCGCCCGAGGTGTCTCAGGCATCGCCGGCGAGCCGTTCGAGTCGGTCGACGAGCTCGGCGCGGTGATCGCGTACGGGCGCGATCACCGCACGCCGATTGCGGATCGCCCGC
>SKKL01000275.1 GCA_007121465.1 Acidimicrobiales bacterium | reverse complement strand
TCCGCGTAGGTCTCGGCGAGAATCTCGTTCACCGCGTTGAAGTCCGGCCGGATCGACCCGATGTCGCCCCGCTCGGCGGCCATCTCGACCACGGTGAGGGCGAGGTCGTGGTTGACGTGGGCGTTGATGCCGAGGAGGAGGTGCTGGGCGATGAGCAGCGACCGGTCGCCCGACACGTCCCACGCGGCGTTCCAGCACGCTGGCGGAGTCACGGTTCCGTTGGCGGCGAGCAGGTAGTAGTCGGCGAAGGCGCAGGCGAACTGCTCCATGCGGTCGCCGTCGGAGAACCGGCCGTCGCCGATCGCCGTCTCGATCCGCCCGGTGACCCGGGCGTACATGGCGGCGAAGTAGCCACGAGCGTCGTCGGAGCCGAGGGCGATCGCGCGCAGGTCGGTCGCTGTCGTCGAGATGGTCCTCGCCATGTCCGCCCTCCCCGGTCTGAGCGGAACCCTATCTGGCGCTGTGGCAGCCTGTCGGGGTGATCGACGTTCCCGACGACCTCGACCTCACCGCTCCCCAGGCCCGGGTGCTCGGTGCGCTCATCGAGAAGCAGCTCTCCACCCCCGACGCCTATCCGATGACCCTCAAGGCGCTCACCACCGCCTGCAACCAGACCTCCAACCGCGATCCGGTGGTCGACTACGAGCCCCAGCTCGTCGAGACGACGATCCATGCTTTGAAGGGCAAGGGGGTGGCCCGCATCGTCCATCCCCGGTCGGGTGAGCGGTCCACCAAGTTCCGCCACGTTCTCGACGAGGCGCTCGACATCGGCGAGGCCGAGACGGCGCTGCTGTCGGTGCTGTTGCTCCGCGGCGCGCAGACGGTCAACGAGCTGCGGATCCGCACCGAGCGGCTCCACCAGGCCGACGCCGACGCCATCGAGGCGACCCTCGCGGCGATGTCCGGTGGCGACCGGCCCCTCGTCCAGCGTCTCGACCCGGCGCCGGGGCAGAAGGAAGCCCGGTGGTTGCAGCTCCTCGAGGTCGGCGTCGAGGAGCGGGCCGCCGCCGCCGCTCGCAGCTCCGGTCGGGACGGATCAGGTGGGTCACGGCAGGCGGGGCGGGTCGAGGAGCTCGAAGACCGGGTGGCTCGTCTCGAAGCGCGCGTCGCCGGTCTCGTCGAGGCCCTCGGGGACCTGGTCGACCTGCCCGAAGGCGAACCGACGGCGTGAACGTCAGGCTGTCGTCGCGGCGATCCGGTTCATCAGCGTCTCGGCCACCGCGAGCACACGATCCCGCTCGTACAGCTCGGGGTCGGGCGGGACGTGAGCGGTCGAGGGCTCCACGTTGATGAACAGCGTCCGGTCCTCGGTCAAGCCACCCTCGAGAGCGCCCCGCAGCGCCGCCCGGCGACAGGCCATGTCGAGATCGACCAGGCGACCGGTGCGGCGGGCCTCGGCGAAGAGGAGATCGGGCCTCTCGAGGTCGGAGCCCTCGGGGCCGCGGGCCAGGGCCTCCACTGCGACGATCGACCCGGTCTCGAGGTCGACGATCGCTTGGTAGACCGATCTCACCGCCTGGTCGCCGAGGATCTGGTCCAGCTCGCTCGTGCAACTCACTAGGGACACACCCGAGTCGTCGGTATCGGAGACCGGGCGATGAGGATTCGTGACGTGCGTCAGGCACCGAATCTCGACCGGTGTCGAGCTGCTAGGGCAACCTACACTCGACCCTTCTGCCCCCGTTCCCTCGCCCCCACTCCCACGGAAGGCACCCCGTTGATCCGCGACGCCCTGGCCGACTCGGTCCTCACCACCCTGCGGACCCTCGAGATCGACCCGCTGCCCGACAGCGTCCACCTCGAGCGGCCGGCGAACCGCGAGCACGGCGACTGGTCGACCAACGTCGCTCTCGCCACCGCCAAGAAGGCGGGCTGGAACCCCCGTGAGCTGGCGGGACGCATCGCCGAGATGCTCAACGCCGACCTGCCGGCCCACGTCACGGGAGTCGAGATCGCCGGTCCCGGATTCGTCAACTTCCGGTTGCACGACACCTGGCTCCACGAGGTGCTCGCCGAGGTCGTCACGGCGGGCACCACCGACTACGCCCGACCGCACATCGGCGACGGCGAGACCGTCCAGATCGAGTTCGTCAGCGCCAACCCCACCGGGCCGCTCCACGTCGGCAACGGGTGGTGGTGCGCCTACGGCGACGCCCTCGCCCGGGTGATGACCCGCAGTGGCTACGCCGTGTCCCGCGAGTACTACGTCAACGACACGGGGGGGCAGATCCGCAAGCTGGGCGACAGCGTCTTGGCCCGCCGTCGCGGCGAGGACGTGCCGGAGGGGGGCTACCCCGGCGACTACGTGGCCGATGTGGCCCGTCGCTACGACGGCCCCGAGGACGCCACCGACGCCGGCCGGTTCGCCGCCGACCTCATCCTCGTCGACATCCGCGAGACTCTCGAGTCGCTCGGAATCGTGTTCGACGAGTGGTTCAGCCAGGCTTCCATCGAGGAGTCCGAGGCGGTGGAGAGCACCTTCCAGCAGCTGCGCGCCAGCGGCCTCGTGTTCGAGCGCGACGGGGCCACCTGGCTCCGCACCGCCGACCACGGCGACCCCCGCGAGGAGCGGGTGATCAAGAAGTCGGCCGCCGAGGGTGGCGACTACACCTACCTCGCCGGCGACATCGCCTACCACCGCAACAAGCTCGAGATCCGCGGCTTCGACCACGCCATCAACATCTGGGGGGCCGACCACCACGGTCAGGTCGCCAGCCTCCGGGCGGGCGTCGCCGCGCTGGGTATCGATCCGGCCCGCCTCGAGATCCGGCTCGGCCAGATGATGTCGCTTGCATCGGGGCGGATGGGCAAGCGTCTGGGCAACGCCGTCGACCTCTCCGAGCTCATCGCCGACATCGGCGCCGATGCCACCCGCTTCCTGAGCCTCACCACGTCCATCGACCAGTCGGCCACCGTCGACCTTGACCAGGTGCGCAGCGCCACGATGGAGAACCCGGTCTTCTACGTGCAGTACGCGCACGCCCGCATCTGCTCGATCAACAAGAAGGCCGCCGACCTCGGCGTCGAGCGGGCACCGATCGACGAGGTCGACCTCTCGCTCCTCACCCACGAGCGCGAGCTCGACCTCCTGCGCACGCTCTTCGAGCTGCCCGACGTGGTGACGGCGGCCTGCGTGGATCGAGCACCGCACAAGGTCACGGTGTGGGTCCGTGAGCTCGCCGGCCGCTTCCACGGCTTCTACCACGACTGCTACGTCATGGGCGACGACGTCCCACCCGAGCTCACCCAGGCCCGACTGTGGCTGGCCGAGGCATCCCGTGTCGGCCTCGTCGTCGGCCTCGACCTGCTCGGTGTCAGCGCCCCGGAGGAGATGTGACCACCACCCCCGACGCGGCCGGACCGGGCGCAACGAGTCCCTGGATCGGCCCACGCGGCCCGGTTCCGCTGCACCTGCTGCCCGACTCGGCTCGTGTCGAGCCCGACGGCTACCTCTCCGTGGGTGGGTGCCGACTCGACGACCTGGCCAACGAGTTCGGCACGCCGCTGTTCGTCTACGACGAGGTGCACCTGCGCGATCGCGCCCGGGAGGCGGTGGCCGCCTTCGGCGACGGCGTGGCGTATGCCTCGAAGGCGTTCCTCTGCAAGGCGATGGCCCAACTCGTCCACGAGGAAGGCATGTGCATCGACGTCGCCACCGGGGGCGAGATGCGAGTCGCTCTCGCGGCGGGCGTCCCCGCCGACCGGTTGGTTCTGCACGGCAACAACAAGTCCCACCCCGAGCTGTCGATGGCCCTCGAAGCGGGCGTGGGTCGCATCGTCGTCGACTCCTTCGACGAGATGGACCGCATCGAGGCGCTCGTCGCCGCTCGCGCCCGGGTGCCGCAGGTGCTCCTCCGGGTCACCCCCGGCATCGAGGCCCACACCCACGAGTACGTCCGCACCGGCCAGGACGATTCCAAGTTCGGGTTCGGACTGGCGAGCGGAGCGGCGATGCGGGCCATCGAACGGGCCCGCTCCTCCACGGCCATGGATCTCGTCGGCATCCACGTCCACATCGGCAGCCAGGTGTTCGCGGTCGACTCTTTCCGGCGGGCCGTGGAAGCCCTCGCTCCCACGGTCAACGGCCTCGATCTGCCGGAGTTCTCCATCGGCGGCGGGCTCGGCGTCGCCTATGTCGAGGGCGAGGAGTCGGCCACCATCGCCCAGTGGGGCGCGGTCATGCGCCAGGCCTGCGTCGAGGCGGGGATCGACGCCCGGGTCACCGCCGAGCCGGGGCGTGCGATCGCGGCGGCGGCGGCGATCACCGTCTACACCGTGGGCACGGTCAAGGACCTCCCCGGTATCCGCACCTACGTGTCGGTCGATGGCGGGATGAGCGACAACCCCCGACCGGTGCTCTACGGCAGCGGCTATGAGACCTTCCTGCCCCGCGACGTCGCGGCGGATCGTCCCCGTGAGATCCGCCTCGTCGGTAAGCACTGCGAGTCGGGCGACGTGCTCGTGCGTGAGGGGTTCGTGCCCGCCGACCTCGCTGTGGGAGACCTCCTCGCCACCCCGGTCACCGGCGCGTACGGTCACTCGATGGGCTCCAACTACAACAAGATCCTGCGTCCGCCGGTCGTGTTCGTACGCGACAGCGAAGCCCGCCTCGTCGTGCGACGCGAGACCTACGACGACCTCCTCCGCCTCGACCTGTAGCCCGACGGTACGGCTCGGTCAGCGAACTGCCGGTAGCTCGATCCCCGGGAGCTTGTCGGGGGCGCGGACCAGCCACATGCGGTCGATCCGCCCGTCGACCACCGAGAACACCGCCGTCAGGTCGACCTGCCCGTCGTCGAACACCACCACGCCGGGCTGACCGTTCACCAGCTGGGGGATGATCTCGACCGATGGCCTCGCCAGCTTCCGGGTGAGGTTGGCGACGAAGCGGGCGACCCGGTCGGCGCCGACGACGGGTCGACGCCCGGCCCTGCGGCTCGCGCCTCCGTCGCTGGTCTCCACGACGTCGCGGGCCAACGCCCGCGTGAGCCCGTCCAGATCACCCCCGGCGGCGGCCTCGAGGAAGGCGAACGTGACCCGCCAGGCGTCGTCGTCGGTGGGGGAGAAGCGTGGCCGATCCTCCGCCACCCGCCGCCGAGCTCGCGACGCCACCTGGCGACACGCCGTCGGGCTGCGGTCGACCACCCCGGCGATCTCGTCGAAGGGGACCCGCCAGACATCGGCCAAGAGGAACACCACCCTCTCCACCGGATTGAGTCGTTCCAACATGGCGAGAAAGCCGATGGTGAGCGACTCGGCCAGCTCGGCCCGCTCGGCCGGATCGGCGTCGACCACCGCCACCTCGGGCAGCCACGTCCCCACGTACTGCTCGCGGCGGTGCTGAGCCGAGCGCAACCGGTCGAGGGCCAGGCGACTGGTCACCGTGGTGAGCCAGGCCTCGGGTCGCTCGATCGTGGAGCGGTCGGCCCGGTCCCACCGCAGCCACGCCTCCTGCACGATGTCCTCGGCGTCGCTGCGACTGCCGGTGATCCGGTAGGCGAGTCCCACCAGTCGAGCCCGCTGCTCCTCGAAGCACTCGGTCCGGACGGGCTCGCTCATAGGGGGGAGAGTACGGCACCACGATCCGCCGCCAACCGGCCGGCCCGTGAGCCGCTCGCGACCGCCGCGTCGACGAGCAGCCCCTCGGGTCCGACCCAGTCACCGGCGAGCATGATGCCGGGGCGGGCGGGGTCCTCGACGTCGGGGCGGCCCGAGGCGCCGTTCGGTCCGGTGGGCATCCCCCCGGCCACGGTCATGGAGGACAGGAAGCGCTCCTCGACGATGTCGTCGTCGGAGATGCCGGCGGCAGCAGCCACCGACCGCAGTTCCGCCTGTACGACATCGCGGTCGAGGTTCTCGTCGTGGCGCAGGTATCTGGTGACGTGGACGACAGCCCCACCCTCGGGGGCGAGGGCGGCCGGCGGACCGTGAACGGACAGGTACACGGGCTGGTCGATGCCGAGCAGGAGGGGAGTCGCCGGAGGTCGCCGAAGTCCGAGCTCGAGGCAGGCGGCGGCGACCGGCGGCCCCAACGAGGTGCCGGCCACGCTCGGGTCGTCGAGGAGTCCCGCCGCGGCGGCCGGGGTGCCGGTGGCCACGATCGACGCCCGGCTCGCGATGCTCGACCCGTCGCCGAGGGTCACCTTCGTGCCTCCCGCTTCGTCCGGGCGGACCGCCTCCACCCGTGAGTCGGCCCGGACCTCGACACCTCGAGCCCTCGCAACGTCGAGGAGCTGGTCGACGAGGGTCTGCCACCCGCCGTCGAGGTAGACGACCCCGGGTCCCGCTCCGCTCGTCACCTGACGGAACGCCGCCTCGGCATCGAGCAGATCGGTGTCGGCGGAGTAGGTCGACAACCGGACCACGGCCCGCACCGCATCGGCACCCGCCGGTCCGAGTCGGAGCCGACGGAGGGCTTCGTCGACACTGACGCCCCTGAACCGAGCGGGGTCCCGCCGGGTGATCTCGATGAACGCCCGCCCGAATCGCACCTTCTCCCCCGCGCTCAGCCACGGGGTGCGCACCAGGGCCGAGGGGCCGTGGGGGAACGCGACCACCCGCCCGTCCCGGAGCCCCCGGGTGGCATCGCCGCGCGGCGCGCCGCCCCGGTCGGTGGCAACGCCCAGCTCGCCGAGGATCCGGGTCGCCGCACCGTCCCGGTAGAGCGCCCGAGGTCCACGGTTGAAGGTGAACTCGCCGCGTCGGTCGGTCCGGGCCCTCCCGCCGGGTGTGTGGGCGTCGAGGAGCACGACGCGGCCGCCTGCGCCCGCCGCCGTCGACGCGGCGACGAGACCGGCGAGGCCCGCTCCGATCACGGTGACGTCGGCTGTCTCCATCAAGGGGTCCGGAAGGGTCATGTTGCTGTCCTCTCGTCGGGGTGACACCTCCCTGACGAGACGGCGAGGCCCGATGTGACAGCGTCCGAGCCAGTCCCCGAGACAGCGGCGATATACGGCGTCGAGCGGGGGTGGGGCGCTCCGGTAGCGTGGTCGGCCATGAGCACTGGCCCCGTACGCATCGGACTTTTGGGTTGCGGCAACGTCGGCGCGGCCTTCGTGTCGCTCGTGCGCGAGCGCGCCGCGGTCATCGAATCTCGATACGGGATCGATCTGCAGATCACCCGGGTCGCGGTCCACAACCTGTCGCGAGAACGCCCCGTCGAGTTCGACGACGGGGTCCTCACCCACGACGCGTCCGACGTGGTCAACGATCCGAACATCGACGTGGTCGTCGAGACAATCGGCGGTATCGAACCGGCCCGTGGCCTCATCCTCGATGCCATCGCCGGTGGCAAGCCGGTCGTCACCGCCAACAAGGAACTGCTTGCCAACCTCGGCTCCGAGCTCTACTCGGCCGCCGACGACAAAGGCGTCGACCTGTTGTTCGAGGCCGCGGTCGCGGGTGGCATCCCCTTCATGCGGCCGCTGCGGGAGTCCCTCGCCGGCGAGGACATCGCCCGGGTCATGGGAATCGTCAACGGAACGACCAACTACGTCCTCTGCCGCATGGCCGAGGAGCACATCTCCTTCGGCGAGGCCCTCGCCGAGGCCCAGGAGCTCGGGTACGCCGAGCGCGACCCCACCGCCGACATCGAGGGGTTCGACGCCGGAGCCAAGGCGGCGATCATCGCCTCAGTGGCCTTCGGAGTCGACGTCGTGGCCGGCGATGTCTACCGGGAGGGCATTTCCGACATCACCCCGGCCGACCTCGCCTTCGCCGAGCGCCTCGGCTACGTGGTGAAGCTCCTCGCCATCATCGAGAGGTTCCGCGAGCTCGACGGACCGGAGATCGCGGTCCGGGTCCACCCGGCGATGGTTCCGGCCGGTCACCCCCTCGCCGCGGTGCGCGACTCGTTCAACGCCATATTCGTCGAGGGCGAAGCGGTGGGCGATCTGATGTTCTACGGGCGGGGCGCCGGTGGCGATCCCACCGCCAGTGCCGTACTCGGCGATGTGATCGACGCCGCTCTCAACACCGGGCAGGGTCGTGGAGCCACCATGGGCAAGCGCGAGGTCGCGACGCTTCGGCCCATCGACGCCCTCCAGAGCGAGTACTACATCAACCTCGAAGTGGCCGACCGGGCGGGCGCCCTCGCTCGCGTGGCCGGCGTGTTCGGCGACCACGGGGTGTCGATCCGGTCGATGGAGCAGGAGGGTCTCGGCGAGGAGGCCCGCCTCGTGTTCATCACCCACGAAGCCGTCGAGCGCGACGTGCAGGCCACCCTCCAGACCCTGCGCGACCTCGAGGTCGTCGACCGTGTCCGCAGCGTGCTGCGAGTGGTCGCCAGCGCGGACGGCTGACGTGCACTACGTCTCCACCCGGGGGGCGGCACCCGAGCTCGGGTTCGCCGACACGCTGCTCGCCGGGTTGGCCTCTGACGGCGGCCTCTACGTCCCGGCCGACTGGCCGGCTCTCGACGTCCCGGTCGATGCCGGCACCTATGCCGAGGTGGCCGTCGCCGTCATGTGGCCCTTCGTCGAGGGCGACGTCGAGCGCGAGGCGTTCGAGACCATGGTCGCCGACGCCTACGCCACCTTCGACCATCCCGATGTCGTGCCCCTCACCGAGCTCGGCGACGGCCTGTGGCTGGCCGAGCTTTTCCACGGCCCCACGCTGGCGTTCAAGGACGTGGCCATGCAGCTGGTCGGGCGGCTGTTCGACCACGAGCTGGCTCGTCGCGGCGAGCGCATCACCATCATCGGAGCCACCTCGGGCGACACCGGCTCCGCCGCCATCGAGGCGCTGCGCGACCGCGAGGCGATCGACGTGGTGATCCTGCACCCCGAGGGCCGGGTGTCGGAGGTGCAGCGCCGCCTGATGACGACCGTCGACTCACCGAACATCCGCAACGTCTCGATCGAGGGCACCTTCGACGACTGCCAGGACCTCGTGAAGGCCATGTTCGCCCACGAGGAGTTCCGGGCGGCCCAGCGCCTCTCTGCGGTCAACTCGATCAACTTCGCCCGGGTGATGGCCCAGACCGTCTACTACGTGACCTCCCATCGGCTCCTCGGCGGGGGACCGGTGTCGTTCGCCGTGCCGACCGGGAACTTCGGCAACGTGTTCGCCGGCTATGGGGCGATGCGCATGGGGGTGCCCATCCGCCAGCTCGTCGTCGGCTCGAACCGCAACGACATCCTCACCCGGTTCTTCGCCACCGGCACCATGGAGATCCAAGGGGTCGAGGCCACGATCAGCCCGGCGATGGACATCCAGGTGTCGTCCAACCTCGAGCGTCTGCTGTTCGAGTTGAACGGGCGCGACGGCGTCGCCCTCGCCGACCTCATGCAGCAGTTCCGGGCCGAGGGCACCGTGACCTTCCCCACCGACCTTCTCGATCGTCTCTCGGAGACCTTCAGCGGCGCTCGCTTCGACGACGAGGAGACCGCGGCCACCATCGCCGAGGTCCTCGACCGCCACGGGGTGCTGCTCGACCCCCACACCGCCATCGGCGTGGCCGCTGCCCGATCAGCTCGGGTCGACCCGTCGGTGCCGATGGTCGTGCTCGGCACCGCCGACCCGGCCAAGTTCCCCGACGCCGTCGAAGCCGCCACCGGCCGACACCCGATGCTGCCCGAGCGCCTGGCCGACCTGTTCGACCGCCCCGAGCGGCTCGACCACCTGCCCACCGACCTCGCCGCCGTCGAGGGCTACGTCGCCGAGTTCACCGCCCGCCACTGAGACCAGCGCCCGGCGGGGCTGGGGCCGGGTTGTGGCGATCGGGCCGGGCTCAGCCGGCGCCGTCGAGGAGGCCGGTGAGGCCGGACGGCTCGTGGGGGCCGATGGCGAGCTGTTCGAGCACGCCGGTGCCGACGCGATCGCCCCACGTGGCTCGCACCAGCTGCTGGACGTGGAGGTGTCGGTGGTCGAGCGGGTCGAGGTCGGCCAGCGCCCAGGACTCGTCGGCCACCTCGAGCTCGCCGTGCCAGTTGCCGTGGTTCCACTCCGGGTGCAGATAGCCGAGTCCGAGCATCTGGAACGTGAGGATCGGTTCGAGCTCGATGCGTTCGACCTCTCCCCGCCACGGTTCGAGCTCGATGGTGGCGGCGCGGGCGCGACGGGTGCCCGGCTCCCAGTCGACCGACCAGTTGGCGTCGCGCATCGGCTCGGGTTCGGTGCCCGGGCCACACACCGGGGCATCGGGCCCGTCGAGGATGGGCACGATGGCGCCGAACCGGTGCCACGGGCGCCCGTCGGCGTACTCGTTGGAGTCGAAGTGGGTGCAGCAGTCGTCGAAGTTGATCGGCGACCACAGCCAGAAGAACTGCGGATCGGAACCGGGAGCACCGCCCGGATCGCGCTCGCCGACCGGGCGGATCCCCCACGAGCGGTCTCGGGTGCCGATCACCTCGGAGGTACCGAGGTCCCATGTCTGGTCGTCGACGGTGAGCGACCCCGACCAGGTTCCCCACTGGCAGAGCCGGGTGTAGTCGAAGGTGACGAGGGACCCCGGTCGGTGGGTGAAGCGGGGTTCTTCGACCACCGGGGTGCGGGCGGAGAAGACCAGGTCGGCCATGAACCCCCGGTCGGGGTCGTTGACGACCACTCGGAGCCGGCGAAGGGGCTCGTCGACCTCGACGCGGATGGGCCCCACCTCGGTGTGGAACCGGTCGAGGGGCGCGCGGCCCGACGCGTGCAGCGACCGCTGCACCCCGCCGGCCACGACCGAGATCGACGAGTCGATGACCTGGCGGTTCGGGTACAGGCCCATGGCCACGGCGAAGAAGAGTTCGCCGTCGGGCGAGTAGCCGTTGAAGAAATACCGGTCGTAGGCGTTGCGTGACGGGGAGCCGTAGAACGCAGCCGGTTCGGGTGTCTGGTGGATCGGGAAGTCGTCGGCAGGTGAGAGCACGCGCCCGAGCGTAGGGGGCGGGGTAACGTCGTGCCGGGAGGGATCATGATCACCGACGCCGAACAGGTCGACGCCGGGTGGCTCACCGCCGCCCTGCGCGACTCAGGGGTGATCCGCGACTCGCGGGTCACGTCCTTCAGGGCCGATCCGGTCGGAACCGGACAGGTCGGATACAACGTCCGCTACACACTGGACTACGACCAGCGGGAGTCGACGGCGCCGACCTCGGTGGTGGCCAAGTTCCCGTCGCCGGACGAGACGAGCCGGTCGACCGGCGTGTCGATCGGGACCTACGAGAAGGAAGCCCGCTTCTACCGGGACCTCGCCCGGGCCGTCGACATAGGGGTCCCGCAGTGCCATCGGGTCGAGCTCGACGAGGAGGCGCACCTGTCGACCCTCCTGTTCGAGGACCTCGCCCCGGCAGAGCAGTGCGATCAGATCACCGGGTGCAGCATCGAACAGGCCCAACTCGTGGTCGACCAGATGCCCGGGCTCCACGCCCCCTGGTGGGACCGTCCCGCGCTCGACGACATCGAGTGGCTCCGACGCCCCGACGAGGAATCGGCTCGGGGCATCGCCGGCTTCTACCAAGCGCTCTGGCCGGGGTTCTGCGATCGTTTCGGCGACCGACTCTCGGCGGATCTGAGGCGGGTGGGGGAGGAGTTCGGCGAGTCGCTCGAGGTCTGGGCCGGCGCTCGCCGGCGGGGGCCCCACACCCTCGTCCACGGCGACCTTCGGCTCGACAACGTGCTCGTCGGCCCCGGACCGGAGGGAGACCAGCGGGCCACCGTCGTCGACTGGCAGACCATCGCCATCGGTGTCGGGATGGAGGACCTCGCCTACTTCGTGGGGTCCGCCCTCGTTCCCGAGGCGCGACGGGCGGCCGAGGCGCAGCTCGTCGACCGCTACCACCGAGGTCTGGTGGAGGGCGGCGTCGAGGGGCTCGATCGCGACGCCTGCTGGGATTCCTACCGGTGTTTCGCCTACAGCGGCCTTCAGATGGCGGTCGTCGCCTCGATGATCGTCCGGGCCGACGACCGGGGCGATGCCATGTTCCTGGCGATGGCGGAGCGCCACACCGCCCAGGCTCTCGACCTCGGGTCGCACGAGTTCCTGTCGGGCGGGTAGCCTGGCCACAGTCGTCGCCCCGGGGGTCGCGAGCCATCGAGCATGGCGTTCCCCCGAAGACGACCGGGTCGGGACCATTCCCTGTGACGGCGGATGGCGGCGACCCACGAGCGGGGCTCCTGACGCCCCCTGTCCCGAGCGATGGCTTTCCGTGCCGGCGCCGGGAACCTCCCCCAGGACGAACAGAGAAATGAGACCACGGTGAGTGACGAGGCCCTCGAACGGTCCACCCTCCAGAAGAAGGACCGGGCCGAGCTGATGACGATCGCGACCGCCATGGGCGGAAAGCCCGGCTCTCGCGCGAAGAAGGCGGACATCGTCGACTTGATCCTCGAGATGGCTGGCGTGACCGGGGGTGAGGGCGACACGCCTCCCGCCGCGAAGGGAGACGACGCGTCCGACGACGACGCCAGTTCGGCCCCGGACGCCCCCGAGGCGGCACCTGCCGAGGCGAGCACCGACGAGGCCGACGACGAGTCCACCGACGACAAGCCGTCCGACGACGAGTCCTCCGACGACGAGCCGTCCGACGGCAAGGGCTCCGACAAGAGGGACTCTGACAACAGGGCGGACGACGGCGAGTCGGGTCGTCGGCCCCGCGGTGGCCGCAACCAGGGCCCCAAGAGCGACGACGATCAGGGCGGCAAGGGCCAGGGGAACCAGAACCAGGGGAACCAGAGGCAGGGCGGCAAGGGTCAAGGAAACCAGAACCAGGGGAACCAGAACCAAGGCGGCAAGGGCCGGGGGAACCAGGGCAACCAGAACCAGGGCAATCAGAACCAGGGCGGCAAGGACCAGGACGGCCAGGACGACGGCGACGACGCCGAGCCCGGAAACCGCCGTCGACGCCGTCGGGGACGCGACCGCAGCGGCAACGACGAGCCGTTCCAGGGCGACCCGGTCGAGGTCGAAGGGGTCCTCGACCTTCGCGACGAGGGATACGGGTTCCTGCGGGTGACCAGCTACCTCCCGAGTCCCGACGACGTCTACGTGTCGGTCAAGCAGGTTCGCCAGTTCGGCCTCCGCAAGGGTGATGTCGTGAAGGGCGCCAGCCGGCCCGCCACCCGCAACGAGAAGAACCCGGCCCTCATGCGGATCGACGCGGTGAACGGCCAGGCGCCCGAGGAGTTGGCGTCGCGGCCCAAGTTCGACGATCTCACCCCGCTGTTCCCCGACTCGCGCCTCACCCTCGAGGCCGACGGTGACCCGTACAACATGACCGCTCGGATCGTCGACCTCGTCGCGCCGATCGGCAAGGGTCAGCGTGGACTCATCGTGGCGCCGCCCAAGGCGGGCAAGACCCACGTCATCAAGCAGATCGTCCGGTCGATCGAGACCAACTCGCCCGAGGTCGAGCTCCTCGTGCTGCTCGTCGACGAGCGGCCCGAAGAGGTCACCGACATGCAGCGGTGGGTGAAGAACGGCGAGGTCGCTGCCTCCACCTTCGACCGGCCGCCCGAGGAGCACACCCAGGTCGCCGAGCTGGTCATCGAGCGGGCCAAGCGTCTCGTCGAGAGCGGTACCGACGTGGTCATCGTCCTCGACGGCATCACCCGCCTGGCCCGGGCCTACAACCTGTCGGCCCCCCAGAGCGGACGGGTCATGTCCGGTGGGGTCGATGCGTCGGCCCTGTACCCGCCGAAGAAGTTCTTCGGCGCGGCCCGTAACGTCGAAGAGGGCGGCTCGCTCACGATCATCGCCACCGCGCTGGTCGAGACCGGCTCGAAGATGGACGAGGTGATCTTCGAGGAGTTCAAGGGCACCGGCAACATGGAGCTGCGCCTCGATCGCCGCCTCGCCGAGCGTCGGATCTACCCGGCGATCGACGTCGACGGCTCGGGAACCCGCCACGAGGAGCTCTTGTTCACCCCGAAGGCCCTCCAGCAGGTGTGGAAGCTGCGGCGGGTGCTGTCGGGAATGGCAGGCGAGAGCGGCTCCAACGCGGCGGGCATCGAGCTGCTCACCGACCGCATGCGGTCGTTCAAGTCGAACGACTCGTTCCTCGACGAGATCGCCAAGGGCACCGCCGGCTGAACCCGGATACGCCCTCTGTTTCCCCGACCGCGAGTGGTATCGCGCCCCGCGAGCTGGCAGACTGTCCCGTCCCCCGCGTGACCCTGGAGACCGCCGTGAAGACCGACATCCACCCCGAGTACAAAGAGATCGAGGTGCACTGCTCGTGTGGTGCCACCTTCGTCACCCGCAGCACCGCCGACAACCTCAAGGTCGAGCTGTGCTCGGAGTGCCACCCCTTCTACACGGGCAAGCAGAAGCTGGTCGACACCGGCGGACGCATCGATCGCTTCGAGCGCCGCTACGGGCGCCGCAAGCGCTGATCTCCCCACCCTCGACCATCACCGGAGCGGTTCGATGCCGCTGAGCGACGAGCGACGCGCTTCGCTCGTTGCCGCGCGCACCGCCACCGTGGCTCGGGACCAACTCGGGCTCACCGTCGACCGTGACCGGTTCCAGCCCTTCGCGGGGTCCGGCGCGGCCGCCGCGGTCGACGGCCGTGGTGTCGTCGACCTCGGGAATGCACCGGGACGAGGTCTCGGTGCCGCACTCGTGTGGGCGACTCGGGTCGGGGTCGACCAGCTCGACCTCATCGTCGACCCCGAGGTCGCCGAGCGCGACGCAGGGGTCCTCGCCCGTCAGGCCAGCTGGTTCGACCCTGCGCCCCGCATCTGGCGGTTGTCGGGTGTCGCCCTCGAGCCCGTCGAGGCCGTTCCCCACGTCGACCCGCTCGTCCCGCCCCCCTCCACCGCCGAGCACGCGCTGCTCCTGCGTCAGGCCGGACTCGAGGTCGTGATCGAACAGGGCGAGGTCATCGGCGAGCGCCGAGGGCTCGAGGTCGCTCGCGTGGTGATCGATCCCGACGGCTCACCGCGGCTCGAGATCGGCATCGGTCGGTTCGACCGGGAGGCCTTCGCGCTGCTCCACGGCGACGTCCCCGCTCCCGAGGCCCTCGCCCGGGTCATCGCCCGCATCGACGAGCTGCGCCGTCCGGGCGCCGAGCCCCATCCGATGAACAGGCTGGTGCGCGAGCGCTGGCTGCGACACCAGATCATCACCACGCCGGGTCTCCTCGACGCGGCGTCGCTCGAGCCCGTCGAGGGCCCCACCGCCCGCCACGGGCTCCGCGACCCCGCGATCGCCGCGGCGGTCGGGCAGCGCTCCGACGGTCGAACGCTGGTGGTCGCGGCATCGGTGGGGATGTCGGTCGATGCCGTGTCCGACGCGGCCGACACCCGGGCCCGCCACGTCCCGGATGCGGACCTCGTCGTCGTGGTCCCCACCGGAGACCTCCATCCGGTCACCACCGAGCTGTGCTCGCGGCTGGTCCGTCCCGCCGAGGCCGTGGAGCTCACGCCCGAGTGGGCCGGGTAGGTTCCTGGCGTGTTCGATCGGCTGGAATCGCTGGAACGGGAGTACGAGGAGGTCGAGGCGCGCCTCGCCGACCCGGCGGTGATCGCTGACCAGACCGCCTACACCGCTCTCACCCGGCGCTACCGCGAGCTCGAGGCCGTGGTGAAGCGCTCGCGGCAGGTGCGCTCGCTCACCGGCGACCTGGCTGTCGCCCGGGAGATGGCAGCGGAGTCGAGTGGCGACGACCGCACCGAGATGAGGGCCGAGGTCGAGTCCACCGAGGCCGAGATCGAGCGCCTCACCGAGGAGCTGCGCGCCCTGATGCTCCCGAAGGACCCCAACGACGACAAGAACGTCCTCATCGAGATCCGCGGCGCCGAGGGGGGCGAGGAGGCGAACCTCTTCGCCCGCGATCTCTTCGAGATGTACAAGGGCTATGCCGGTCGGCTCGGATGGGGCTTCGAGGTCATGGGCACCGACGTGTCCGACATGGGGGGCTTCAACGAGGTCACCGTCCTGGTGAAGGGCGACGGTGTCTGGTCTCGCCTGAAGCACGAGGGAGGGGTGCATCGGGTCCAGCGGGTCCCGGTCACCGAGTCCCAGGGGCGGATCCACACCTCGTCGGCCACCGTCACCGTGCTGCCCGAGGCCGAGGAGGTCGATGTCGCCATCGACCCCAACGACCTCCAGATCGACGTCTACCGCTCGTCGGGTCCGGGCGGGCAGTCGGTCAACACCACCGACTCGGCGGTGCGCATCACCCACAAGCCGAGCGGGTTGGTGGTGGCCATGCAGGACGAGAAGAGCCAGATCCAGAACCGGGCCAAGGCCCTCGCCGTGCTGCGCTCGCGTCTGCTCAAGCTCGAACAGGACCGTCAGGCCGCCGAGCTGTCGGGTCAGCGGCGCGATCAGGTCGGAGGCGGAGGACGCTCCGAGAAGATCCGGACCTACAACTTCAAGGAGAGTCGGGTCACCGACCACCGCATCGGACTCACGCTCTACAAGCTCGACAAGGTCCTCGCCGGCGAGCTCGACGAGGTCAGCGACGCGCTCGTGACCGACGAGCGGGCGACTCGCCTGGCCGAGGCCGACGACCCTGCCGGGCGCTGATCGGGTGGAGGCGACGAGGTGACCGACACCGAGGGCACGCCGTGGCGAGTGCTGCTGGGCGAGGCCACCGAGCGGCTGCGCGAAGCCGGGTTCGTGTCCCCCGAGGTCGACGCTCGTCGTATCGTCGAACGGGCCACCTCCACCTCGGGTGCCGAGTACGTGCTCGAGCTCGACGAGTTCGCCACCGAGCGGGCGGTCGGCTTCTTCGACCTGATGCTCGAACGACGCCTCGCCGGCGAGCCGCTCCAGTACGTCGTCGGGCGCTGGGGGTTCCGGACCCTCGACCTGTTCGTCGACCGTCGGGTCCTCATCCCGAGGCCCGAGACCGAGCAGGTCGTCGAGGTC
Organism: Acidimicrobiales bacterium; assembly: GCA_007121465.1. Taxonomy (GTDB): domain Bacteria; phylum Actinomycetota; class Acidimicrobiia; order Acidimicrobiales; family SKKL01; genus SKKL01. The sequence goes on along the minus strand of SKKL01000275.1, from coordinate 1,018 downwards.
GCCCTCGCCGAGCTCGACCGGCTGGTCGATCCCGACTCGGTGGCGGGCCCGGTACTCGACCTCGGCACCGGGTCGGGTGCCATCGCGCTGTCTCTCGCCGTCGAGCGCGACGACACCGAGGTGTGGGCGGTCGAGCGTTCGATCGATGCGGCGGCGGTGGCTCGTGCCAACCTCGCCGGTCTCGGGACCACGGCCACACGGGTGCGGATCCTCGAGGGGTCGTGGTTCGACGCGCTGCCCGACGACATGCGAGGTCGGTTCCGCCTCGTGGTGTCGAACCCTCCCTATGTCGCCCCCGACGACCCGCTCCCGTCCGAGGTGGCCGATTGGGAGCCCTCCGAGGCGCTCGTCCCCGGGCCAACCGGGTTCGAGGCGATCGCCGAGATCGTCCCCGCCGCGCTGTCCTGGCTCGCTCCGGGTGCGGCGCTGGTCGTCGAGATGGATCCCCGCCAGATCGAGACGGCGGTGGCGCTCGCCCTCGAATCGGGGTTCGTGTTCGCGGAATCCCGAGCCGATCTGGCGGGGCGCGATCGGATGCTGGTGGCTCGCTCGCCATCGTGAACGGCGGGCCTGGTCCACCTCGCCTGATCTACAGTGCGAAGGTCAGTTGGTGAACAGCACCGATCCGGTCAGGGAGCAGGCAGAGATGTTCGGACGCAAGAGCAAGGGCGACGCCGAGTGGCTGGCGGGAGTCGCGTTCTTCCGGGACTTCACCCCCGACGAGCTGTCCCGGGTCGCTGCTCTCGCCCAAGAGGTCGACGCGGAAGCCGGCGCCGAGCTGATGGAGCAGGGTCGCATGGGCGACGTCTGCTACGTCATCGTCGAGGGCGATGCCGGCGTCTACATCAGCGGGGAGCACGTGGCGACCCTCCACGAGGGCTCGATGGTGGGGGAGATGTCGCTCATCGGGCACCGGCCCCGCAACGCTACGGTCGTCGCCGAGTCGTCCATGGTCCTCGCCGCGTTCGATCACAAGGCGTTCAACCGGCTCCTCGACGAGATGCCCCGCGCGAAGGAG
>SKKL01000251.1 GCA_007121465.1 Acidimicrobiales bacterium | reverse complement strand
CGTGGTCGCCGTGGTCGTGGGCATCGTGAGACTCGGTCTCGGTCTCGGGATCGTGGTTGCGGTTCATCGCAGGTTCCTAGTGGGTCGCCTCACCGCAGGATACCCCCATAGGGTATTCGACCCAACGGCCGATCCCACTGACTCCGTCAATCTATTGACAATACGACTCTCAATAGTGATGATCAGGTCATGACAGACTGGAGTGAGCTCACCCGCCGTGCCGCTCTCGCGTCGCATCGTCTCGTCGGGTGGACCTTCTGGGACCCCACTGGTATCGAGAACTACGCCGCCCTCGGCGTTCCCGATGGCCGCGGCTACTACATCGCCACCCGGGCAGCGTCGCTCGGCGATGCGGGAAACGATGCCGTGACGGCCGCGTTCGGTTCGATCCATGGCGATTTCGTGGCCCTGTCACTGGATCTGTGTCGTGCCCACACGAGCTTCGCCGCAGCGTTCTCGGCTCGAGACGCGGCTGTCGTCGACGGCCTGCGTCGCTATGCGCCGACGGCATGCGACGGCCTGGCCGAGCTGGCCGACCCGCTGTGGGCAGCCGCCGACTCACTACCCCTCACCGGGCGCGTCCTCGCCGCGTCGCTGCGCGAGTGGCCCCGTCCCGATGACCGGCTGCTCTCGGCGTGGCTGGCGGTCAACTGCATCCGCGAGTGGCGCGGCGACACGCACTGGGCGATCCATGTCGCCGAGGACCTCGACGGAACCATGGCGGGGATCCTCGACGGCGCGTGGCGCAACTACGCCAGCGATTGGTTGCCCCGCAGCCGCGGGGCAGACGACGAGGCGATCGATGCGGCGATGGCCAAGCTCGAGTCTCGGGGGCTCGTCACCGACGGTCAGGTCAACGCGGCGGGGATCTCCTACCGCCACGATCTCGAGGACCGCCTCGACCGCCTGTGCGCGCCGGCATGGGAGCACCTCGGCGAGCTCCGCACGGTTGAGTTCCTCCAACTGGTCGAGCCCGTCGGTCCCGCCCTGGTCCGTCGCATCGACGAGACCGCCGGCCCCAACTGGATGCCGGCCGCACGCGACAGGGAACCCCGCCCATGACCGACATCACCCGTACGCGCACGATCGCCGCGACGGCACAGGACATCTGGGATGTCCTCACTGATTTCGGCGCCATCAGCGCCTGGGCCGACAACGTCGACCACTCCTGCATCCTCGAGCACGGCACGGAAGCTGCCGGGGGAGTGGTGGGGACCGCTCGTCGCGTCCAGGCCGGCCGGATCACCCTCGTCGAGCGCATCGTGGAGAACGACCCTCCCACGATTCTCGCCTATGACATCGGCGGTCTTCCCTCCCGGCTGCGCACGGTGCGCAACCGCTGGAGGTTGTCCCCCCAGGGTGACGGCGCGACCGTGGTCCGCCTCACCACCACCATCGAGATCGGCCACCGTCCGCCCCAGCGACTGGCCGAGCGCGTGGCCTGTCGGATCTTCGCCAAGCAGTCCGACACGATGCTCGCCGGACTCGCTGCGGAGCTGCAGCACCCCACCAGGGAGAACAAGCGTGGCTGACCGCCCCGACGTCATCATCCTCATGACCGACGAGGAGCGGGCGGTACCGCCCTACGAGTCCGACGAGGTCCTGGCCTGGCGCGAGCGCACACTGGTGGGTCAGCGTTGGTTCGACGAGCACGGAGTCCGCTTCCAGCGGCACTACACGGGTTCACTGGCCTGTGTTCCGAGCAGGCCAACACTGCTCACCGGCCACTATCCCGACGTCCACGGGGTCACCCAGACCGATGGTCTGGGAAAGATGGCTGATGACACCCGCATGCGCTGGCTGCGCCCGGGCGAGGTCCCGACCATCGGCAACTGGTTCCGAGTCGCCGGGTACGACACCCATTACGACGGCAAGTGGCACGTCAGCCACGCCGACCTCCACGATTCCGCCGGCAACCGCGTCGACACCAACGACGACGACGGAACCGTCGACCACGACGCTGTCCAGCGCTATGTCGACGCCGATCCGCTCGATCCGTTCGGCTTCTCCGGCTGGGTCGGTCCCGAGCCGCATGGCGGACGTCTGCGCGACACCGGGATCCGCCGCGACCCGCTCGTCGCCGACCGCGTGGTTGCCTGGCTCGAGGACCGCTACTCCCGACGCGCCGCCGGCGACGAGGACGCTCTCCGGCCGTTCCTGCTCGTGGCCAGCTTCGTGAACCCGCACGACATCGTCCTGTTCCCCGCGTGGTCGCGGCGCGGCCCGTTGGAACCGTCCCCGCTCGACCCGCCCCCGGTTCCCGCGCCTCCGACGGCCGACGAGGACCTGTCGACCAAGCCCGCCGCGCAGATCGCGTTCCGTGAGTCGTACTACTCGTGTTACGGCCCCGCACCGGCGGTCGAACGGATCTACAAGAGAAACGCACAGCGCCAGCGCGATCTCTACTACCGGCTCCACGCCGAGGTGGACGCGCCACTCGAACGAGTGCGTCGGGCGGTCACCGACGGCGGCTCCTCCGACGCCGTCCTGGTCCGCACCTCCGACCACGGCGACCTGTTGGGCGCTCACGGTGGGCTCCAGCAGAAGTGGTTCAACCTCTATGACGAGGCCACCCGCGTGCCCTTCGCCATCGCGCGCATCGGGAAGCAGGGCACCGAGCCACGGGTGGTCGAAGCGCCGACGTCGCACATCGACCTCGTCCCCACGCTGCTGGCCGCCGCCGGCATCGACGTGTCCCAGGCAGCGGACGCGCTCCGCCGGTCGTTCTCCGAGGTACACGACCTTCCGGGTCAGAACCTGATGCCGATCGTCGACGGTGAGCCGGCCGATGAGGGTCGGGTCGTGTACCTGATGACCCGAGACAACATGCCCGAGGGCGACAGCGGCGCATCCGGTCTCGCTCGACGCCTCGGCCGGGTCACGAAGCCGCCGGCCCCGCTCGCGATCCAGGTGCCGGCTCACGTCGCCGCCAACTTCGAGGGCATCGTGGCGCGGGTCGCCGACACCGACGTCGACGGTGCCTCGGACCACCTCTGGAAGCTGGTCCGCAGCTTCGACGACCCCTCCACCTGGACCGAGCCCGGAGTCCGGCATCTGGCCGCGACCGGTCCGGCCGGCGACGCCTACCGGACGGCCCCGTTGGATGACCAGTGGGAGCTGTACGACCTCACTGCCGACGCGACCGAGGCCGTCAACCGCTGGACTGAACCGGATCTCCGCGAACTGAAGGAGCATCTCCGCATGCGACTGAAGCAGGCACGTGTCGAGTCGGTCCCCGAGCGCAACCAACCCTGGCCGTACGCCCAGCGCGAACCCACGGCCGGGCCGCCAGCCAAGACGCCACCTCGCCCGGCGCGGGCAGTGCGCAAGCTCATCCAGCGGCTCGGCATGCATCCCGAGGATCCGCAGGCCGACCAGGTACCCGATCTCCGTGGTCGTCGGGCGCTCATCATCGCCACGAACCATGGTGTGCTCGACATCGGCAAACCCACCGGCGTGTTCGCCAGCGAGATGACAGCCCCGTACTACGTGTGGCTCGACGCCGGCATGGAGGTCGACATCGCCAGTCCACTCGGCGGGACGATCCCCATCGATCCGCAGTCGCTCAAGCCGATCCTCCGCAGCGAGCACGACGACCGCTTCCTCGCCGACGGCGACCTCCGCGCCAAGGTGACCGACTCCTTGGCCGTCGGCACCCTCGACATGGCCGACTACGACATCGTGTTCCTGGCCGGCGGCTGGGGAGCGGCGTTCGACTTCGGCTTCTCGGAAGACCTCGCTGACAAGATCACCGAAGCCAACGCGCTCGGTCGAGCCATCGGTGGGATCTGTCACGGTCCGCTCGGCCTACGCAACGCGAAGACGCCCGATGGCAAGCCCCTGGTCGAGGGTCGCGCGATCTGCGCCGTCACCGACAAACAGGTTCACGAGCTGGGCATCGAGTCGACCCCGCACCACCCCGAGACCGAGCTGCGCAAGATGGGTGCGGTATTCGAGTCGAGATCGAAGCTCCGCGATCCGTTCGCCAACCACTGGGTCACCGATGGCAACCTCGTCACCGGCCAGAACCAGAACGCCGGCCCGATGGTGGCGCGTGCGCTCGCCCAGCTCGTCGCCTCCGGCGCGACCGTCACTGCGACCTGAGAGGACCGCCACCATGACCGACACGCGCAGTCCGGCCTACGGCAAAGTGGATCACGACTACGCCCGAGAGCTGGCGACCACCGACCCGGCCGCTGACGGCCCGGTGTGGATGGTGAACCTGATGTGCTACCACCAGATCGCGCAGTACGCGGACGGCAACGACGGGGACACCTCCGGTCGCGACGCCGACGACCGCTACGCACCGGTCGACGTGTTGGATGACATCGGGGCCGAGGTCGTGTTCCTGGCCGACGTCGAGGATCAGCTCCTCGGGGATGCACCGACGTGGGACCGGGTCGGCATCGTGAAGTACCCGACGCGCCGGTCGTTCATCGACATGCAGTCACGACCCGACTTCCGGGAGAGGCACGTCCACAAGGAGGCGGGCATGGCGGCGACCATCGTGATGGGCTGCCAGCCGATCGGCTCGCCCCAGGACCGGGTCGACCCGGAGCAGCTCCCCGACTGGGCCGACGTACCCCACCCGCCTACCGGCGACGATGGGCCGGTCACGGTGATCCACGTCATCCGGTTCCACCCAGGCGCGGCAGAGATCGACATGGTCGAGTATCAGAACCACGCGGCGAACTCGGCGGTGCCCCATGGTGTGCGCATCGACGGGTGGTTCGGTGTCGAGGGGACGATCGTCGGCGACGGTCGCCAGTGGGACCAGGTCCGCCTCAACACCTTTCCCAGCAAAGCGGCCTTCATGGCGGTGGCGCTCGATCCCGAACGCCTCCAGGCTCAGAAGAAGCATCGCGAGCCGGCGATGGCCGACACCTACACGATGATCCTGCGCGCCAGCATCAACCGACTCGCAGGAAACACCTGATGGCCCGAGTCGTCAAGCAAGGGTGAGGACAGATCAGAGTCGCCACCGAGCGTTGCTCGGCGCGAGCAGCTACAGCACTGTCCGCACGAGCACGATCGCGCCCGTCACCGCCGCGGAGATTCCTACGATCCGGAGCAGCTTGTAGGGATCGGCGTCCTCGTCCTGTTCTGCGGCTCGCAGGTCGTCGAGGGCCTCGCCCATGCCGTTGTGGTCGAGCAGCAGGTCCACTCGACGCCGGAGGCGAATGGTGTTCTCGGCGATGGAGATCCCCGCGAGTATCAAGAACTCCAGGATGAGGAACCCGACGAGGGTCCCGAGGGCCAGCCAGATGTCCTGCCGGTAGATGAGGATGAGGGCGGTGGTGACCAGCCCGATGTCGAGCTCCACCTCTGCAGCGACGTACGCCTTGTCTACGTACCACTGGCCGTAGGGGTCGTCATGGGGTGCGCCGCGGCCGACGAGCTTTCTCCAGATGGCGATCGGCAAGGGGGTCCTGTCGGTCATGGTCGCTACTGACCCCCGCGTCCGTCGGTCCCGTCCGATCTTCTAGGACCGCTCCGGGCCCGGTCGCATCCTAGGCCCGCGAACCACCATCGTCGGCCACGTGCCCCGCCCAGCCCTG
>SKKL01000194.1 GCA_007121465.1 Acidimicrobiales bacterium | reverse complement strand
GGATGTTGTGGGTGAGGTGCTCCCACACCGGGTTGGTCCGGATGGTGATCGAGCTGCGCAGCTGTCCGTCGAGTGCGCTCCACCGACGCCGATCGTCCCAGAAGGCGACGTCGGGGTGGGTGTGGTGGAGGTAGACGAAGAACGAGATGAACCAGGTGAACACCAGGAACGGAACGACGACGATCATGACTCCGACCAGTGGGCCGGCCACCCACCAGCCGACCGCGCCCAGGGCGAGTGCAAAGCCGGCCGAGGCGAACTTCGAGGCTCGGACCCCCGCGATCGGACGGGCGCGGGGGTCGGGCCGGAAGCGAACCATGCCCGGCCACCACACCCTGAGTAGATAGTGCAGCACGCAGGTGGCCGGCATCCGCTCCAGTCGGTACACCAGCCGAGCGGTGCGGCTCGCCTCCCGGTACTCCTCGGCGCTCCACGGTCGCCAGATCCAGTCGATGACGCTGAGGCTGGTGAACCCGTGGTGGACCTTGTTGTGCCCGAAGACCCACAGTCGGTACATGTTGAGCGACGGCAGCATGGCGAGGGTCCCGAGCACCTCCGAGGTGCGCTCGGATGCGAAGAGGGCGCCATGGGCGGCGTCGTGGCCCCAGACGAAGGCAAAGGCGACGGCGAAGCCGGCCAGCACTGCCGCACCGAGCGAGAGAAGGGGGTGGGGGGCGACCAGAGCGGCCACGACGAAGGCGACGTAGAGGCCGAGGTCGAGGACCAGCGCGGCGATGGCCCGCACGGGAGAACGCTGGTAGCAGACCGGTGAGAAGGCCTGTCGGACCTGGCCGAGGGTGAGCCGTGACGATCCGGGACGCATCACGGTGGAGGCGGGGGCAGAGTCGACGGTGGTACTCATGCCCGGAACCTACCTACCAGTCGGTAGGCCCATGTAGGGCCGAAAGTCCCGAGTCGGTCAGTCCCAGATCACCGAGCGGTTCCGGCCCGAGGCCTTTGCTTCGTACAGAGCCTGATCTGCCCGAGCCAGTGCGTCGCCACCGGGATCGGGTGAACCGGGACGTTCGGCGCCGAGTCCCGCCGAGAACGTCACGCCCGACGGATCTGTCGCCCAGGCGTCGCGAATTCTGTCCACCACGCGATTCGTCGTCTCCACATCGGCGTCGATCACCAGGCAGAACTCCTCGCCACCGAAACGGGAGACGTGGTCATCGGGCCGCACCTGTTCCTCGAGCACCCGAGCGAAGCGTCCGAGCAGCTTGTCCCCGGCAAGGTGCCCATACGTGTCGTTGAACACCTTGAAGTGATCCAGGTCGAGCATGACCACCGTTCGATCCCCTTCGGCGTCCGCACGGTCGATCCGGTCGTCGAGTCCTCGCCGGTTGGAGACGCCGGTCACCGGATCGGTGAGGGAGTGATGCACCAGTTCCCGCAAAGTCCGCTCGCGCTCACACACCGGGGTGAGGAGATCGGCCACGGCCGTCACGAACGTCGACCGATCGGCTCCCTCGAGTACGAGCTCGACTCGGCCGCTCGACCCGACACCCAGGTCGATCCGGCGATCCCGTGGGTCGATCGTGTCGTCGAGCTGGGGACCCGTGACACACCGGGCGCGAGCAGCTCCGGTCAACGCGCCGATGGCGGGCAGTGAACTCGCCACGGCCTCCTCGACGTCTCGAGCAGCAGATGCCCGACGGGCGAGCTCGGCCAGTGCCTCGGCGTCCCGTTGGGCCGAGCGGGCCGTGGCGACGAGAAAGTGGATGGTCGCGAGAAGCACGGCGGTCAGGCCGGCGAAGACGACGGTGTGGGTCACCATGTGGCTGACGGGTGTGTCGATGAGCAGCCGGGCCACGACGAAGATCCCCACCCCGGCGATCCAGGCGAAGATCACGAAACCGATGGGGCTTCGTGCCACCACCTGGAAGGCCATCGCCGCCAGGAGCGCCAGGGGCACCGTCGCCCCGGGATCCTGGGATGCGACGATCGCCGCACCGGCAGCGGACGAAGCGAGCAGCGTCGACACGAGGACGAACCACGACTGGCCTCTCAGCGAGCGGTAGCGCACCGCGAGGAAGCTGTTGAGGACGACGACACCGAAGAGCCCAAGGGCGACCGCAACCCAGGTCCAGTCGAGCGGTGCGACTTCGGGCAGCACGATCACCAGCATCAGAACCGGACCCGCGAGGATCATGCGGGTGATGACACCCACGTACAGACGACGCTCGACGTCGCGATCCACTGCGTTCACGCAGCCTGAATCGGCCGCTCACCGCCCGGACTGAGGTTCTGCCCGCGTAGGAATGTTCTGCGGTGTTGCGAGATGATGTCGGGTGACCGAAGCTGGACGGTCCGTGACCGCGATCATCGTTCCCGCCGACCTCCCGATCGCCGAACGCCGAGACGAGGTCGTCGCCGCCATCCGTGAGCATCCGGTCCTCGTCGTCGCCGGCGAGACCGGCTCCGGAAAGAGCACCCAGCTCCCGAAGCTCTGCCTCGCCGCCGGCCGAGGGCAGGACCGATGGATCGGCCACACCCAGCCACGGCGGATCGCCGCCCGGACCATCGCCGAGCGGGTGGCCTCGGAGCTCGACAGCGAGGTCGGAGGGCTCGTCGGATACACCGTCCGGTTCCACGACGAGGTCGGGACCGACACACGCATCAAGGTGATGACCGACGGGCGCCTCCTCGCCGAGATCCAACGCGACCCGGAGCTGGCCCGCTACGACACCCTGATCATCGACGAGGCCCACGAGCGCTCGCTCAACATCGACTTCCTCCTCGGGTACCTCCGCCGCCTGATCACTCGTCGCGACGACCTCCGCGTGATCATCACGTCCGCCACCATCGACACCGACCGGTTCTCCGCCCACTTCGACGACGCGCCGGTCATCGAGGTCTCCGGGCGCACCTACCCCGTCGACGTGAGGTATCGGCCCCCGATCGAGTCGGAGTCGAGCGAGAGAGTCGATCAGACCGACGCGATCACCACGGCGGTCCGGTCGCTCCAGCGCGAAGGCCCCGGCGACGTCCTCGTGTTCTGCAGCGGTGAGAGGGAGATCCGCGACGCCGCCCAGGCGCTGCGCGAGGCCGGTCTCGCCGACACCGAGATACTCCCGCTCTACGCGCGTCTGTCCTCGGCGGAACAGCACCGGGTCTTCCAGCCCCACCACGACCGCCGCATCGTCCTCGCCACCAATGTGGCCGAGACCTCGCTCACCGTTCCCGGGATCCGATACGTCGTCGACCCGGGGACGGCCCGCATCTCCCGCTACAGCCACCGGACCAAGGTTCAGAGACTTCCGATCGAACCGGTGTCGCAGGCCTCGGCGGATCAGCGAGCGGGACGATGTGGGCGGATCGGGCCGGGAATCTGCATCCGGCTCTACGACGAAGACGACTACCTCGGCCGTCCCCGGTTCACCGACCCCGAGATCCAGCGGACCAACCTCGCCTCTGTGCTGCTCCGCATGGCGGCGCTCGGCCTGGGCGACATCGAGGACTTCCCGTTCCTCGACCCACCCGACCAGCGAGCCATCCGCGACGGTGTCGCCCTGCTCCACGAGCTCGGGGCGGTCGACCCCGATCGCGCCGGGACCCCCGAGTGGTTGACCCCGCTGGGGCGCCGGCTGGCCGATCTGCCCGTCGACCCCCGGCTCGGGCGCATGATCGTCGCCGGCGGTGACCTCGACTGCGTCCACGAGGTGCTCGTCATCGCCGCGGCACTGTCGATCCAGGACCCGCGCGAGAGACCGACCGGCGCCGACGCTCCCGACACCCGCCGATCGCACTCGCGCTTTGCCGTCGAGGGATCCGACCTCCTCGCCTACCTCGAGCTCTGGGAGCACCTCCACCAGCTCCGCCGAGGACGTTCGGGCAATCAGTTCCGGAAGCAGTGTCGGGCCGAATACCTGCACGTGCTCCGGATCCGTGAGTGGCAGGATCTCTACACCCAACTCCGACGCACCGCCTCGCAGATGGGACTACGACGCAACCAGGAGCGGGCCGACCCCGACCAGGTCCACCAGGCCATCCTGACCGGGTTGCTGTCCCATGTCGGCCGCCGCCGCGAGGAGTCGAAGGGCAGACGAGAACCATCCTCTCGCCGGGGCGCCGACCGAGCCGAGTACCTGAGCACACGCAACGGCCGTTTCGCGCTCGCTCGTGAGTCGTCGTTGGCATCGTCCGGCGCCCGCTGGGTGATGGCCGCCGAGCTGGTCGAGACCAACCGGGTGTGGGCGCGTGGAGCGGCGAAGATCCGCCCCGAGTGGATCGAACGAACCGGCGCCCACCTCATCGAACGACACCTCGAGAACCCCTGGTGGGACCCCGAGCGAGGGACGACCCGCACCATCGAGCGCCTCACGCTTCTCGGTCTCAGCATCGTCGATGGCCGAACCATCGACCTCGCTCAGGTCGATCCGCCCCTGGCCCGCGAGCTCTTCATCGAACACGCGCTCGTCGACCCGCTGTTCGAGTCCGCCGACGACGAGACCTCCTCCCGCACTGGCGCCCTTGCCGCCCTCCGAGCCGAGAACTCTCAGCGGGTGGCCGACGTCGTCGCGCTCGGGGCCCGCGCCCGTCGCGATCTGCTCGCCGCCCCCGAACAGCTCGCTCTCTTCTTCGACGATCGCCTGCCGCAACACGTGATGTCGACACGCCAGTTCGAGAGGTGGTGGTCCCGTGGCCGCGATCGCGACCCCGAGCTGCTGCATCTGCCGTCATCGGTGCTGGTCGACCCGTCCGCCCGGGAGGTCGACGCGGCCGCCTTCCCCGACACCTGGGACGGTCCGAGCGGGCAGCTGCCACTCTCCTACCACTTCGACCCGATGAGCGACGACGACGGTGTCACCCTCGAGGTTCCGGTGGCGCTGGTTCCCCGCCTGGTGGGTCCGGACCTGGAGTGGCACGTCCCCGGTCACCGCCTCGAGGTGATCGAGGCGCTGCTGCGTCAACTCCCGAAGGCGGTCCGTCGCCATCTCGTGCCGATCCCCGACACCGCTCGGGAGCTCCTCGCCGAGATCGAACCTCAGCGACTGTCCGGCGAGGGACTCGTCGATTCCCTCGCCGACGCCGTCGGCGGCCGCCTCGAACCGGGTCAGGCCGGCGGCTCCCTCGACATCACCGCGCTCGCCGACCACCTCCGGATCGGCATCCGGGCCCATGACCCCGACGGCCGCACCGTGGCCTTCGACCGGGATCTGGGAGCGCTGCGAGAACGCGTCCGCGCCCGCATCGCCGATGCCCTGTCCGCCGCGACGATCGACATGCAGCGCGACGGGTTGGTCGACTGGCCCGGTGGCACGATCCCTCGCCGCCAGGCGGTCCGCCTCGCCGGCCACGACGTCGACACCTATCCCTCCCTCGTCGACCAGGTCCAGTCGGTCTCGTTGCGGGCCTTCCCCGATCCTGACGAGGCGACCGACGCTCACTGGGACGGGACGCGACGCCTGTTGATGCTCCGGCTTCCCGCTGCGGCCCGGGCCCTCGGACGACTCCCCACCGCTCGGGTCCGGCACGCCATCGTCGCCAGCCCTCACCGGAGCGAGGAGACGTGGACCGACGACCTCCTCCGAGCCGTTTTCGACGACCTGCTCCAATCCGGCGGTGGTCCTGTCCGTGACGAGGACGCGTTCGAACGTCTCGTCGACCACGCACGGGAGCAGCTCGGCGACGCCCTCCGGTCGGCGTGGACCGATGCTGTGGAGATCCTCGACCTCTGGGGCTGGATCACCGCCGAGGTCGCCCGGATCGACGGACCGGGCTTCGCTCCGATCACCGCCGACATCCGGTCCCAACTGGCGGGCCTCGTGTACCCCGGGATGCACACCGCGGTGGGAACCGAGCGTCTCCCTGACGTGGTCCGCTTCCTGCGTGCGATCCGCCGCCGCCTGGAGGTCCTCACCGACGACCCGGAACGGGACCGGCGGCGCATGGTCGCCTGTCGCCGACTCGAAGCCGACTACGACGAGCTGTGCGAGCGTCTACCCGAATCGCCCGAGCTCACCGAGCTGGGCTGGCTCCTCCAGGAGTTCCGGGTCGCCACCTTCGCTCAGCAGCTGGGTACGGCCCGCCCCGTGAGCGAGAAGCGGATCTGGACCGAGATGGCCAAGCTCGCATCGCCCTGACGGGGCGCCCCCACCGGGTACGTTCGGGTCGTGAATCAGCGAGCTACCCACCCGACCCCTGCCGAGCACGTGCGGGGGGTCTTCGCCAACCGGACCCTCAACCTCCGGTCCGTCGAGGCCATCGGCTACGACATGGACTACACCCTCATCCACTACCGGACCGATCGCTGGGAGGGGGCGGCCTTCGAGCACGCGGTGGAGATCCTCGCCGCTCAGGGATGGCCGGTCGCCGACCTGGAGTTCGATCCCGACGAGTTCATCCAGGGCCTCGTGATCGACCTCGACCGCGGGAACCTGGTCAAGGCAACCCGCTTCGGGTACGTCATCCACGCCCACCACGGAACGAGAGCCCTGACCTTCGAGGAGATGCGAGACGCCTATCAGGGCCACTTCGTCGACCTCCAGGAGCCCCGATGGAAGTTCCTCAACACGCTCTTCTCGGTGTCGGAGGCCTCGCTCTACGCCCAACTCGTCGACCATCTCGACGACGGTCGCCTCGAGGGCGCCCTCGGCTATGACGAGCTCTACCAGGCCGTGTCCAGCGCCCTTGACGAGTCCCACATGCAGGGAGCCCTCAAGGCCCGTATCGTCGCCGACCCCGCCACCTACGTGGTCACCGACGACCAGTTGGCGCCGACGCTCATCGACCAGCGCGACGCAGGCAAGAAGCTGCTCCTGGTCACCAACTCCGAGTGGGCGTACACCCAGGCGATGATGAGCTGGTGCTTCGATCCGCACGTTCCGACCGGGTCGTGGCGGGACCTGTTCGACATCGTGGTCGTCGCCGCCGGAAAGCCCCGATTCTTCGCCCAACGGGAGGACACCTTCGAGGTCGTCGACGAAACGGCAGGCCTCCTGCGCCCCCACTGGGGTCCTCTCGAGGAAGGTCGGGTCTACCACGGCAGCAACGCCCGCCTGGTCGAGACCAGCCTGGGCCTCGAGGGCGACCAGATCCTCTATGTCGGCGACCACCTGTTCGGCGACGTCCATGTGTCCAAGGACATGCTCCGGTGGCGCACCGCTCTCATCCTGCGCGAGCTCGAGTCCGAGCTCACCGACGCCGCCCGGTTCGCGTCGAAAGAAGAAAGGCTGCGGGAACTCATGGGCGAGAAGGCAGCGCATGAAGACGAGCTCGCCCACCTGCGGCTCGCCCGCATCCGGTCCCGAGAGAACGGCGACGACGACTCGAGCCGTGCTCTGCAACGCGACATCAGTCGTCTCGCCGCCAAGGTACGGCGCCTCGACGATCGCATCGGACCGCTCGCCCGGGCATCCGCCGAGCTCGGCAACGCCGCGTGGGGACCGCTGATGCGAGCCGGGAGCGACAAGAGCCTCTTCGCCCGCCAGGTCGAGCGCTACGCCGACATCTACACCTCACGGGTGTCCAACCTCGGAGCGCGCACCCCCTTCGCCTACCTGCGGGCAGCGCGGACATCCCTTCCCCACGACGTCACCTAGGAAAAGGATCACCGGACGGTCGCGTGCGTTTCCCGGCGAAAAGGGGTACACCAGGAACATGAAGTTCAAGACTGGAATCGTCGTCGGTGTCGGAGTGGGCTACTGGCTGGCGACCAAGATCGATCCCGAGACCCGACGCCGGTTCGAGACCAAGGTCAACGAACGGGTCAACCAGTGGCGCGACGACCCCCGCGTCCAGGAGGTCGTCGACTCGGTGTCCACGGTCGCCACCGAGGTCGTCGACAAGATCGACGCGAAGCTCACCGAGGGCGCCGACGCCGTGGCCGACACGGCCGACGACCTGGCCGACGATTTGGCCGACGACGGGGCTCGTCCCTGAGCGAGCGACCCTCCGGGACTGACCGCTAGTCGTCGCGACGCGGGTCCACGCGGCCGCGCCCACGCTTGACCTGGGAGCGGCGCGCCTTGGCGCTGAGACGGCGTTCCACTGCTCCACGCTTGGGGCGGGTCGCGACCCGGCGCCGACGATGAACCAGTGCGCCTGCCAACCGGCGGGCCAGTCGATCCCGAGCGATGGCCCGATTCCGGGCCTGGGATCGTTCGTCGGAGACCCCGACCCTGATCTCGCTCCCGAAGGCGGTCAGCAGCCGTTGCCTCTGCTGGTCGTCGAGAACGGCCGACCCCTCGATGTCGAAGCGGACCTCGGCTCGGGTGTCGGCAGTGTTGGCGTGCTGACCACCAGGCCCACCCGATCGGCCGAACGACCACTCGAGCTCACCGACGGGAATGACGAGGTGCTCATTGACCTGCAGATCGCGGTCGGCGCCCGGTGACATGGCTCCATCGTCGCACCCCGCCGGGCGAGGTGCAGCGCCCGACGCGTGGAACGCGCCATGGAAGGTGGCATGGAAAGAATCAACGGTGGGTAATACCGCGAATCAGCACCCATGTGCTATCCAGGAAGTACTCACCGGGTTGGCATGCGCACGCTCAACCACCGTGGGTCAGCCACTGTGGGCGTCGCGGGCGAAAGCTGCTGGTGGCGCGCAGGGCTGGCCGATCCGTTGGGAAAACACCCGCTACTGGGAGGACTCTCTCCATGAACGGACCATCTCGTACGTCCCGATCGCTGCTCTTGCGGCTCCTCGGTGTTCTCGCCGCATTGGCGCTGATCGCCGGAGCGTGCGGCAACGACGACGATGACGACAACGACATCACCACGCCCGACGACACCGAAGCGCCCGACGATGACGACGACGCCGCACCGGCCGACGGTCTCCTGGCCGAGCTCCAGGAGTCGGGATCGATCACGATCGGTATCGCCAACGAGGTTCCGTTCGGCTTCGTCGGCGACGACGGCGAGGCCACCGGCATCGCCCCTGACGTCGCTCGGGCCGTGCTCGCCGAGCTGGGCATCGACGAGGTGAACGCCGAAGTGGTCGAGTTCGGCAACCTGATCGGCGGTCTGCAGGCCGGTCAGTTCGATCTCATCGCCGCCGGCATGTACATCAACCCCGACCGGGCCGAGCAGATCCTGTTCTCGGACCCCGACTACTGCATCGCCGAGTCCCTCGGCGTCGAGGCGGGCAACCCGCTCGACATCGTCGACTACCAGTCGATCGTCGACAACCCCGAGATCAGCGTCGCGGTGGCCACCGGCACCGTCGAGGTCGGCTACATCGAGAACGCTGGCGTCCCCGACGACCAGGTCGTCGAGTTCGCCGACATCGACAGCATGTACGACGCCCTCGTCGCCGGCGAGGTCGACGCGGTGACCGGCACTGCCGCCACCGTCCAGCGCTACGCCAACGCCGACGACAGCATCGATGCCGTCGAGGCGTTCTTCCCGGTCGACGCCGAGGGGAACGAAGAGCTTCCCTGCGGTGGCTACGGCTTCCGGAACGAGAACCAGGACTTCCGCGACGCGTTCAACGACGTCCTGAACCAGTTCCGCGAGGACGGCACCACCATGGAGATCATCACTGCCTACGAGGACTTCTCCGAGTCCGACGTCGAGCGGGCCAACGCCCTCACCCTCGACGACTTCCTCAGCTGATCATCCACACGTAGTCCACGACGAGGGTCCCCGACGCGTCTATGTTGGGGGCCCTCGTCGCGTCCGGCTGATGGAAGGGTGGAAGCCTGGTGGACGGATTACTCCTCGAGGCGAACCAGTACCGGTTGCTACGAGACGGCGCATGGGTGACGCTGCAGATCCTCGGACTCGCCTTCGTACTCGGTGTGGTTCTGTCGCTCGTGGTCGGAGTGGGCAGGCTCTCCGAGCGCCGATGGGTGCGGGGCATCGCCCTCGTCTATGTCGAGTTCTTCCGAGGAATCTCGTCGATTGTTCTGCTGTTCATCGTCGCCATCGCGATACCCATCCTCCTCGGCGTGTCCCAGGCATCGATCCTGATGCTCGGCTCCCTGGCGCTCGGAGCGAACATGGGCGGCTACGGCGCCGAGATCGTCCGTGGCTCGATCCAAGCCATCCCCAAGGGCCAGTCCGAGGCCTCCATCGCACTGAACCTCAGCAACACCCAGCGGCTGCGCTACGTGGTTCTGCCTCAGGCGTTGCGCATCATCCTGCCCCCGTTCGGCAACCTCACCATCGAGATCCTCAAGGGCACAGCGCTCGTCAGCCTGGTCGGACTCGCCGACATCACCCAGGCCGGGAACTTCATCCGCCAACAGCAGCTCTTCGGCGACGCCGGGACCGACCGCACGATCCTGTTCCTCAACATCCTCGTCATCTACTTCGTGCTGGCCCAGATCATCAACGGCCTGTTCCGCCTCGCCGAGTGGCGACTCGAGAAACGGTTCTCCGGCGGCGAACACCTCACGCCTCTCGACCTCCCGGAGGCCACCAAGTGACCACCGCCTTCGACGCCAACCAGGTCCAACCCCCGAAGCCCTGGTATCGGCGGGGCGACGTCCTCACGGTGCTCATCGCCTTCGCCCTGGGGTATGCGTTCCTCCTCTTTGGGGTCGACGAGTCGACCCGGTTCCGCACCCGCCTCAACCCCGATCCGGACCTCACCTTCGACTGGATGTACTTCTGGCACATGGTGCCGCTCATGTGGCGGGGCCTACTGGCCACGGTGAAGGCCACCGTCTACGGGTTCACCATCGCGATCTTCCTGGGGTTGGTCTTCGCTCTGCTCCGCCGTTCGAAGCTGCGCCCCGTGAGTTGGCCCACGGCGTTCGTCATCGAGTTCATTCGCTCCACGCCGATCCTCGTCCAGCTCTACTTCCTCCACGCCCTCATCCGCACCTGGGACTGGTACAGCCCGGCCACCATCACCATCCTCGCCATCGGGCTCGGCATCCACTACGCGACCTACTGCTCCGAGGCCTACCGGGCCGGCATCAACAGCGTCGACAAGGGTCAGTGGGAAGCGTCGACGGCGTTGAACCTCGGCCCGGTCTCCAAGTGGACCAAGGTCATCCTCCCCCAAGCCATCCCCAACGTCCTGCCCGCACTCGGCAACTACCTCGTCGCCGCCATGAAGGACGCACCGCTCGGCATCGCGGTCAACGCCACCGGGATCCTGTTCTTCGCCAACGCGATACGCGGCGGCGACTTCCGGGCCGTCGAGCCCTACATGTTGATGGGAGTCGGGTTCCTGATCGCCAGCCTCCCGGCGGCCTGGCTCGTCCGTCGTCTCGAGAGGAAGATCACCTATGAGCGCACCTGACACCACCCCCTACACCGGCACCAACGGCAACGGCGCGGCCGGTGTGCGCATGCGTGGGGTCAACAAGGCATTCGGCACCAACACGGTGCTGCGCGAGCTCGACCTCGATGTCGACCCCGGCGAGCGGGTGGTCATCATCGGACCGTCCGGTTCGGGAAAGACGACCATCCTCCGCGTCATCATGACCCTCGAGCGTCCCGACTCGGGAACCATCGAGGTCGGGGGACGCCAGCTGTACCACCAACCGGCGGGCGACGGCCTGAAACCCGCCAGTGAGAAGCACATCCGTTCGGTCCGGTCCGACATCGGGATGGTCTTCCAACACTTCAACCTCTTCCCGCACATGACCGCGCTGGAGAACATCATGCTGGCGCCGGTCAAGGTTCACGGTCAGTCCAAGGAGGAGGCCCGCACCAACGCCTTCGAGCTGCTCGACAAGGTCGGGCTCGCCCATGCGGCGAACCAGACCCCCGGCCAGCTGTCCGGTGGCCAGAAGCAGCGGGTGGCCATCGCCCGGTCGCTCGCCACCAAGCCGAAGATCATGCTCTTCGACGAGGTCACCTCGGCTCTCGACCCCGAGCTGGTGGGAGAAGTGCTGAACGTGCTGCGCGACATCGCCGAGGAGGGCAAGACCACGATGATGCTGGTCACCCACGAGATGGGTTTCGCTCGCGAGGTGGCCGACCGCTTGGTCATGTTCGACCACGGTCAGGTGCTCGAGTCAGGCCCGCCCGCCGACGTGCTGGACAACCCACGCGAGGCCCGGACCCAAGAGTTCCTCGGAGCGGTGCGCGAACACTAACTCGCGCCCGAGTCCGGGCCGTCCGAGCCGGCCGGATACGCCAGCATCGGGACCTGGCCCGAACGCCACGCGTCGAGCACCGGCTCGACGATCCGCCACTGCTCCTCCGCCTCCGACGCGGAGACGAACCAGGCCCGCTCCCCCGCGATGAGGTCCCCGAGGACCCCGGCGTAGGGAGAGGGATGGTCGGAGGCGACCGGCGCGGCCAGCCCGGCGCCGTCGACGGTGAGACCGAGGGTCAGCGGCTCGACACCGAAGACCACCTCGTCTCCGGTGCGCAGCCCCACACGGATGAAGCCACGGTCGGCGGCCAGCGCCTTGCCGGTGCGGAGCCTCACCTCGGTGTGGCGCCAGCGGGCGTCGTCGATCACGAGGGGCACCTCGGCGAAGGTCTCCGTGTCGGACTCCGGGTCGACTCCCTCCTCGTCGACATAGGCAGGAACCGAGTGTCCATCGACCGAACCCTCGGCATAGCGGGCGCGGACGGTGCGAGCGGGGTCCGCTTCCAGCCGTCGGAGCACATCCAGGCGAGCGGAGGCGAGTCGATCTGCGTCGAGAGTCTCCGGCACGTCCATGGCGAGCACGGCGAGGAGCTGGAGCAGATGGTTCTGGATCATGTCCACCAAGGCGCCCGAGTCGTCGTAGTAGCCGGCCCGCCCCTCGAGGGCGAGGGTCTCGTCCCAGACCACGTCGATCGTCTCGATGGCGCCCGACTGCCACAGGTTCGCCAGGATGGGGCTCGACCGGAGTCCGGGAAGCCGACGGGCGAGCGGCTGGTGCAAGAAGTGGTCGACCCGGTACACCTGGGAGTCCTCCAGGTGCTCGGCGAGGACCTCGTTGAGGTGCCGGGCTTGCTCGAGCCCCTCACCGAAGGGCTTCTCGACAGCCAGTCGAAGTCGATCAGCCCACGAGGTCTGCGCCAAGGCGATGATGGTGTCGTCGAAGACCGACGGCGGAAGGGCGAGGTAGGTCACCACCGGGCCCGATGTCTCGGTGACCAGGCTGTCGAGGAGATCGGGGTCGGTGGCGTCGCCCTCCACGAACCGGATGCGGTCCACTACCGCCTCGAAGCCGGAGCCGGTCCCCTCCGGCGCCTCGCTCCGAAGCTGGTCTCGATAGTCCGAGTCGCGGAGGTCATGGCGCGCCACGCCGACGACGTCGATGTCGAGGGACAACTCACCCCGATCCACGAGTTCGCCGAGGGCGGGGACGACGAAGCGCGACGTGAGGTCGCCGACCGCGCCGAGGATCACGATGGTGCAGGACATCACCCTGCTCTACCCGATGCGAGGCCGATTCGACACCTCGGCCCGCCCGACGGAGGACCTCAGTCGACCCGCGACAGGAGGTCTTTGGCGACGGCGATGGTCTGGATCTCGTCGGTGCCGGCGTAGATCTGGAGCACCTTGGCGTCGCGGGCGAGCTGCTCGACCCGGAACTCCGACATGTAGCCGTTGCCCCCGAAGAGCTGCACCGCCTCGAGGGCGACCTCGGTGGCGGCGCGAGCCGAGTAGAGCTTCATGGCCGAGGCCTCGGCCAGGCTCATCGACCGGCCGTTGGCGCCGAGCTCGATCGAACGGAACACCAGGTTCTGCACGTTGAGGCGGGCGACCTCCATCGTGGCCAGCTTCGCCTGGATCAGCTGGAACTCTCCGATCGGCTTGCCGAACTGGACCCGGTCCTTGGCGTAGCGAACCGACAGGTCGAGGCACTCCTCGATGATGCCGAGGGCCATCGCCGCCACGCCGGAGCGCTCCTGTTGGAAGGTGGCCTTGGCGCCGTCGCGACCGCCCGAGGGCAGGTCTTCGGTCTCGCCGAGGAGCCGATCCCGACCGACCCGCACATCGGAGAGGAACAGCTCACCGGTGGGCGAGGAGTGCATCCCCATCTTGCGCAGGGGCTTGGATTGCTCAAAGCCGGGCATCCCGCGGTCGAGCACGAAGGTGACGATCTTGCGATCCTCGGGTGGGTTGCCCTCGTCGAGCTTGCAGATGAAGACGGTCGTGTCGGCATAGGGACCGTTGGTGATGAAGGTCTTCGATCCGTTCAGCAGGTACTCGTCCCCGTCGCGGCGGGCGGTCGCCCGCATCGACCCGAAAGCGTCCGAACCCGACCCCGGCTCGGTGATGGCCCACGCCCCCACCTTGTTCATCGTGAGCAGGTCGAGCGCCCAGCGCTCCTTCTGTGCGGTGGTTCCCTTGGACATGATCGACGATGCGGTCAGACCCATCGACACGCCCATGGCGGTGACCATCCCGGGACACACCCGGCACAACTCGATGATCGGGATGAGCGTCAGGCTTCCGTCGCCCCCGCCTCCACCCTCACGACTGGCGGCCCCGTCAGCCTCCCCCTTCTCACGGGCGATCTGACGGTGGAACCGGTCCTTGGCCATGGCGTCCATCCCGAAGGTGGCGAACAGCTTCCGGAGGATGTCATAGGGCGGCATGTCGCCGTGCTCGAGCTCCTCGACGTGGGGTCGGACCTCCTCGTCGACGAAGCGACGCACCGCGTCTCGCACCATCTGCTGCTCATCGGTCCAGTCGATCATGTCTCTCCCCTGAGGCTCACTGGTTCGCCGGGCGTCCCGCCGCGTCGCGGTCCGCTCCGGCCGCCAAACCGTACAGCGTATGGTAGGTGGTCCACCGGGTGTGGGTCGCACCGCCACCCGACAGGCCGCCCCGATGGCACCGCTCAGCCGATACCGTCTCCCCCGACGGCACCGACCAAGCGAGGTATTCGATGATCGAGCGCCAGATCCAGGTGACGACTGCTGACGGGGAGATGACCACGTTCGTCTACCACCCCGACGACGGCGGCCCTCACCCGGTCGTGCTCTACCTCATGGACGCACCGAGCATCCGCCCGGCGCTCCACGACATGGCCCGGCGGCTCGCCGCCGAGGGCTACTACGTCATGCTCCCCTTCCTGTTCTATCGCGGGAGCCCGTTCAAGGAGTTCGGCACCAGCGACGAGGAGATGCACGAACGGCGTGAGCTGATGAAGACCGTCACCCGCGACGGAATCATGGTCGACGCCGCCGCCCTCCTCGACATCGCCGCCTCCGATCCGGCGGCCGGCGACGGTGACATCGGAGCGATCGGGTTCTGCATGAGCGGGTCCCTGGTGCTCGCTCTCGCCCAACGCATGCCCGAGCGGGTGGCGGCAGTGGCCTCCATCCACGGAGCGTGGCTGGTCTCCGATGCCGAGGACTCACCCCACCGAGAGGTCGACAACATCCGGGCCGAGGTGTACTTCGGGTGGGCCGACGAGGACCCGACCGCTCCCGCCGACCAGATTCCGGCTGTCGAGGCGTCGCTCGAGGCGGCCGGGGTGAACTACACCATCGACTACATGGACGGCGCCCACCACGGGTTCGCCCCGCCTGGTGGCGCCCACTACGACGAGGCCGCCTCGGAGAAGCACTGGGAACGGGTCCTCGACCTGCTCGCCCGCCACCTCTGACCTGGTGAGCACGCCCCCGGCCCGCACTCCACCAGCAGCTCACCTCCTCGCGGGCCGGGGGTTCTACGGGTGGTACATCGCCGTCTCCTGCAGCGTTCTGCTCATGGTCACGGTCGGAGTCGGCTACTACGGCCTTGCCGTCTTCCTCGGTCCGCTCCGCGAGGCCAACGGGTGGTCGAACGCGGTGGTGTCGGGGGCCACCGGCCTCTACTTCAGCGTCGCGGGCGTCACCGGGGCCATCATCGGCGCGCACGTCGACCGCCACGGCCCCCTGCGCCTCCAGGTCGTCGGGATCGTCCTTCTCGCCGGATCGGTCTCGCTGGTCGGCTACGTCAACGCACCCTGGCAGCTCTACGTCCTCTACACCGTCCTCGCCGTCGGATTCGGGATGAGCTCCAACGTCGCGGTCAACGCCATCATCTCGCGGTGGTTCGTGGTGCGCCGCGCCAAGGCCATGAGCATCGCGACCACCGGCGTGTCGGTCGGTGGCGTCCTTCTCGTTCCGTTCGGGACCGCACTCGTCGAGCGGGGTGGCCTCACGCTCGCGGGACCCGTGCTGGGCGCCTTCGTCCTGCTCCTCGCCCTCCCCGTGGTGGCACTGGTGCTGGTCTGGGACCCGGTCCAGATGGGATTGCGCCCCGATGGTGGGGCCGAGTCGCGGCGTCCGGGTGCCCACTCGCTCGACGACGCCACCCAACTGCGCCGGTGGACACGTCGCGAGGCCGCAGCGACGGTGCCGTTCTGGGCGATCCTCGTCGCGTTCTCACTGGTGTTGATGGCCCAGACCGGCTTCGTGATCCACCAGATCTCGTTCCTGACCGAACGCTTCGACTCCGCCAATGCGGCGGCGGCGGCGCTGTCGACCACCGCCCTCGGCAGCATCATCGCCCGCCTCGTGGTCGGGCACTTCGCCGATGCCTGGGACAAGCGCTTGCTCGCCATGTGGCTCCTGATCATCCAGGCCACCGCCGTCACCACCGTGGTGCTGGTCGACCACCGGATCGTGACCTACGCGATGGTCCTGGTGGTCGGCTTCACCATCGGCAACATCTACATGATGCAGACGCTGCTGGTCGGCGAGGTGTTCGGCATGCTCTCGTTCGCCACCGTGCTCGGACTCGTCGGCGTGGTCACCCAGACCGCCAGCGGTATCGGACCACTGGCGGTGGGCTGGCTCGAGGATGCGAGCGGGGGCTATACCGTGCCGTTCCTGGTCACCGCGGCGATGACCTACGCGGCTGCGGTGACGGTGCTTCTCGCCCGATCCCCGGTACCGAGGATCGAGGAGCCCGCCGAGATCAGGACTCGGCCGGCTCGATGAAGATGCACTCGCCGGGGCACTCTTCCGCCGACTCGATCACTCCGTCGGCTTGGTCAGCGGGGACCGGCACGATGCCCTGAGGGCCACCCGGATCGCTCTTCGGGCCCGAGGAGTCCTTCACATAGGCCAGTCCGTCGTCGAGGAGGACGAACACGTCGGGGGCGATCTCGGCACAGATGCCGTCGCCGGTGCAGAGATCCTGATCGATCCAGACCTGGTAGCTCATTGCTCCTCGAGGGGGGTGTCGTGGGTCGGGTGCGCAGCGCCCAGTGTCGCGTACCGGGGCTCGGGCTCCCAAGCCGGGGCTCGCGTCCGCATCTGTTCCTTCAGGTCGTGGCAGCGGACGGTCGACTGGTCGAGTACCACCGGGGGAACTCCCCGGCCGGCGAGGTCGACGCGAAGCGACGCGAGGTCCCGCTGTCGCTGGAACGGGCTCGATCCGATACGGATGCTCTGGACCCGGGGCACCGACACCACCACGGTCCGACGAGCCAGCGAGCCCCACCGGGTCACCAGGACATCACCGTCGTAGCGATGACCCAGGTTCCGGTAGGCGTCGACACCCCAGACCGCCACGACGACGACGGCCACCGCCACGGAAGCGGCGAGATCGGGAAACGCGGGCCGGAACCAGGCCACCACGGCCAGGATCGGCATGACGGCGACGGCCCGCCGAACCACCCGCCGCGAACGAGCGGCGATCGGGGCGTCGACGAGACCGCTCACCGCCACGGGTCGCCCCACGGTGGCGTCGAGTAGGAGGTCGACCTCTGACGGAGTGGCCAAGGGGATCGAGAGCCGGTCGTCGCCCTCCGACGCCGAGCCGGCACTGCGGATCTGGAGCGACGACATACCGAGGACCCGCTGCGCCGGATTCTGGCGGATCGTCACCGCCTGGACACGGGCCAGCGGCACGACGGCGTCGCGGCGTTCGAACAGACCTCGCCGGAGGCGCAGTTCATCGCCGGAGCGAACCACGCTGAGGCCGTGGTGGGTGGCGACGGCGCTCATCGCCGCGGCGACGAGGGCGAGAGCCAACAGTGCCAGAGCGCCGGCCAGGAACCCGAGAGAGGCCACGACGCTTCCGGCCTGGTCCTCGACCGACGAGGCCACCTCACGGGGCAAGCGCCCGATGGTGTCGAAAAGCGCCGCCATCACCGCGAACACGACCAGCAG
>SKKL01000261.1 GCA_007121465.1 Acidimicrobiales bacterium | reverse complement strand
GGCGAGCCGGCGCCCGAGCCCGCTCCCACCGACTCTGAGCCCGCTCCCGTCGACCCCGAGGCCTGACCCGAGAGACGCTCGATCACGCAATTCGGAGGCCCGACCACCCCTGGTGGTCGGGCCTCCGCCGCGTCCGGGGACGGCCTAGGTCGTTCGGTCACCACCCCGACCGCGGAGGGCCAACTAGGGTCAGCGACCCAGATCTCTCCGCGAAGTGCTCAGGTATGGGGCCCGATCGGCCGACGGAGAGATCACGGCGGTGAAGCCACGCTCCCGGTCAGCCCTGTGCCGACCACCAAGGGGGAAGGTGACACCGACCCTGCACCCGAACCAGTACGAGTGAGGTCGAGTTGAGTTCACGTAGAACGCTGATCCTGATCGCTGCGATCGCGATTGGTGCCGTAGCAGCCTTCGCCTTGTACAGCTACGTCCAGAACATCGAGAATCGAGCGGAGGATCGGGCTGAGCGCATCCCGGTGCTCAAGGTCGACCGGAACATCCCCCAGGGGCTCACCGGCGAAGAAGCCATCGACCTGGGATTCATCGTGGAGAGCGAGATCCCACGGGAGTTCTTCCCGGCGAACGCCGTTCGCAACCCCGAGCAGCTCAACGACCTGGTCGCGGTGAGTGAGTTGTCGGCCAACCAGGTGCTCGTCGAGGGCATGTTCGTCGACTCCTCGGTGGCCCTCGTCACCTTCTCCCAGCGAGTCCCTGACGATGAGGCGACCGTCACCATCTCGGTCGACCAGGTGCGCGGGGTCGCCGGACTTCTCGTGCCCGGCGACAGGGTGAACATGCTGGTGCGAGCCGATCTCTACAGCTATCCCGAGGATCAGCTGCCGCCGGTCGGCCTCGGTCCGGACACGCCCCAGAGCGAGGGTCTGGCCATCATCGAGATCCCCTACGACAGCCATGGGCGGTACCTCTACCAAGGCGTCGAGATCCTGGCCGTCGGCCAGAGCCCCATTCCCCGCCCCGGCGAGACCGTGGACGCCGCCGACGCCGCCGGACAGTCGGGCCTCATCACCTTCGCCGTTCCCCCCGAAGCAGTCCAGCGCATCATCAGCGCCGGCGAGATCTACCTCTCGTTGGTCAACGCCGATTACGAACCCCGAGTGCTGCCGATGCCGGACCCCTACGAGGTTCTCCCGGGCGAGGACCCCGAGCGGCTGACCCCCTACGGGCCCGAGGGCAGGGCGGAGTAGCATGTCGTTCGCTGAACCCTTCGGCGGAGACCAACCTCGATCTTCAGGGAGTACCCAGATGATGCCCGCCGGAGTAGCCATCGCCGTCGTCGATTTCGACCAGTCGGTCCGCAATCGACTCGCGATGCAACTCGGGGAGGGCGCGACCACCTTCGGTAGCGTCGGCGAGCTGTCGAGCCGGTTGCTCGGCAGCCCCGTGGTCGCTGTTCTCGGCCCGTCGTGTGCCTTTGGCCCCGAGCTCACCGCGGTGGAGGATCTGGTCCGGGTTCACCGCGAGGTCGGAGCGGTCCTGTTGGCCGAGGAGCTCACCACCGAACTTCTCCAGCAAGCCCTTCGTTCCGGGGTCCGCGACGTGCTCGCATCGCCGGTCGACACCGGCCAGCTGGTGTCGACGGTTCAGCGGGTGGCCGCCGCGGTCGCCCCCGGCCCGGGTTCACCCGGCTCGCAGGGTGGGGACGCGCCGCTGTTGCCCGAGACCGGGGAACTGGGTCGTGTGACCACGGTCTTTTCCACCAAGGGTGGTTCGGGCAAGTCGATCATCGCCGCCAACCTCGCCGTCGTGCTCGCCCAGCGCAGCGACCGACCGGTCGTGCTCGTCGACGCCGATCTCCAGTTCGGCGATGTCGCGGTGATGCTGAAGCTCGCGCCTCAGCACACCATCGTCGATGCGGTCAGCTCGATCCAGAAGCTCGACGCCTCGCTGTTGCAGAGCCTCTTGGTCACCCACGAGGGCTCGGGTCTGCTCGTGCTCCCCGCCCCGCTCGAGCCGGCATTCGCCGATCAGATCGGCGCCGAGGAGATGGTGCGGATCATCGATCTCCTCCGTACGTTCTGCTCGCACGTGGTCGTCGACACGCCCGCCTACTTCAACGACGTCGTCCTCGGACTCATCGAGGTCAGCGACGACGTCCTCCTCGTGGCGGGGATGGACATCCCCAACATCAAGAACGTCAAGATCGGGTTGCAGACGCTGAAGCTGCTCAACACCCCGATGGAGAAGCTCCATCTCGTGCTGAACCGGGCCAACTCCAAGGTGAAGCTCGAGGTCAGCGAGGTGGAGAAGACCTTGGGGATCAAGGCCACGGCCCTGATCCCCTCCGACGTGGTCGTCCCCCAAGCGGTCAACAAGGGCACTCCCGTCGTGCTCTCCGCTCCCAAGTCCGGGGTCACCAAGTCGATCGAGGAACTGGCCAGCCAGTTCATCACCGGCGGAGACCGTCGCCGGAAGTGACCAGGGGTGCCCGGAGCACCCAGCACAGTTCAACGTACCGATCCAGGTGAGGGCAGGCCACGATGTCGTTGTACAAGCGACTCCATGAACAGCAGGGCACCACGGGTGCGGCCACCGGGCTCGCCGCCCGTCGTGATCCCGTCCTCGACGAGCTCCGTCAGCGGATCCACCACCATCTCATCGACGAGCTGGGGCCGATCCTCTACGACAAGCGCCTCAGCGAGGACGAGCTCCGCAAGCGTGTCCAGGACCAGCTCCAGGGCGCCCTCGCGCAGGAGCGCACCCCTCTTACCGCGGGCGACAAGGCCCAGCTCATCCAGGACGTCTCCGACGACATCCTCGGCTACGGGCCGATCGACCGCCTCCTCAAGGAGGAAGAAGTCACCGAGATCATGGTGAATGGTCCCGACAGTGTCTATGTCGAGCGGGCCGGCCGCATCGAGAAGGACGCCGCCTCGTTCGTCGACGAGACCCATCTGCGTCGCATCATCGACAAGATCGTCGGTCAGGTCGGTCGACGAATCGACGAATCGAACCCCATGGTCGACGCTCGTCTCCCCGACGGTTCCCGCGTCAACGCCGTGATCCACCCCCTGGCCATCGGTGGCCCCTTCCTCACCATCCGGAAGTTCTCCACCGACCCGCTCCAGATCGACGACCTCATCCGGTTCGGCACTCTGAACGCCCAGTCGGCCCGGTTCCTGCAGGCCTGTGTGGTCGGGCGGTTGAACATCATCGTGTCGGGCGGCACCGGTACCGGTAAGACGACGACCCTCAACGTGTTGTCCTCGTTCATTCCCTCCGACGAGCGGATCGTCACCGTCGAGGACGCCAAGGAGCTGCAGCTCCACCAGGACCACGTCCTCGCCCTCGAGGCCCGCCCGCCCAACATCGAGGGTCGGGGCCAGGTCACCATTCGCGATCTCGTGAAGAACACCCTCCGGATGCGTCCCGATCGCATCGTGGTCGGGGAGTGTCGTGCCGGCGAGGCTCTCGACATGCTGCAGGCCATGAACACCGGCCACGACGGCTCCATCACGACCGTCCACTCGAACACTCCCCGAGACACCTTGTCCCGTATCGAGACCATGACTCTCATGGCCGGCTTCGACCTTCCGATCCGGGCCATCCGCGAGCAGATGGCATCGGCCATCGACCTCGTCGTTCACATCTCCCGCCTGCGCGACGGCACCCGACGCATCACCCACATCACCGAGGTGCAGGGAATGGAGGGTGACGTGATCACCCTCCAGGACATCTTCTTGTTCGACTACCACATGGGAGTCGACGAGCACGGCAAGTTCCGTGGGCATCTGAAGGCCACCGGAGTCCGGCCCAAGTTCGCCGAGAAGCTCGCCGATCTCGGCATCCGCATGGGTCCCGAGGTGTTCCAGCCGGAGCCGGCCGGCCGCAAGGCGGTCGAACGTTGAAGCGCCATCTGGCTGCCCTGGTCGCGGCGTGCCTCGTCGCGGTCCTCTCGGGAGCAACGCTGGCCGGCGCCCAGGATGGTGACGGGGGCGGTGTGCCCGACTACCTCGCCATCCAGGCGGTCGACGCGACCACGCCCGGCACCGTCGAGATGGTGGTCGGCTATGGCGGCTCGGCCTCACAACTGGAGCAGGCGACGATCGTCGCCAACGGCGAGGAGCACTCCCCGTCCCAAGTCGAACTGCTCGAGGGTGGGGACACACTCGTCGTCCTGGTGGTCGACACGTCCGAAGCGATGCGCCAAGGCGACGCGCTGACGCAGCTGAAGCGGGTGCTCGCCGATTTCGTCGAGGACCGCCCCGAGGGCCAACGGGTCGGCATCGTCGCCTTGGGCGACGGTGGACGTGTCGTCCAGACCCCGACCGCCGACACCTCGCGCCTTCTGTCCGCGATCGACGGATTGGCTCTGTCGGGCTCCGCCGCGTCCACCACGGGAATCGACATCGGTGCTCGGATGATCGCCGACTCCACCGCCCGCCAGTCCCACCTCGTCGCCGTGGTCGGAGGACCCAACACCGGCTCGGTCTCCGGAGCGCGGGCACGGGGGTCTCTCTCCAACACGGGAGCAGCGGCCTGGGTCATCGCCCTGGAGGACAGGGGGGCTCGCGAGAACGAGGGATTCCTCCGGTCCGTGGTCGACGCCTCCGGGGGTAGCTACACCGGCACGGTCAACCTCGACACGGTCCCCGGCCACCTCGCCGATGTGGGCGAGCAGATCGCCTCGCACTACGCGGTCAGCTTCGACTCCGACGTGTCGGGGCCCGTCGACCTGACGCTCACGGCGGGTGGCGAGTCGACCTCGGTCTCCTTCGTCACCGGATCGTCGGCCTCGGGCGCCACTGCGCTGCGCCCCTTCGAGCCGATCCAGCCCGGCGGTCTCGCCTTCTTCCGTGACAACGGCTGGGTGATCGGTATGGCCGCCGCGATCCTGGCAGCTGTCCTCGCGGCCTATGCCGTTGGTTCGCTGGTGTTCCCCGATCGGTCCGAGCTCGACAGCGCGCTCGAGTACTACGAGGCCCCATCGGGTTCGACCGGCATCGACATCGACGGCGACGACGACGGCTCGGGTCTGGCTCGCACCGCGCTCATCCAGAAGGCGGTCGGCTACACCGAACAGTTCGCCGAGAGCCAGGGATACCTCGCGAAGGTCGAGGGAACCCTCGAGCGGGCCGATCTGCCGCTGCGTGCGGCCGAGGCCATCTTCTTCTATGCCGCGGGCGTCGTCATCGGACTCGGTCTGGCGTTCGCGCTGACGGGCGGCAACCTGATGGGAACGCTCGTGGCCACCGGCCTGGTCGCACTGATCCCTCCGGGGATCATCACCTTCCTCGCCAACCGTCGCCAGAAGAAGTTCGAGGGACTCCTTCCCGACACGCTCAACCTCTTGGCCGGCACGCTCCGGGCCGGCTACTCGCTCATGCAGGGCGTGGAGGCGGTGTCTCGTGAGGTGTCCGAGCCGATGGGCAAGGAGCTTCGCCGAGTGGTGACCGAGGCCCGTCTCGGTCGACCGCTCGAGGAGTCGATGGAGGCCTCGGCTGACCGGATGGACAGCCCCGACTTCGCTTGGGCCGTCATGGCCATCCGCATCCAGCGTGAGGTCGGCGGAAACCTGGCTGAGCTCCTCGTCACCGTCGCCGACACGATGACCCAGCGGGAGCGGCTCCGGCGCGATGTCAACGCCCTCACCGCAGAGGGCAAGGTCAGCGCCATGGTTCTCGGCGCCCTTCCGGTCGGGCTGGGTTTGTTCATGTACATGAGCAACCCCGACTACATCGGGGTGTTGTTCGAGGAACGGGTCGGAAACTTCTTGATCGGTGGTGCCGTTGTGCTTGCTCTCGTCGGGTTCGTCTGGATGAAGAAGGTGATCGAGGTTGATGTCTGACCTTCCGCTCGAGCTGCTGATCGGTGGTGCCGGCCTCGGAGTCGGTCTGATGGTCTTCTTCCTCCTGTCCCGGGTCGAGGACAAGTCGGTGGTGCGCGAGTCGTTGCGCCAGCTCGAGGGCTACGAGGTCGACAACGTCCGCGACCAGGAGCTGCTCGCGCCGCTCAGCGATCGTGCCTTCAAGCCGATCCTCGGTGGTCTCACATCGCTGGGCACGCGCTTCACCCCCGCCGGCTACGTGGAGACCTCCAAGACGAAGCTCATCCGGGCGGGCTACCGGGGCCCCGACGCCGCCGATCGCTTCCTCGCTGTCCGGGTCGTCACCGCGGTCGCGGGACCGATTCTGGCCTTCCTGTTCGCGCTGTGGAATCCCCTCGACTTCGGCGGACTGTTGTTCCTGGTGTCGGTCGGGTTCATCCTCTTCGCTTTCCTCGCCGGCCCGGACGCGATCCTGAACCGCAAGGTGGAGGAGCGCCAGTACCAGCTCCGCCGCACACTGCCCGACGTCATGGACCTGCTGGTCATCAGCGTCGAGGCGGGCCTCGGGTTCGAGCAGGCGATCGACCGCGTCGTGTCCGCCGTGCCGGGTCCGCTCTCTGACGAGTTCTCACGCATGCTCGGTGAGGTCCGAGCGGGCTCGACGCGCGCCGACGCCATGCGGGCCATGGAGCAGCGGACCGACATCCCCGAGATGCGGTCGTTCGTCCTGTCGATCCTCCAGGCCGACACCTTCGGTGTGTCGATCGGTCGGGTGTTGCGGTCTCAGGCCGACGAGATGCGGATCAAGCGCCGTCAGCTCGCTCAGGAGCGGGCTCAGAAGGCGCCGGTGAAGATGATGGTGCCGATGGTGTTCTGCATCTTCCCGTCACTCTTCGTGGTGATCCTCGGCCCGGCGGCCATCAACATCTCGAGGGCGTTCTGAGGGTGGCCATCTCGGCCTGTCGCACGGGCTCGAAGAAGGCCAGATAGGACGCGACCAGGCCGAGGTTGAGGACGCCGACGAACGCCACGTCCCAGATCGTGCCGTTGTTCGCCACCGCGATCAGGGCGAGATGCAGGGCTGCACCGAGGACCACGGTGGGGACGACGGTGCGACGGAACCAGAGCCCGACGGCCAGCCACGCCTCGGCACCGAGGGTCAGCCAGGCCACGACGACACTGACCGGTGAGCTCACGATCTCGACGAACGGTTCGAGATGATCCCGGTCGGAGATGATCCCCCGGATCTGTTCCCCGGCCAGGAACGACGGATTGAGCTTCGTCAGGACGGCGAAGACATAGACCGACGTGACGAGCACGCGGATGAGCAGAGCCCGCTCCGTGGGCCGGTCGTGAGTGATGACGAGCACGACGGAGATCCAGAGGAGTAGGGAGAGCGCGCTGTGCAGGTGCTGGCCCGGTCCGAGGATGAGTGCCGTGGTGAGGAGCATGAGGGCCACCTCGGCGAGTCGAGCGGCTCGCCCGGAGACGAGCAGGCACCCCGTGGTCAGCCAGAGGCCGGTGAACACCATCCAGACGGTGTCCGAAGGCCACGTCAGCGCGCCTCGTTGCAGGACGGGCGTCAGGAGGAGGACCAGTCCGCCGACCAGCCGAGGGTAGATCAGTCGCATACGTCGGCGTCCGATCCCCAGCATGTCGTATGCATCTGCCATCCGAACGGGATCTGCCCGCGACGTGGGTCGTCGACCCGGATGGCGAGCATCGTCAGAGGGATGATGATCATGAGGGCCATCAGGACCAGGACGACCCGGCGCTGTCCGCTCAGTGTCTCGAGTGCGCCACGGCCGATGTCGCCTGGCGACGCGGAACGACCCGCTCCCTTGTCGGGAGCGGGTCGTCGTTTCGGATCGCCGCCGAAGTGGTGCCGGCGGAACCAATCGGGTTTCAATCGCCCGGGTCGTAGCCGGAGGCCTCGCCGATGCGATTGGCGGACCCCTCGATGAGCCCTTCGTTCTCCTCGCCGAACATCTGCAGTGCGCCTAGGCAGACGATGGTGATGAGGGCGATGAGCATGGCGTACTCGACCAAGGATGCACCTCGGTCACACCAAGAGCGCCGGTCTTCCCGACTGCACAGTTCGTCTTCGTCTTCGTCGTGGCATGTCATGGAGATGGAAACTCCTTGTATACGAGCGAGGGGGAGGGGCCCATGGCCCACTCCCCCTCACTACCGAGTCCTCTGAAGGGACTCGTGGGATCAGCTGGCGGTACCGATCTCGTCACCGATCCGGGAGAACTGATCGCTGGCGGCGCCGCCGAGGAAGCTGATGGCAGCGATGCACACCACGGCGATGAGGGCAACGAGCAGGGCGTACTCGACGAGCGACGCACCACGGTCGCTGTCGATGCGGGCCTGAAGCCAGGTCTTGAGGTAGTTGAACTGCAGCATGGGGTTGGACTCCCTTGTTGGTGTTTGGCCCCATGATCTGGGACCTCTTCCTGTCTGTAGCAACTATCGGCCACGCTCTGTGGGGCCTGAATAGTCCGTTCGACTCATTTGCCAGGAAGGGTCCGGTATTCGTCGGTCAGTCGAGGCTCACGATGCCCATGCGGACCGCCTGGAGCACCGCCTGGGTGCGGTCGCGCGCGTCGAGCTTCTGGTAGATCGAGGCCAAGTGGTTCTTCACCGTCTTCTGGCTGATGTAGAGCCGCTCGGCCACCTCGGGGGTCGAGCAACCATCGGCGATGAGCTGGAGAACCTCCTCCTCGCGCTTGGTGACGACCCGATCCTCCTCGGGCTGCTCGGGTGGGTCGAGCTTGCGCACCTCGTTGAGCATCGACGCGGCGAGGGCGGGGGAGAGGGTCGTCTCGCCCGAGACCGCGGACCGGATGGCGTCGGCGATCTCCTCGGTGGAGCAGTCCTTGACCAGGTAGCCGCTCGCGCCCGACCGAATAGCCGCCGCGAGAACCTCCTGATCGGCATGCATGGTGAGCATGATGACCCGGATGGCCGGGTTGGCGGCCTTGACGAGACGGGTCGCCTCGACCCCGTCGAGCTCCGGCATGGTCACGTCCATCAGGATCACGTCGGGCGTGAGCTCGCCGGCCATGTCGACCGCCTCGGCGCCGTCGGCCGCTTCACCCACGACGTCGAACCCATGCTCGGTCATCGACCGGCGGAGGCCCTCCCGGAGCATTCGGTGATCGTCAGCCAGCATCAATCGGATGCTCACACGCTCTCCCATCATCGGATCGTTCTAGGTCTGGGCTAGGTAGCAACGGACACGGGTTCCCTTGCCAGGTTCGGACAACACATCGAGGGTCGCCCCTATGGAGGCAGCCCTTTCACGCATCCCCATGATTCCATAGGAGTCGAGGCGGCCCGCGGTTCCCACGGGGAAGCCCTGGCCGTCGTCGGCCACCTCGAGGGCCGCGGCCTGGCCGTTGCAGCGCCACAGGACGCGCACACGGGTGGCCTTGGCGTGCTTCTCGACGTTGGCGAGGGCCTCCTGGGCGATGCGCCACATCTCCCGCTCCTGGAGGATGGGGAGGCGATCGCCCCGGTCGGCGTAGAGCGTGATGTCGAGCCCGGTACGGTCCTTCACCCGCTGGATGAACTGATCGAGGGTGTCGGCCATGTCCTGGGCGTCGGAGACGTCGGTGCGCAGGTCATAGAGGGTGTCGCGGACCTCGCCGATCACGCCTCGCACGTCCTCGCGGAGCTGGTTCAGCGACGGCGCGACGTCGTTGCCCTTGTCGTTGGCCGAGACGATTCGGTCGAGCTCGAAGGCGAGATAGGCGAGCGACTGCCCGATGCGGTCGTGCAGCTCCCGGGCGATGCGGGTGCGTTCCTCGTCGGCACCGACGGTGCGGAGGCGGCCGAACCAGCGGGCGTTGTCGATGGCGAGGGCCACCGGCTCGACGAAGCCGTTGACCAGCTCGACGTCGCGCTTGGTGAAGTGCTGATCGCCCTTGCTCTCGATGACCAGCAGACCGATGAGCGAGTTGCGGGCGATGAGGGGGGCATACACGCCCGACCCCATCGACGGCGCCAGGCCGGGGCTGGTGGCGACCAGCTCGTTCCGCACGACGATCTCGGGGTCGATGGCCACCGACCGCAGCACGGGGGGAAGTTCGCTGTTGGTGAGGTGTTCGGACAGGCGCACACCTTCTCGGCGGGCGACGGTCCAGGTGCTGTCGGTGTCGTCGGCGAGCAGGATGGCAAGAGCATCGAAGTCGATGAGGCCCCGCAGGCGCTGAACCGTCGAGTCGAGCACTTCGTCGTAGTCGAGCGAGGCCGGGAGCGTCTGGGCGACACGGTGCAGCGAGAACAGCAGCGCGTTGGCGTCGGCCAGACGTCCGAGTCGGTCGAGGGCGAGGGTTTGCTGGCGGTCGGCCTCACCGGAGATGCGGCGTGCGTAGCCGGCGATGAGCGCCACCATGATGAGCAGGACGCTCCACTGGAGTGCCGTTGCCCCGTCGGTCTCCCACTCGTAGGTGGCTTGCTGCGATTCGGGAAGGCTGATCGCCAGGGCGGCGACGACACCGATCCGGATGGCGAACCCGAACCCTCGGGCGAAGCCGGCGACCACGATGGCGCTGACCAGGCTGATGACGAGGGGGGATTCCCAGTACCCGGTGCCCGCGACGACCAGGGTGAAGAGTGCGACCTCGGCGAGCACGGCCAGGAGGCTGTTGGTGTCGCCCAGGTAGCGGATGGGCAGGAAGGTCCTGAGTGCGGTGTAGCTCACCAGGGTGGTGGCGCCGATCACCAGTGACAGCTCGTTCTCGACCAGCCCCGGGTACGCGAGAGCGAGGCACACCATGGTCGACGCCCACCGGAAGGTGAGGATGGCGGCGTGGAAGGGGGCCAGGCGGTCGACGTCGCCGCCCAAGGCGGAGGCGGTCAGCAGGTCGATGTTCTCGTCGATCCCCCCGGCGTTGCGAAGCCGGGCGGTCGTGAACCGGGCGCGACGCCGACGTTCCGTTGGTTCCTTCTCGGGATCCGAAGGTTCTGGGTCGGTGCTGATGTCGTCCACGGGTTGACTGGTCACAGCCATCTGGTCGTCCTGGGGTGTGCCGATCTGAGGCCCCGCCCCTCATAGCATCGGCACGCGTCAAGCCGACTTGAAGAGGTGGGGTCCGGAACGACGGTGCTAGTTTCCCACGTCACATGATCGTCGTGGGTCTGACCGGAGGAATTGGTGCCGGCAAATCGTCGGTGTCGGCACAGCTCGCCGAGCGCGGCGCGGTCGTGATCGACGCCGATGCCATCGTCCGCGAGCTCCAACGACCAGGGCAGCCGGTGTTCGACGCCATGGTCGAGGAGTTCGGTGAGGGCATCGTGGCCGGGGACGGAACGCTCGACCGCCCGGCGGTGGCCGATCGGGTGTTCGGTGACCCCGAAGCGTTGAAGCGGCTCAACGCGATCACCCACCCGGCGGTCCAGGCCGAGATGGCCCGCTTGATGGGCGAGGCCGCCGGCACCGACGCCATCGTGATCATGGACATCCCGCTCCTGACCGAGAAGCGGGAGGGGATGGGGAAGGTCATCGTCGTCGACACGCCGGTCGAGGTCGCGATCGAGCGGCTCGTCGGCCAGCGGGGTCTCACCGAGGACGACGCCCGAGCCCGTATCGCCAACCAGATCTCTCGCGAGGAGCGCCTGGCCCTCGCCGACTTCGTGGTCGACAACTCGGGCGATCTCGACCAGCTGGCACGTGAGGTCGATCGGTGCTGGGAGTGGCTCGGGTCCTTGGAGCATCCAGCGGCCACCTGAGTGTCACCAGGGCTCGGTACGCTCGGGCCGTGCCCGAGTTCACGATGGTGTCCGAGTTCCAACCAGCGGGGGATCAGCCCAAGGCGATCGCCGAGCTCGCCGAGGGGCTCGACACCGGTCAGCGCTTCCAGACCCTTCTCGGCATCACCGGTTCGGGCAAGAGCGCCACGATCGCCTGGACGATCGAGAAGGTGCAGCGTCCCACGCTGGTCATCGCCCCCAACAAGTCGCTCGCCGCCCAGTTGGCCAGCGAGTTCCGGGAGTTCTTCCCCGACAACCGGGTCGAGTACTTCGTCAGCTACTACGACTACTACCAGCCCGAGGCCTACATGCCCTCGAGCGACACCTACATCGAGAAGGACTCGTCGGTCAACGACGAGATCGACCGCCTCCGCCACTCGGCCACCTCGTCGCTTCTCACCCGCCGCGACGTCATCGTCGTGGCGTCGGTGTCGTGCATCTACGGCCTGGGCTCACCCGAGGAATACCGGGACAAGCTGCTGTTCCTCCGGGTGGGTGAGGAGCACGACCAGCGGTCCATCCTTCGGCGCCTCGTCGACATGAACTACGAGCGCAATGACATGAACCTGGTCCGGGGCAAGTTCCGGGTGCGGGGCGACACCATCGAGATCCACCCCGCCTACGAGGAGACGGCCGTACGAGTCGAGCTCTTCGGTGACGAGGTCGAGTCGATCACCGTCGTCGACCCACTGACCGGCGAGCGGGTGGCGTCCCAGAACGAGCTGGCGGTGTTCCCGGCCACCCACTACGTCGCCGGCGAGGAGCGCATGGCGGCGGCCATCGGTCGCATCGAGGCCGAGCTCCAGGAGCGTCTGGCCCAGTTCGAGCGCGAGGGAAAGCTGCTGGAGGCTCAACGGTTGCGGATGCGCACCCAGTACGACCTCGAGATGATGCAGGAGATGGGCTTCTGCAACGGCATCGAGAACTACTCGGCACCCATCGACGGTCGCCAGGCCGGCGAACCGCCGCACACGCTTCTCGACTTCTTCCCTGACGACTTCGTCGTGGTGCTCGACGAGAGCCATGTGGCGGTGCCCCAGCTCCACGGGCAGTACGAGGGCGATCGGTCCCGCAAGAACACCCTCATCGAACACGGCTTCCGGCTGCCGTCGGCGGCGGACAACCGGCCGCTGCGCTTCGAGGAGTTCATCGAGCGGGTCGGACAGTGCATCTTCATGTCGGCCACGCCCGGGAAGTTCGAGCTCGAGCACTCGGATCGTGTCGTGGAGCAGATCGTGCGGCCCACCGGTCTCGTCGACCCCGAGGTCGAGGTCCGCCCCACCAAGGGTCAGATCGACGACCTCATGTCCTCGATCGACGCGACCGTCACCGCCGGGGGTCGGGTGCTCGTCACCACCCTCACCAAGAAGATGGCCGAGGACCTCACCGACTACCTCCTCGAGCTCGGAGTGCGGGTCCGCTACCTGCACAGCGAGGTCGACACCATCGCCCGCATCGAGATCCTCCGCGACCTGCGGCTCGGCGAGTTCGACGTACTCATCGGCATCAACCTCCTGCGTGAGGGCCTCGACCTTCCCGAGGTGACGCTGGTGGCCATCCTCGACGCCGACAAGGAGGGCTTCCTCCGTTCGGAGACGTCGCTCATCCAGACCATCGGTCGAGCCGCCCGCAACGTCGACGGCACGGTGGTCATGTATGCCGACACCGTCACCGACTCCATGCAGCGGGCGCTGTCGGAGACGAACCGCCGTCGGGGGGTGCAGCAGGCCTACAACGCCGAGCACGGCATCGACCCCCAGACCATCCGCAAGGCGGTCACCGACATCTTGGCCTATCTCCGTCCCAGCCAGGGCGCCCCGGTGCCCGACAGCGACAAGCGGCGGCGTCGTCCGGGCGAGGTCGAGAGGGTCCGGTCCGAGCTGGCCGATCTCCCCCACGAGGAGCTCGAGCGGTTGATCCGCACCCTCGAGGAGGAGATGCACGAGGCGTCGGCCGATCTGCGCTTCGAGTACGCGGCCCGTCTGCGCGACGAGATCAAGGAGCTCAAGCGCGAGCTGCGCGAGATGGTCTGAGCTGGCTCAGTCGTCGCGGACGAGGGTGCCGAGCACCTGGTCCCCCGGGCTGTAGGGCACCAGGCGGAGATCGGTGATGCTCCACCCGGTTCCGTCGAGGTTCTCGATGGTCTCGTCCAGGTCGCGGGTGAAGACAGGCAGGGAGTCATAGCCCGCCTCCGCCATCTGGGGGAGGAAGACCGGGAGCTCCTGAGCCCAAGAGTGGAACCAGGCGAGGTCGCCCCGCAGCTGGTCACGGTGTGAGCGCGGGAGTTCGGGGTGGGTGCTGACCACCACGTCGACCCCGAGGGCGTTGGCGGCGGCGACGCCCGCCTCGATGGCATCGGCAGTCGCCGCCCGGGCGTGCCGTTGAGCGAGCATGCCCATGGCTGTCGGGGCCAGTGCGACGACCGCGATCGATGCGACGAGGATCGAACGGGTCCGGTCCGGCGGGACGGCGTCGGCTGTTCGCACCAGGCCGACGGCTGCGACGGGGATCCCGGTCAGGAGAGCGGAGGAGAGGTAACGACTGCCCCACTCGAAGCCGCCACCGAAGGAGTACTGGGTGAGAACGACGAGGCCGATCATGATCACGGTGGTCGTGACGAGGAATTGGCCCAGGGGTTCCCGACGGACAGCCCGCACTCCGAGCACGAAGCCCGCGACCCCGATGGGGAAGGCCACGAGGAGTCCGGGGATGACCGGCTCGGGTGCGAGCACGAGACGAACCAGCAGGAGGGCGGCGGCCAGCGCTGTGGCCACAGTGAGCTCGGTCGTGTCCTCCCGACGGAGATAGCGCAGCACGCCGACGACCAGGAGGAGAGCGGCGGCGAGGGCGAGGGCGTGCGGGAGTGCGGGATCGTCGCCGAACCCGGGGGTGATGATCATGCCGAGGCTCTGGAGGCGGTCGGTGAGGAAGGATCCGTCCGAGCTGGCGCCCGGTATCGACCGGCCCCCGACGTCGATGACACGGGTCATGAGGAGGTGATCGACGAACACTCCGAGCGCCGCGCCCCCGAGCGGGAGCGAACACAGAAGGAGCTGACGCAGGTGTCGGTGTCTCAGGAAGTCGATCGCGCCGGCGAGGGCTATCGCCACGCCCAAGAGGAGGGTCTCCCGTCGGACGACGCCGGCGAGGGACGCTCCGGCGATCGCGAGGATTGCTGCGGCGAGCATGGGACCAGACCTGATGGGCGGGTCGTGGGACAGGCGCACGACGGCCCACAGGGACAGCGCCGCCCCGCCGACCGCAATTCCGTGCCCTTGCAGGACCAGTGCCTGGAAGGCCAGCGGGCTCGCCGCTCCTGCCAGCCAGAAGGCGAGGAGGGTCGATCGAGGCTCGAGGCGACCCGCGAGGCGGGCGACGGCCCATGCCGCCGCCGCGACGCCGGTGATCCCGAGCAATGTCGCAGCCCGGACTCCCCCGAGGTCCCACGCGCCTGACGTGGCCCACACGAGCACGGGACGCACGGGGAACGCCACGACGCGACCGTCGTCCACTCGTGCGTGGCTGATCCCCACCCAGCGAAGGTCGGGGTCGACGCGGGTGCCGGGATGAGCGGCCCACCAGTCGCCCTCCTCGGCCAGGGACTGGGCCTGGATCAGGAGCGCACCTTCGTCGGCGTCGAACACCGCCCGGTCGACGTCGACGATCCACGTCGCGGCGAGCAGGAGGAGCCACAACCCCACGACGTGGGGCCACAGTCGACGGTGGCGGGACACGGCGTCAAACATACGTTCGATGCCTCGACACGTGGGGTAGCCTTGTCGAGTGTCCAACTCGATCGTCATCCGGGGTGCCCGGGAGCACAACCTCCGCAACGTCTCGCTCGATCTTCCTCGAGACAAGCTGATCGTCTTCACCGGGCTGTCCGGATCGGGCAAGTCGTCGCTCGCCTTCGACACCATCTACGCGGAAGGGCAGCGCCGCTACGTCGAGTCGCTGTCTTCCTATGCCCGGCAGTTCCTCGGCCAGATGGACAAGCCCGACGTCGACTTCATCGAAGGCCTCTCGCCGGCGATCTCCATCGATCAGAAGAGCGCGTCCCGAAACCCACGGTCGACGGTCGGGACCATCACCGAGGTCTACGACTACCTGCGCCTGCTGTTCGCCCGAGTCGGTGTGCCGCACTGTCCGAATGATGGCACGCCCATCACTCGTCAGACGCCACAGCAGATCGTCGACCGGGTCCTCGATCTTCCCGAGGGCACACGATTCCAGGTGCTCGCCCCGGTGGTGCGGGGCCGTAAGGGCACCTACGAGACCCTCCTCGAGGACCTCTCCAATCAGGGCTTCGCCCGGGCGCGCATCGACGGCGAGATCCACGAGCTCACCGACAAGGTCGATCTGGCCCGCTACGAGCAGCACACCATCGAGGTCGTCGTCGACCGGCTGGTGTTGCGCGACGGCATCGAGCGCCGGCTCACCGACTCGTTGGAGACAGCGCTCCGACTCGCCGAGGGCATCGCCGAGATCCAGATCGTCCCCAAGGACGGCGAGGGCGACGAGGAGACGTTCACCTTCAGTCAGCACCTGGCTTGCCCTACCTGTGGCGCCAGCTACGACGAGCTCGCTCCCCGGAACTTCTCGTTCAACTCGCCCTACGGGGCCTGTGAGCACTGCGACGGGCTCGGTACCCGCTTCGAGGTCGACCCCGAGCTCGTCGTGCCGAACCCCGACGCCAGCCTCGAGGAGGGGGCCCTCGCTCCCTTCGGCGGTGGTCGCACCCCCTACTTCAAACGCCTCGTCGAGTCCGTGGCCGGCGAGAACGACGTCCCCATCGATGTTCCCTGGGTCGACCTCACCAAGGCGCAGCAGAAGGTGATGCTCTTCGGCACTCCCGGACGGGTTCAGGTCACCTACAAGAACCGCTACGGCCGCACCCGCAGCTACCAGGCCCGCTACGAGGGTGCGGTTCCGTACCTGCAGCGCCGGCACTCCGAAGCCGAGTCCGACTCGGCCCGGGAGCAGATCGAGGGCTACATGCGGCAGGTCCCGTGCCCGGAGTGCGACGGCGCACGTCTCAAGCCGCTGTCGCTCGCCGTGCGGGTCGATGGCTACAACCTCCACGAGCTGTCGACCATGTCGATCCGTGAGGCCGCCGAGGTGCTCGCCGGTCTCGAGCTGTCCGAGCGCGACCGCATCATCGCCGAGCGGGTCACCAAGGAGGTCAACGCCCGTATGGGGTTCCTCCTCGACGTGGGCCTCGACTATCTCTCGCTGCACCGGTCGGCGGCGACTCTCGCCGGTGGAGAGGCGCAGCGCATCCGCCTCGCCTCCCAGATCGGCAGCGGTCTGGTGGGGGTGCTCTACGTGCTCGACGAGCCGTCGATCGGTCTGCACCAGCGCGACAACCACCGCCTCATCGAGACGCTCGTGCGGCTCCGCGACCTCGGCAACACCGTGCTCGTCGTCGAACACGACGAGGACACCATCCGGGTGGCCGACCACATCGTCGACATCGGCCCGCGTGCCGGCGAGCACGGGGGCGACATCGTTCACTCGGGCACGTTCAAGGGCATGCTCCGCAAGAAGGAGTCCCTCACCGGTCAGTACCTGTCGGGCAAACGGAAGATCCCGGTTCCCGAGGTGCGGCGGCCCACCAACGAGCACTGGGTGTCGGTGAAGGGCGCGCGGGAGAACAACCTGCGCAACGTCGATGTCGACTTTCCGCTCGGGTGCTTCGTGGCGGTCACCGGGGTGTCGGGGTCGGGCAAGTCCACGCTCGTCAACGAGATCCTCTACCGGGCGTTGATGCAGAGGATCTACAAGTCGAAGATGCCTCCCGGCCTGCACAAGACCGTCACCGGCATCGAGAACCTCGACAAGGTCATCAACATCGACCAGTCGCCCATCGGTCGCACGCCCCGGTCCAACCCGGCCACCTACACCGGTGTCTTCGACCACGTGCGGAAGCTGTTCGCCCAGACCCCGGAGGCCAAGGTCCGCGGCTACCTGCCGGGGCGGTTCTCGTTCAACGTGAGCGGGGGCCGCTGCGAGGCGTGTTCGGGCGACGGCACCATCAAGATCGAGATGCACTTCCTCCCCGACGTCTACGTGCCGTGTGAGGTGTGCAAGGGGGCTCGCTACAACCGCGACACCCTCGACATCACGTTCAAGGACAAGAACATCTCCGAGGTGCTCGATCTGTCCTGCGAGGAGGCGCTGTCGTTCTTCTCCAACCAGCCGGCCATCGCCCGCCACATGCAGACCATCGTCGACGTCGGGCTCGGCTATGTCCGGCTGGGTCAACCGGCCACCACCCTGTCCGGTGGCGAGGCCCAGCGGGTGAAGCTGGCGAGCGAGCTGGCCAAGCGGTCCACCGGCCACACGATCTACATCCTCGACGAGCCCACCACCGGCCTTCACTTCGAGGACATCCGCCGCCTGTTGACGGTGCTCAGCCGGCTGGTCGATCAGGGCAACACCGTGCTCGTCATCGAACACAACCTCGACGTGATCAAGACCGC
>SKKL01000154.1 GCA_007121465.1 Acidimicrobiales bacterium | reverse complement strand
GAGAGCGTCGCACGCCTCGGCGACCCGTCGATGGAGCGAGGCGTGGGACTCGCCACCGGGCGGGTTCCAATCCGGGTCCGAACGCCATGACGCCCACACCGACGCCGGGACATCACCCACCGGCATCCCGTCGAGCTCGCCGTAGTCGAGCTCGATCCACCGGGGGTCCTCCTCGACCTCGAGCCCGAAGGCCTCGGCGGTCCGTCGGGCCCGGAGGAGAGGGCTCGACACGACCCGATCGACAGGTCCGATCCAGTCGGCCACGAGACGAGCCTGGGCCACGCCCTCGTCGTCGAGGTCGGCATCGATCCGACCCTGGAGCCGGCCTTCGGCGTTGACGACGGTCCGGCCATGGCGCACGACGTAGAGCATCAGCCGACCAGTTCCCGGTCGAGTCGACCCTCGCGGACGAACACCTCGCGCCGCTCGGGGTCGTCGAGACCGAACCGGCGCCAGCACCACACGATCACCGCCAGCCCGACGAGCTCCATGACCACCCCGGCCGGTCCCCTCCCGAGGGTCGGAAGGGCCACGTCGGGCCACTCGAGCCCGAAGGCGGGCCACCAGAACAGCTCGGTGGTGCTCCACGTGCCGTCGAGGACGAGGTGCATGAACAGACCGATGGGGATCCCGAGCCAACGACGGCGGATCAGTCGCCGGTTGCGGGTGAGCAGCATCACCGCGGTCAACACGACCACGGGCGCGAGGAGAGTGTGCAACACCGGAGGTGCCCCCGCGAGTCCGGTGGCGACGTCGACCAACGGGAGGATCGACCCGAGGATCACCATCCGATAGTCGAGTGCCGGGCTGCGGAACACCAGCACCACCGCGAGGAAGCCGAGTCCGGCGAACCAGAGGAACATCAGTGCCCTCCGGTCAGTGGACCAGCATCCGGCCGCACTCCTCACAGGTCGCCGGTTCATCGGCGGGGAGCTTGCGGATGCGGTCGATCTCCACCGCCGAGAGGGTGAGGTGGCACCCCCCACAGGAGCTTCCGTTGAGGCGGGCCACCGCGATGCCGCCGAGCTGGCGGCGCCGGGTCTCGTAGTCGGCGAGCACCTCGGCCGACAGGGTGGCCGCGGCGTCGTCCCGTTCGGCTCGAACCGAGGTCGCCTGGGCATCCACCTCCGCCTCGGCGGCCGCCAGGGACGACTCGACCTGCGCACGCCGCTCGGCGAGGGCTCGAGTCTCGTCATCGAGCGCGGCGATGGCTTCCTCGATTGGTTCGAGGTCGGTGAGGATCTCGAGCAGTTCGTCCTCGAGCTCGGATGTACGCCGGGCGATGGTGGCCAGCTCGTCCTGGAGTGCCTGGAGCTCGCGGGGGGCGGTGATCGAACCGCTGTAGAGCCGGGCATCCTCCTCCACCCGCTTGGCCTCGACCAGCGCGATCTCGTCCTCGAGTCGCTTCTGTGACCGGGCGAGCTCGGTCCGTCGCTCGTCGAGCTCACCTCGCCGCGCGTCGATATCGGCCTCCTGCTCGGCGATCTCGACGAGCGCAGCCCGCTCGGGAAGGTGGGTCCGCCGGTGGTCGAGCTGGTTGAGCGTCGTGTCGTGCTCCTGGACCGAAAGGAGCTGGTCGAGTGCGCTCACCGGCGCCCCCCGCGTCGGTTGGCCGGTTGCGGGATCGTCGACGACGTCATTCCGACAGCATGACCGAGCGCGTGGCCCGGTGCCACACCATCAGCGGCCGAGGTGGGTCCGGTAGCCGCCCTTGGTGCCGTCGATTCGTTCGAGCGCCTCGCGTCGTTCGGCCGCAAGGGCCTCGGCCCGCTCCTGCTCGGGGGTCGGTGCG
Source organism: Acidimicrobiales bacterium (assembly GCA_007121465.1). Classification (GTDB taxonomy): domain Bacteria; phylum Actinomycetota; class Acidimicrobiia; order Acidimicrobiales; family SKKL01; genus SKKL01. The sequence goes on along the minus strand of SKKL01000154.1, from coordinate 3,840 downwards.
GGACGATCGGGCGGCGCACCGTCGTCGACGTCGTCGCTCTCTTCGACTCCGCCATCGTCCTCGCCGCCACCGCGTGCGTCGATCACCATGGGCACCTCGTCGCCGAAGGGGTCATCGGCATCGACTGTCTGGTCGGCCTCGTCGGTGGCGTTGTCCTTGGCCGGTTGGTCGGCATCGAAGAAGGCGTCGATGGCCGCCGCTCGGCGGCGGGTCGACTGGCGGCCGAGCCGGCGACCACCGGACCGCACCGGTGACGCTGCGGCGGAGTGATGGCGAGCGCTGTCGACGCTTCGGACCACACCGGCCACGATCCGGTCGGCCGCCCCGTGGAGCCACAACCCGCAGAAGAGCACGACCGCCGCGACGATGAGCATCGGGAGACGGATCGGACCGACCAGGGCGGCGACCGCCGCCAGCCGGTCGTCGAGGCTCACGAGCGCTCCCGAGGGGACGAGACCCACGACGATGACCAGCGCTCCCCAGGCCACCACGCCCCGGGCGAGGGCCTTGAGGGGACGACCCGCACGAGGCTCGATGATCGCTCCGGCTGCGAACATCACGAGTCCACCGAGAGCGAGGACGCCGAAGACGCGCATGGCGGTCTCCGCCGAGTCGGCCGAGCCGTCCCACGGGATGGGTATCGGTGCCGGGGTGACGAGCTCGGGCAACGGGTTGGCGGCGGCGAAGACCGGGTCGGCGTCGCTCAGGCCGGTTTGGGCGGCACGGGTCACCACCGTCGGATCGAGCGAGACGGCCAGCGCTCCACCGTCGAGCCAAGCCCGGTGAGCGGAATCGAATGCGACGCCGAACTCGTCGATCACGTAGCCGTTGTCGACCATGCGTTCGGTCGCGATGTCGAGGACCGCCTCGGACACGGGGACCGGCTGGTAGGCCGCCTCGATGCCGGCGGAGAACTGCGCCCGCACCTCGGCGCGAACCACCGGGATCTGCAGGAGGTCGGGGGCAGCATCGGAGACCACCGTCGTGGTCCGGGTGAGGAGGAACGCGGTGGCGGCGAGCGAGCAGAGGACCGCGAGAACGAGGCCGCTGGCCACCAGGACCTGGGCAGAGCGTCGACGTCGCACCGGCACCTCCTCTCGAATGCGGTGGCGGACGCGCAACCCCGGCGGGCGCGCGGCCTTGTGGTCTCTATCGGCACCCCGTGGGAGGCCTTGAGCTGGTGGCATGGTCGGCAGAGCCGGTCGTGGGCGCTGAGGGACTCGAACCCCCGACCCCCTCCTTGTAAGGGAGGTGCTCTAGCCAGCTGAGCTAAGCGCCCGGGAAAGGCGACAGCCTACCCCCGGGCCGGGCCCAGCTTCCCGAGGGCCTCGAGCGCCGCCACCGTCTCCTCCTGCAGGTCGGGGAGGTCGTCGGTTCCGAACCAGTCGACCGCAACGATCTCGGGACTGGTGGGCTGCGGAGAGTCGCCGTTGGTCGGCCGTCCCCGGTACACCACGTCGACCCTCCGCACCCGCTCGTCGACGACCACGGTCGGAGCACCGTCGAGCTCGATGACGAGCCCGATCTCCTCGCGGACCTCACGCAACACCGCCTCGTGAGCCGGTTCTCCCCGGGCGAGTAGACCACCGGGAAGCCCCCACCGGCTGCGATAGCGCTGCTGGAGGAGCACCACGGCGCCGTCGTCACGCTCGACCAGACAGACGGCTCCGACGGTGTAGCTGGGAGCGATCGTTCGAACCACCAGCCGCCGCGCCGGACGAGGCAGCCGGCCGAACAGGTCGAGGGCGAAACGGTGAAGGAGGGCGATCACCCCCTGAGCCTAGGCAGCGTCGATGCCGGACCGATCGCGTCCGACGCTCACCACGTCGAACGAGCCGCGACCAGGGCATCGACGAGAGAGGGGGTCGCTCCGGCCACCGGGGTGCGCCGGGCATCGTGGTGGAGCACCACCAGGTCCCGACCGTGAGCCTCGGTCATCACCGCTCCCGCCTCCTGGCAGACGAGGAGCGCTCCGAGGTAGTCCCAGGGCCCATGAGCGTCGGGGCTGCAGTCGACGAAACCGTCGAGGGTCCCGTCGGCCACCGCGCACAGATCGAGCGCCGATGCGCCGAGGGCCCGGAACTGGCGCCAGCCCAGGTGACGCGGCGGGAGGCCTGACACCCCCACCATGGCCTCACCCAGATCGACGACCGAGGACGGGGAGATCGGGCGATCGTCACGGGTCGCTCCCCCGCCCCGACCGGCCCGGTACCAGCGGTCGCCGACCAGATCGACCACCACCGCGGCGAGCGGACCGTCGCCGTCGACCGCGCACAGGCTCGTCGCGTACCACGGGAGCCCGTGGGAGGCGTTGGTCGACCCGTCGAGCGGGTCGACCACCACGACGACGTCCCGTTCGGAGTGGTGCAGTCCGGTCTCCTCGCTCAGCACCCCCAGTCCGGCCGCGAGCAGGGTGTCGACCGCCACCGCGTCCGCGGCGACGTCGCTGCGGTACTGACCGGCCTTGGCGCCCGAGGGGCCCCAGTCGGTGACCTGCCCGAGCTCGTCGACCACGAGGCGGGCGACCGAGTCGAGGACGTCGAGGACCTCGTCGGGGCGGGACGCGGGGAGTCGGCTCGTCACCATCGCAACCTAGCCGAGCACCCCACCGGGCTGGCAGTCTGGAGCGGTGGCCGCCATCGATGTCCCTGTCTTCGTCGCCGATCTGAAAGACCACGCCGTCGACCACGGCTTCCATGTCCACGACGAGCGCCACTTCGTGGAGACCTACTCGCTCCGCCAGGCCTGGGAGGTCGACCTTCATCCCGAGGAAGCCTGTGGCGGGCCGCTCGACCTTCACCTCGCCCTCGAAGTCGACCCCCGAGTGCTGCTCGGGTTCGAGGACGCGGTGCTCGACCTTCCCGAGACCGAAGAACCTCCCGACGTGTGGAGCTTCCCGCTCCTGTTCACCTGGGCCATGCCTCCGCTGCCCAAGGGCCCGGACCTCCTGGTGCTCGCCACCGATCTGGCCGGCATCGGGGGCCCCGAACTGCCGCTCGACGTGTCGGCCATCGACTCGACCGCTTCCGCGACCGAAGCCACCGAACGGAGCCTGTCGATCGTGGGACGTATCGAGGTGTCGCTGTCGCGGATCTTCCTGGGTCAGGAACAGCTGTGCGACACCCTCGACCGGTGCTTGGAGGTCAGCCGCTTCCTTCTGGATCGGGCCCCGGTCTGGCTGGACGAGTAGCGCCGGGATCCTTTTCCGATCCGGCGGCGATCTCGACACAGGAGCCTCCGGCCGACTTGGCTCGGTACATTGCCGCGTCGGCGGCTGCCAGCAGAGCAACAGAGGTGTCGGCGTGACCCGGGTGAAGGGCGATCCCCACGCTGAGACCCACCACGTGGGTCCTCCCACCGGCCTGGTAGGGCTCGGTCACCGCGTCGATCAGCCGTCGTCCGAGGTTCCCGAGCCCGTCGACCGAATCGGGGGACTCCACCAGCACCCCGATCTCGTCTCCCCCGAGCCGCGCCGCCAGATCGACGTCTCGCAGTTCGGCGGTGATGCGAGCAGCAACCTCACCGAGGACGATGTCGCCAACGGCGTGTCCGAATCGATCGTTGATCGCCTTGAACCGGTCGAGATCGCAGTACAGGACCGCGACGGTGGTCGTCGCTCGTCGGGACCGGGCCAACGCCGACTCGAGGGCTTCGAGGAACCACGCCCGGTTGGCGAGCCCGGTGAGCATGTCGGTTCGGGCGGCCCGCAGGGTCTCGGTCTCACCCCGCCGCCGGTCGGTGATGTCGCGAACGATGGCGAGCACCTCTCCCCCACTCGGGACCAAGCGTGCCTCCCACCAGTGACGCTCCCCGTCGACCACCCAGTCGTACTCGACGGTG
>SKKL01000225.1 GCA_007121465.1 Acidimicrobiales bacterium | reverse complement strand
CGCTGCTCCTCGTCGCGGGGCTGATCGCCTTCAGCCCGTTCATCTACGACTGGGTCCGCTTCGGGGAGCGCAGCGGGCGCGTCCAGTCGCTGCTGCTCGGGGCCATCCTGACGATCAGTGCTTTCCAGATGTTCGTCGTCGCCGTGCTGGCCGACCTGATCGGGTCAGGCCGAGACATCGCTCAACGACAGCTCGAGAGAACCCGTGCCGTCGAGCTCGCATCGGGCGTGCCTCCTGCGCATCTCCTCGACAAGGACGCCAGCTGACCTACCTGGTAGCGACGCCGACCACGTTGCCGCTGATGGCGAGGGGCCCGCTGATGCGGCTGCCGGCGTTGCCGTAGGGGTACACCTGGCCGTCTCGACCGACCAGCCAGTAGCCACCACCGTCGGAGGTCATCTGGATCCTCGAGATGGGCGCGGGGAGCACCAGGCCGCCAGCGTCGCCCCGGTGCACGGCGTCGCCGAACGCCCTGACCCGGCCGTTGGAGCCGGCGATCAAGTAGCCCCGGCCCGTCGGCGTGGTGGTGATGCCCACGGTGGGGGCGCCGAGACGACGGTTCGGCTCGGCGGCCGACCCGTAGAAGGCGGCGTCGCCGAAGGCGAAGATCCCGCCATCGGACGCCACCATCCAGTAGCCACGACCCGAGGGGGTGGGAACCATGCCGTTCACCGGCTGATTCAGACGGGTCCCGCCCATCGATCCGTAGAAGCGTGCATCGCCGAAGGCGAAGATCCCACCGTCGGACGCCACCAGCCAATAGCCCCTACCGGTCGGCGTGGCGGCGATGCCGTTCACCGGCCGGTTCAGCCTCATCGCGCCGGTCGACCCGTAGAAGGCTGCGTTGCCGTAGGAGAAGACGCCACCGTCCTCGCCGAGCAGCCAGTAGCCGTTCTTCGTGGCGGTGGGCACCATCCCCACGATCGGGCGGCTCAGCGCGATGTTGCGAGCATCGCCGTGGTGAGGGGCGGTGCCGAAGTTGTAGACCCGGCCGCGCTGGTCGGCCAGCCACAGGTTGCCTTGGGGTGTTCCCGTGCCGATGACCGGCGGGCTCGCGGTGGGCGACTTGGCGAAACGGAAGGTCACATAGATCCGGTCACCCTTGTAGACCGCACCGACACCGATGTGGGTGAAGTCGCCGACGATGTTGCGGTGGTGCGTGGGAGAGGCGACGAACATGTCGTGGAGACGCTGCACCTCGGGGCCATAGCCCACGTTCTCACCGGCACGCTGCCAGTCGGGCAGCACCGCGGCGGTGTCAGCAGCGAGAGTCGTGGTGTGGAAGATGCGGTCCTGGCTCGCCATGTGACCCGACCAGCCCCGCGCCTGGGTGACGAGACCAGGATGCGACCACAGCGCCGGGAGTCCCGCCCTGGCTCGCTCCTGGTTGAGCAGCGACAGGAACTGGGCCTCGGCGGTGGCCGGGTCGGCGGGTCGCGCATCGGCGGGGATGGCGGCGAACCCTCCGAACAGCGCCAGCACGGTGAAAACGGCGAGGAACCGGGCGACGAGGCCCTGGGAGCGTCCTTCCGTTTTCGGTGCTGCGTGCCGAGCCTGGAGCATGAGGGTCCTTCCGAGCGCCCGCTCTTGCTCCAGTTATCGGCATCAACCGGATCAACCCTTGAGACAACCGGGACCTTCGGCCCATCTTCACCAGATAGCGAGACCCAGAATCACACGCCTGGATGTCGACCGACGCCGACCAGCCAGGGGAACGCCGTCGAGACCTGGACCGAGTCGAATCCACTGCGGAGGAGTCCCGCGAGCGAGCGCGGCCCGTACCAGCCCACATGCTCGGGATCGTTGCCGAAACGGGTGATGTTCTTTCCTCGGCCGAGGTTCCCGAACCGGAACCACGGCTCCCACGGAACCGAGACCACCACCGCGCCACCCGGTCTGCACACACGGGCCATCTCGACGACCGCCTGCTCCGGCTCCACGAGATGCTCCAACACCTCGATCGAGGTCACCACATCCACCGAGCCGTCGGGAAATGGCAGCATTCCTGCGTCTGCCACCGACCCACCCATCGACGGAAGACGGACGCAGGCAGCTTTCAGCTTGTCGTGTCGATACTCCACGGCGAGGATCGGTCGATCGACCCCCAGGATCCGTTCGATCGCCAACCCTTCGCCGATTCCCACATCGAGAATGGTCGAGCCGGAACCGGCCTCCACAAGCACGCCCTCCAACGTCGAACCGACTCGGCGTGCCCAGCGATCGAGGAGTCGCTTCACCACCGGATTCGACGTCTCGTACTTCTTGAGGTCCTGACCGGCCGCCTCCGGCGAAGCTCCGGGAGCTAGCCCTATCGATGCTCGCTCGCCACCCAGCTTCCCGCTCACGTCGCAGACCCTAGTCGGCCGTCCCCTGCCGACCGGCTGACGTGGCCACGTCCCGCAACCGGACCCACACCAGGGTGGCGAGAACCGCTGCGACCGTGGCGGTGCCCGCCACCAGGCCGAGCTCGACCCGCAGGTACAGGTCGTCGCCCGCGGCGGTCACCCCCGCGAATACCAGAACCCCAGCCCCCCACCCGACCGCCATGCGAGCCGGCGACGACAGGGCGATGAGCGACTGACCGAGCGCCACCGCCAGCATGAAGATCCCGCTCGCCAGGGCCAGGAGGCCGAGGTCGCGGTGACCGAGGGCGAACGCCTCGCCGAAGGTGACTCGAACCACCGCCGGGCCGATCGTCCACGCCGCCAACGTCGCCACGACCGCCAGGCCGCCAACCGCGACCAGCAACCGGCGTAGAGCGGCCCGGAACTCCACCCAGCGATGGCCACCGGCCAACAGCGCCAACTTCGGCAGCAGCGACGCCTGGACCGCCTGGAACAGGAACAACGGCACCCGGGCGATCATCAACCCGGCGAGGAACCGGCCGGCCTCGGCCGACTCCTCGTCGGTGGCGAGGATCTCGATCGCCAGCGGCCCGGCGTTGAGCAACAGGGCGGTGAGCAGGGATCCCACCAACAAGGCGCCGAGCGACGCCGACATCTCCCCGGTCCGCACCGGCGCGCCCTCGACGACCAGCCCCCGCTTGCCCCTCAGCGCGACGATGACCGCGACGAACGGGATCAGCCCCACGGCCAGCCCGTAGGGCCCGGCGACCGACACGCCCGCCACCAAGAACACCACCGCCACGAGGATCCGCAGCCCGCCCTCGGTGCCGAAGTAGGTCGAATAGCCGTCGAAACGTCCTTGCCCGGCCATCACCCCCCGGGCGAGGTGAGCGGCGAGGTAACCGACGAGGGCGAGCAGGAAACCGGTGAGCAGCAGCGCCTGGGAGTCGAAGAACAGGTCGTAGACCCAGCCGAGCGACACCAGGGTGGCGACGATGACGACCCCGGCCAGGCCCGCACCGATCAAGCCCGCCTGGCGGATCACACCCGATGCGCCCTCGCCCCGAGCCCGGCGGGCCGCAACGGTGCGGCTCACCTCCTGTTCGACGGGCAGGAACAGACCCGGCGCGGCGAGGAACACCGCCGCCCACAGCACGGCGAGGGAGCTGAACTCCTCCTCGCCGAGACCGCGGGCCGCCAGCACGGTGAACGCGTAGGCACCGATGCCGTTGACCAGCAAACCGACACCGACCGAGAACGTTCCCTCGGGCAGCGGGTTGGAGCGGCGGGCCCGCTCGGACAGCGATCCCCCCGAGGCGTCGGTCGACATGGCCGCCGAGACTAGACCCGACAGAGGCGCGACAGCATCAGCGTCGGCTCCCCTGCGGCCGTGAAAGGGCGAGTCCTCAGCTGGCGGGGGCCTGCAGCGGGTGCGGGGCGCACAGCTCGTCGTACTCGGCGATGACGAGCTGGTCGGGATCGACCGAGCACGCCGGGCAGTTCGGATCGCGCCGCACCTTGAAGGTGCGGAACGACTGCTCGAGCGAGTCGTAGGCCAACAGGCGACCCGAGAGGGTGTCGCCGATGCCGAGGATCACCTTGATGGCCTCGAGGGCCTGGATCGACCCGACGATGCCGGGGAGCACGCCGAGCACGCCGGCCTCGGCGCACGACGGCGCCAGCTCGGCGGGGGGCGGCTCGGGGAGCATGCACCGGTAGCAGGGGCCGTCGTGGGGTGAGAACACCGTGGCCTGGCCCTCGAACCGGAAGATCGACCCGTGGATGACCGTGGTGTTGGTCTTGAGCGACGCGTCGTTCAACAGGTAGCGGGACGGGAAGTTGTCGGCGCCGTCGATGACGATGTCGTACTGGGAGAGGATGTCGACCACGTTCGACGCGTCGAGCCGGGTGTCGTGGGCGATGACGTTGACGTCGGGGTTCAGCGCGGTGAGCGTCTTCTTGGCCGAGTCGACCTTGCGCTCGCCGATGCGGTCCATGTTGTGGAGGATCTGGCGCTGCAGGTTCGACTGGTCGACCACGTCCATGTCGACGATGCCGAGGGTACCGACACCGGCAGCGGCGAGGTAGAGCGCGGCGGGTGACCCGAGGCCACCGGCACCGAGGAGCAGCACCTTGGCGTCGAGCAGCTTGAGCTGACCCTCCTCGCCGACCTCGGGAAGCAGCAGGTGGCGCTGGTAGTGGTTGCGCTGTTCGGGGGTGAGGACCCGAGGCGTGGCCCAGTCCCGCCCCTCGTCCTTCCAGCGGTTGAACCCGCCCATCATCGACACGACGTCGCTGTAGCCGAGATCCTGCATGGTCTTGGCGGCGAACGCCGACCGGGTGCCCCCGGCGCAGTAGATGACGACCGGAGTGTCCTTCTGGCCGACGCGGTTCTCGATGTTGCTCTCGAGCTGGCCACGGGGAATGTGGATGGCACCGGGGATGGCGCCCTGCTCGTGCTCGTCGGGCTCGCGCACGTCCAACACGATGGTTCCGGGCACCGTGCGGGCCGACTCGGCGCCCTCGGTGTCGACCTCGCGGATCTGGGCCTTCGTCTCGTTCAGGAGCTCACGGAAACTGGGCATAGCCAAATCCTACCGATCTGGTCAGGAATTGGAAACCCGATCGAGGATGCTCCGCACGCGACGGGTCAGATCGGCCGGGGCGAAGGGTTTGGCGAGGAACTCGACCTCCTGGGTCGGCACTCCGTGGCGGATCACCGAGTTCTCGGTGTAGCCCGACACATAGAGCACCGCCAGACCGGCATGGAGCTCCTGGGCAGCCACTGCCAACTCGTGGCCGGTACCACCGGGCATCACCACGTCGGTGACGAGCAACGCCAGGTCGTCACCGATCTCACGGACACGGTCGATCCCCTCGTCCACGCCGGACGCGACGACCACCCGATAGCCGTGCTCGCGCAGCACTCGGGCGGTGAAGGCCCGCACGCTGTCGTTGTCGTCGACGACCAGCACGACCTCGTCGCCCCGCGCCTCGGCGTCGCCGGGACGGTCGAGCGGCTCGTCATCGGCGACGAGGCGATCCGAGCGGGGAAGGTAGATGCGCAGTGTGGTGCCGACACCCGGTTCGCTGTAGAGCGACACGTGGCCGCCGACCTGACGCACCATGCCGTGCACCGCCGACAGCCCGAGCCCGGTGCCCACCCCCGGAGGTTTGGTGGTGAAGAACGGCTCGATGGCACGGGCGAGGATCTCGGGGGCCATGCCGAGCCCGTCGTCGGAAACCGACACCACGCCGTAGCTGCCCGGTTCGAGGTCGGGCACCTCGTCGGT
>SKKL01000064.1 GCA_007121465.1 Acidimicrobiales bacterium | reverse complement strand
CGAAGATCGCGGTGGCGGTGCCACCGGTCCAGATCTGGGGCAGTTGCTCGGCGAGCTCGAACATGATGTCTTCGACGGCGGCGTAGCGCTCGTCGAAGTCGGTGCTCGTGCGCAGGATCTCGAGGTTCTCGTCGATCGAGTCGCTGCCGTAGTTGGTGAAGTTCAACGGGTTGGATTCGGGTTCGCCGAAGGCGCTCGTCAGGGTGATGTACGGATCTTCCTGCCCACCGGCTCGCCAGCAGTTGATCATGTAGTCGCCGGCGATGGCGTTGCCGATGTGGGTGGGCTGGTCGATGGCGATGAGGTTGACGTCGAAGCCGACCTCGCCCCAGAAGTCCTGGTAGGCCTGGGCGATGTCTAGCAGCGTGGGGTCGGGCGGGCAGTTGAAGTCGATCTCGACGGGGTCGCCGGGGGCCCTGCCGTCGGAGCGGTTCGGGTCGTTGACATAGTCCTCCAGCTCGGACGCAGCCAGATCGGGGTCGTAGGTCGGCCAGACGTCGGACACTGCCGTGGAGTACCACGGGGAGTCGGGGCTGAAGAACTGCGTCTGGGCCGGGGTGATGTCGGTTCCGCCGAGGACGTCGATCAGGTCTTCCTGGTCGACGCCGTAGGCGAGGGCCCGGCGGATGCGCAGGTCGTCGACGGGTGCGACGGCGGTGTTGAAGATCGACCCGCCACCGTTGTTGCCGATGGCCTCGAAGCTGTTGACGTCGTCGAGGTCCCGGGCGGTGCGCACCGAGCTCTGACGCAGGGTGTGGGCCACCTGGATGGTGTCGGAAGCGACCGAGTTGAGGCGGGCGTCCTCGTCGGGGATCGACCGGAAGATCAGCTCGTCGAGGTAGGGGAGGGCCTCGCCGTTGGCGTCGACCCGCCAGTAGTTGTCGTTGCGGCTGAGGGTCAGGTCTCCGTCGCGGATCCAGCTCTCGAACACGAACGGACCGGTGCCGACCATCTGGTTGCCACAGTCGCCGTCGCGGCCACCAGCGGCCTCACAGGCCTCGACCGAGAACGGCCAACCCATCGGGCCGATGAGCGCCTCGGGGAACGGAGCGATGGTGTCGACCAGCACGTAGGTGAAGGTCAGGTCGTCGTCGACGCGGAGCTCCTCCACCTGGTTGATCACCGCGGGGAGACCAGTCGCACCTTCGACGGTGAGGTAGTCGTCGAAGATCGTCTTCATGACGTCGGCGGTGAGGTCGGTGCCGTCGTGGAACTGGATGCCCTCGCGCAGGGTCACCGTCCACTCGGTGAGGTCGTCGTTCGGTTCGATCGACTCGGCCAGGTACGGATAGACCTGTCCGTCGTCGCCTCGCATGGCGATCGGGTCATACACGGCCCGGCCCCCCATGGTGCCGGGGTTGGCGAACGAGCCTTGGCCGGGCAGCCAACTGTTCTGCTCGTCCTCGAGGCCGACCACGACACGTCCGCCGCGCACGGGGTCGGCGTCTTCGCCGGGGTCGGGGTCGTCGTCTCGGGTGACGATGCCGTTCGGGCTGTCGGCGTCGGTGTCGTCGTCGCTCGAGGCGTCGTCGTTCCCGCACGCTGCGGCCAGGAGGCCGAGGGCGAGGAGTAGGGCCAGCATCCTCCAGAGCCGACTGCGGTGGCTCAGAGTCGAGGTGTTGCTCACGTGGTGTTTCCCCCAGGGTGGGATGTTCGGTGTGGAAACCGGTTGGATGATCGGACACCCGGGCGCGTGGAGGATATGTGACTCCTGGCACACGCCGGGGTCACCGTAACCCAATTGCCATGATGTCAACAAGGCGGTCGATCAGTCGGGCTGATCGCTGGCTTCGTCGTCATGTGGCCCGGGGTGGTGACCCCAGAAACGTAGCATCGACCTGGTGAAACATCACGACGGCCCCTCCTTCCACATGTCGTCCGCCGAGCTACGCGAGCACGGGCACCGGATGGTCGACTGGATCGCCGACTACCTCGACGGCGTGAGCGACCACCCGGTGAGGTCCCGATCCGAGCCGGGCGAGGTGCGAGCCGCCCTGCCCGAGAGCCCACCCGACCATCCCGAACCCTTCGCCGCGGTGCTGGCCGACCTCGAGCGGATCATCGTGCCCGGGCTCACCCACTGGCAGTCGCCGGACTTCTTCGCCTACTTCCCCGCCAACTCGTCGGGACCCTCGATCCTCGGAGAACTGGCGTCGGCCGGCCTCGGCATCCAAGGGATGCTGTGGGCGACCAGTCCGGCGGCGACCGAGCTCGAGACGCTCGTGTGCGATTGGGTCGTCGACCTGCTCGGGTTGCCCCGGCGGTTCCACTCCGACGGACCCGGAGGTGGGGTGATCGCCGACAGCGCGTCGAGCGCCGTGCTCACCGCCCTGGTCGCCGCCCGCCACCGAGCGGGAGGCGCCGCGGTGGCCGCCGACCTGGTGGGCTACACGTCCACCGAAGCTCACTCGTCGGTCCAGAAGGCGTTCGCGGTGGCCGGCTTCGCTCCCGATCAGCTCCGCCTCGTCGACGTCGACCCCGTCGGAGCGATGGACGCCGACCACCTGACCGCGCTCCTCGCGGCCGATGCCGCCGCCGGCCGCACTCCGTTCTTCGTGTGCGCCACGGTGGGCACCACCTCCACGATGGCCGTCGACCCGGTCGCCGGGATCGCCACCGCCTGCTCGCAGCACGGTGCCTGGCTCCACGTCGACGCCGCGATGGCGGGGTCGGCGGGAGTGGCGCCCGAGCTGCGATGGGTCAACGACGGAGTCGACCGAGCGGACTCGTGGTGCTTCGACCCCCACAAATGGCTGTTCACCAACTTCGACTGCGACTGCCTCTTCGTCGCCGACCGAGCCCCTCTGGTCGAGGCTCTGTCCATCGTCCCGGAGTATCTGCGCAACGCGGCCTCGGAGTCGGGAGAGGTCATCGACTACCGCGACTGGCAGATCCCGCTCGGCCGGCGATTCCGGGCCCTCAAGCTGTGGTTCGTCATCCGGCACTACGGGGCGGAGGGCCTCGCCCACCACGTCCGCCGACACGTCGAGCTCGCCGAGACGTTCGAGGGGTGGCTCGCCGCGAGCGACCGGTTCGTGCTCGCCGCGCCCCGTCACCTCAACCTGGTGTGTCTCCGGGCGGTCGACGGCGATGATGCCACCCAGGTGGTCCTCGACGCGGTCAACGAGTCCGGCCAGGCCTATCTCACCCACACTCGTGTCGGCGGAGAGCTCGTCATCCGGGTGTCGATCGGCCAGACCACCACCGAGCTCGACAACGTCGAGCGCCTGTGGGGCCTCCTTCACGACGCCGCCGAGGGGCGAGCCCTTCCCCGGCGGTAGCCTCGACTCATGCCCACGTTGAGCTTCGAGGGTGAGTCCCACGCCGAGATCGTCCAAAAGGTCCGTCGCTGGCTGGCGTCGGTCGACGGTCAGGTCGACCAGGACATCACGACTGCCGACGCGGTGGCCCAGGGTGCCGAGCTCACCAAGGACGCCCTGAGGGTCATCGCCGCCGCAGCCCCCGGCCCCGTCGCCCAGTCCGATGTCGTGAAGGCGCTCACCGCCATGGGATACCAGGCCACCGACGCCACCCGCGACGCCGTGCTGTCGGGTCTCGACGCTCTCGAGACCGCCACCGACGGAGGGCTGGTGAAGAAGGTCTCGGGGGCCGGATCCAAAGCGGTCTACGAGATGAACTCGGCGGTCGCCCGGCAGCTGTTCCGGTCCGTCACCGGACGCTGAGCTCGTCGCCGGAGCGTCGCTCGGGCGCGGTAGGATCACCTTTTCGCCATCCACCCAGGAGTCGCCCCATGGCGGAGATCGAGATCGGCCTCGGGAAGTCCGGTCGGCGCGCCTACGGCCTCGACGACGTCGCCATCGTTCCGAGCCGCCGCACCCGTGATCCCGAACACGTCGATGTCTCCTGGGAGCTCGACGCCTACCGGTTCGAGCTCCCCATCCTCGGTGCGGCGGTCGACGGGGTGGTCAGTCCCGCCACCGCGGTCGAGCTCGACCGGCTCGGCGCGGCGGGTGTCCTCAACCTCGAGGGGCTGTGGACCCGCTACGAGGACCCCGAGCCGTACTTCGACGAGATCGCTCGCCTCGACGATGCCAAGGTCACCGGCCGACTCCAGGAGATCTACTCCGAACCCGTCAAGCCCACCTTGGTCACCGAGCGGATCAACGAGATCCACGCCGCCGGAGCCGTGGCCATCGGGGCGGTCACCCCTCAGCGCACCCCCACGCTCCTGCCGGCCATCGTCGCCTCCGACCTCGACATGTTGGTCATCCAGGGCACCGTCGTGTCCGCCGAGCACGTCTCGAAGAACGTCGACCCGCTCAACCTCAAGTCCTTCGTCCGCGAGCTCGACGTCCCGGTGCTCGTGGGCGGGTGCGCCAGCTACCAGGCGGCACTGCACCTGATGCGAACGGGAGCGGCCGGCGTGCTCGTCGGGGTCGGCTCCGGTCGTGCCTGCACGAGCCGCTCGGTCCTCGGTATCGGGGTCCCCCAGGCGACCGCCATCGCCGATGTGCGTGCCGCCCGGATGCGCCACCTCGACGAGACCGGGGTCTACGTGCACGTCCTCGCCGACGGCGGAATGGCCACCGGTGGCGACATCGCCAAGGCCGTGGTGTGTGGTGCCGACGCCGTCATGATCGGCTCGCCCCTCGCCGCGGCGGTCGAAGCCCCCGGACGGGGCTTCCACTGGGGCATGTCCACCTTCCACCCCTCGCTCCCCCGTGGCACACGGGTCCGTGTCGCCACTCGGGGCAGCCTGGCCGAGATCCTCAACGGCCCGGCCAACGACGACGACGGACGCACCAACCTCGTCGGCGGGCTCCGCACCTCGATGGCCACCTGTGGCTACGAGACCTTGAAGGAGTTCCAGAAGGCCGAGCTCATGGTGGCGCCCGGCCAGACCCCGAGTACCGCTCTCCAGCATCCACAGCGAGGGACCGACGCATGAACCACCGGCCAGGCAGCTTCGACGACAAGTTCGGTCGTGAGGGACTCACCTACGACGACGTTCTCCTTCTTCCCGCCGCGTCCGAGGTCAACCCGGCCGAGGCCGACACATCGACCCGCATCACCCGGAACATCACGCTCAGCATCCCGTTGGTGTCCGCCGCCATGGACACCGTCACCGAGGCTCGTCTCGCCATCGCCATGGCCCGCCACGGCGGTATCGGCGTCATCCACCGCAACCTGTCCATCGAGGACCAGGCGGCCGAGGTCGACCGGGTCAAGCGCTCCGAGTCGGGCATGATCGTCGACCCCGTCACCGTGGGCCCCGAGGCCACCGTCGGCGACGCCACCGCCCTCATGGAGCGGTTCCACATCTCCGGTGTCCCCGTCACCGACCCCGACCGCCGCCTGCTCGGCATCGTCACCAACCGCGACCTGCGGTTCAACGACAGTCCCGAGGTGTCGGTCACCGAACTGATGACCTCCGAGGGCCTCGTCACCGCTCCGGTCGGCACCACCCTCGAGATGGCCATGAGCATCCTCGGCCAGCACCGCATCGAGAAGCTGCCGATCGTCGACGACGACGGCCGGCTGTCGGGACTCATCACGGTCAAGGACATCCAGAAGCGCATCGCCTATCCCCACGCCACCAAGGACGACCGAGGCCGCCTGCGGGTCGCCGCTGCGGTCGGCACCGGCCCCGACGTGTTCGACCGCATCGAGGCGCTCGTCGACCGCGGCGTCGATGTCGTCATCGTCGACACCGCCCACGGGCACCATCGAGCGGTCATCGAGACCGTCGCCAAGGCCAAGGCCAACTGGGAGGTCGACGTGGTGGCGGGCAACGTCGCCACCGGCGAAGCCACCGAAGCCCTCATCGCCGCCGGCGTCGACGCCGTGAAGGTCGGCATCGGGCCCGGCTCCATCTGCACCACCCGGGTGGTCGCCGGCATCGGGGTCCCCCAGATCACCGCGGTGTTCGACTGCGCCCAGGCCGCAGGCCCCCACGACGTACCGGTCATCGCCGACGGAGGAGTTCAGTTCTCCGGTGACATCGCCAAGGCGCTCGCCGCCGGGGCCGACAGCGTCATGTTGGGCAACGCCCTCGCCGGAGTCGAAGAGGCGCCAGGCGACATCGTCGTGCAGCACGGCGAGCGGTTCAAGGAGTACCGGGGCATGGGCTCGATGGGAGCCATGCAGGGCCGGTCGTACTCCAAGGACCGCTACTTCCAGGGTTCGGTCGACAGCGGCAAGCTCGTCCCCGAAGGCATCGAGGGGCGGGTTCCCTACAAGGGCCCGATCGCTCCGGTCATCCACCAGTTCATCGGCGGGCTCCGCCAGGCCATGGGCTACTGCGGCGCCCGGTCGGTCCCTCAGCTCCAGGCCGAGGGCCGGTTCATCCGCATCTCCCCGGCCAGCCTTCGTGAGAGTCACCCCCACGACGTGATGATCACCAAGGAAGCCCCCAACTACCGGGTCTGAGCGTGAACACCCAACCCGACACCGACCAGTTCGACACCGTCCTCGTCGTCGACTTCGGCGCCCAGTACGCGCAGCTCATCGCTCGCCGGGTGCGCGAGGCCCACGTCTACAGCGAGATCGTCCCCCACACCATCTCCGCTGCGGAGGTCGCCGCCCATCAGCCGGCGGCGATCATCTTCTCGGGTGGACCCAAGTCGGTCCACGTCGACGGCGCCCCGTCGATCGACCCGGACGTCTACGACCTCGGCGTCCCGATCTTCGGCATCTGCTACGGCGCTCAGCTCATCGCCCATCAGCTCGGCGGCGAGGTCTCCAAGACCGGCAAGGGCGAGTACGGCCGCACCGACCTCGCGCTCTCGGGCGAGTCGGCACTGTTCGGCCACGACCAGCCCGAGTCCCAGGTCGTGTGGATGAGCCACTTCGACTCCATCACCCGCGCGCCCGACGGGTTCGCCGTCACCGCGGCCACCCCCGAGACCCCGGCCGCCGCGTTCGAGTCGGTCGAGCGTCGCATCTACGGGCTCCAGTACCATCCCGAGGTCGGTCACACCCCGCACGGGCAAGAGCAGCTCAAGCACTTCCTCCACGACGTCGCCGACTGCCGACCCACCTGGACGATGACCTCCATCATCGAGACCCAGGTCGAGGCCATCCGCAAGCAGGTCGGGGCCGAGCGGGTCATCTGCGGGCTGTCGGGTGGGGTCGACTCCGCCGTCGCCGCGGCGCTCGTCCACAAGGCGGTCGGGCCCCAACTCACCTGCGTCTACGTCGACACCGGTCTCATGCGCAAGGGCGAGTCCGACCAGGTGGTCGACACCTTCCAGCGTCACCAGGGCATCGAGCTGATCCACGTGCGTGCCGCCGACCGGTTCTTCGAGCGCCTGGTCGGCATCACTGACCCCGAGGACAAGCGCAAGGCCATCGGCGAGCGGTTCATCCGGGAGTTCGAACCCGCTGCCGCCGGGCTGTCCGACGCCAAGTTCCTCGTGCAGGGGACCCTCTACCCCGACGTCATCGAGTCGGGCACTCCCGACGCGGCCAAGATCAAGTCCCACCACAACGTCGGCGGGCTGCCCGACGACATGGAGTTCGAGCTCGTCGAGCCGCTGCGGACGCTCTTCAAGGACGAGGTCCGGCGGGTGGGCGAGGAGCTGGGCCTGCCCGAGGAGATCGTCTGGCGTCAGCCGTTCCCCGGTCCCGGTCTCGGGGTGCGGATCATCGGCGAGGTCACCCCCGAGCGGGCCGACCTGTTGCGCGAGGCCGACGCCATCGTCCGCGAGGAGATCCACAAGGCGGGTCTCGACCGCGAGATCTGGCAGGTGTTCGCCGTGCTGCTGGCCGACGTGCGGTCGGTCGGGGTGATGGGCGACGAGCGCACCTATGGTCATCCGGTCATCATCCGGGCGGTCACCAGCGACGACGCCATGACCGCCGACTGGGCTCGCCTGCCCTATGAGCTGCTCGAGAAGCTGTCGAGCCGCATCATCAACGAGGTACCCGGCATCAACCGGGTGGCCTACGACGTGACCTCCAAGCCTCCCGGCACCATCGAGTGGGAGTAGCTGCGGTCAGGTCCCGGCCAGGCGGGCGATGACGGGAGCCATCTCGTCGAGGCTGGCGGCGCTCAGACCGATGTAGGAGATGCCCCAGCGTTCGCGCCGCTCCTGGAGCTGTTCGACGATCTGGTCGACGGTGCCGGCCAGCGCGTGGGGGCTGGCGAGGGCCGCCTCGGGGGAGAGGCCGAGGGCGGGCCCCATGACGGCGGCCAGTGCATCTCGTTCGTCAGTGACGGTGGCGATGTGCACCCGGATCTGGAGCTCGAGGTCGTCGAACCGGTCGCCGGCGGCCTCGCGGATCCAGGCCAGCTTCTGGTCGGTGGCATCGAGCGTGGCGTCGGGGCCGACCGAGGCGTCGATCACCCCGCCCGCCAGGTTGACGTTGATTCCGATGATGTCGGCCTTCCGCGCCGCGATGCGAAGCACCCGCCTTCCGCCGCCGCCGATCAGTAGCGGAGGGCCGGGGCGTTGCACCGGCTTGGGAGTTCCCTCGAGGCCGGTCACTCGGTAGTGCTCCCCGTCGTGGTCGACCGGGCCGTCGCCGAAGAGCCCCGTGATGATGGTGATGGCCTCGACCATCCGGTCGATCCGTTCGCCGGGGGGATCGAGGTGGATGCCCGACTGCTCGTAGTCGGTGGTCATCCACCCGGCTCCCAGCCCGAGCTCGAGGCGGCCTCCGGAGAGCACGTCGATCGAGGCCGCTTCCTTGGCGAGGACCACGGGGTGGCGGTAGTCGTTGCAGAAGACGAGCGCGCCCACCCGCAGAGTCGTGGTGGCGCACGCGGCGGCGGTGAGCGCCGCGATGGGGCCGAGCTGGTCGTCGAGGTGGTCGGCCACGGTGAGGGTCGACACGCCGAGGTCCTCGGCCTTGCGAGCGAGCTCGCTCCAGCGTTGTGCCTCGGCGGGTCCGCCGGCTTGGATCCCGAACCGGAAGGGTTTCGTCATGGCTGCAGGTGTACCGGGCACGACCCCGCCTGGCAAGGTGTCCACCCGGCCGGAGGTGCCCTCAGGTGCTGGTCATCTGGTCGGAGAAGTCGAAGGTGAACCACCGCTCGGGCTGCATGCGGTAGACGACGTCGGTCGATGGGGATGCGGCCCACGCCTCGGCGTAGGCGCTCCCGATCTCCGCGCCCAGGTAGCGGACCGCCATCGGTCGGAGGTGCTCGTCGAGGTCGCACGGGACGGTCTCGATCAAGGGGCCCTCGACGCTGACGTACATGTAGGGGAGGTCCTCTTGTTGGGCAACGAGGCTGAATCGACCGGCCGCCTCGATGTCCTTGCCCTTGCGTGAGTGGGGGGAGGTGATGATCGAGACGCCGTTCTCCGGCGAGTACTGGTACCAGATGGGAACGGTGAGCGGACCCCGAGCGGGGTCGGAGTCGACGACGCTCAGGACCCCCACATGGAGGTCGGCCAGGAACGCTTCACGCTGCGCGGAGGTCATGGTTGCCATGGGAGAGAGATTAGGTCATTGACCTAGACTAGGTCAATGACCTAACTATGGGAACCCAGCCGACTAGGGTCGGACGACATGGAGGCCCGACGGACCGAGCGAGGCGCGCAGCGATGCCAGGAGATCCTGGACCTGGCTCGGGCGGCGCTCGTCGAGGAGGGCCTGGAGCGGTTCTCGGTGCGCCGGATCGCTGAACGGGGCGGCATGACCCTCGGCAACCTTCAGCACTACTTCGCCTCGCGCGACGACCTCCTCGAGCAGGTGGTCAACCAGGAGTTCGAGGGCGATCTCGTCGCCTTCGCCCGTGGTGATGGCGACCCTCACGACGAGCTCGGGGAGCTGATCGCCCGGCTCAGCGAACGCTGGTCGGACGGAGGGAGCAGCGTGTACGAGCCGTTGTTCCTGCTCTCGCTCCACGACGAGCGTTTCGGCCAGTTGCGGACCCGGATCTACGACCGCTTCTACTCGGAGCTGGCTGGGTTGGTGGAGGCGATCGACCCGGAGGCGCCCCCAGCCGAGTGCCGGTTCCGGGCCATGCTCATCACCGCCCTCATCGACGGTGTGGCGGTGCAGCGTGAGCCACTGGTGGGGCAACGGCACCG
This sequence comes from Acidimicrobiales bacterium, assembly GCA_007121465.1. GTDB lineage: Bacteria > Actinomycetota > Acidimicrobiia > Acidimicrobiales > SKKL01 > SKKL01. The sequence goes on along the minus strand of SKKL01000064.1, from coordinate 8,141 downwards.
CCGCCGGACCCTCGCCGAAGTGCGACATCTCGCCGGCACGATCGCCGCCGGCTCCTGAGCCCCCGATGAGGCGGGTTCGGCGTCGGAGGGGACCGGTACGATCGGGGCACGATGTCTGACCCCTTCGCCGACGGCGCGCCCCAGGAGCGATCCCACGACCTGCTCGAGGGCCTCAACCCTGCCCAGTTCGACGCCGTCACCCACCGCGACGGGCCCCTCCTGGTCGTCGCCGGCGCTGGGTCGGGCAAGACCCGGGTGCTCACCGCCCGCATCGCCCACCTCATCGCCGACGACGACGTGTCGCCCTTCGAGATCCTCGCCATCACCTTCACCAACAAGGCTGCGGCGGAGATGAAGCAGCGGGTGGGTCGCCTGGTGGGTCCGGTGGCGGAGAAGATGTGGGTCTCCACCTTCCACTCGGCCTGCGTGCGCATCCTGCGGCGCGACGCCGACCGGATCGGTTTCCCCTCCTCGTTCACGATCTATGACCAGGCCGACGCCGTGCGCCTGGTCACCTACGTGCTGCGGGACCTCAACCTCGACACCAAGCGCTTCCCGCCCCGGCAGGTGCACGCCGCCATCTCCGCGGCCAAGAACGACGGACTCGACGCCGGTGCCTACGCCGCTCGGGCCCAGGGCCCGTTCGAGAAGCGCATCGCCGATGTGTTCACCGAGTACCAGGTGAGACTGTTGCGGGCCGGGGCGATGGACTTCGACGACCTGTTGCTCAACACGGTCACGCTGTTCCGCCAGAATCCCGACGTGCTCGGCCACTACCAGCGCCGATTCCGCCACATCCTCGTCGACGAGTACCAGGACACCAACAAGGTCCAGAACGAGCTCGTGGTCGCCCTCGCCTCGGACCACCGCAACGTCTGTGTCGTCGGCGACAGCGATCAGTGCCTCCTCCCCGGTGCCGCCGTCGCCACCCCCTCCGGCGACCGCCCGATCGAGGAGATCCGCCCGGGCGACTCGGTGCTCGGCGCCGACGGGACGGGGTCGCTGCGGTCGTCGGTCGTGTCGGCGGCACCGGTCCGGCGTTACGAGGGGCGGATCTACGAGGTCACCGCCGGAGGCCGGACCGTCACCGGCACACCCCACCACCTGGTCCCGGTCGATCCGAGCCTCGGGCCCGACCGCTTCGTCGTCTACCTCATGTACCGGGCCGACCGGGGGTTCCGTGTCGGGCAGGCCATGAGTGAGCGGCCCGCACGAGCCGGCCGGTTCGACCCCGGAGTCCGGGTGCGGATGAACCAGGAGCACGCCGACAAGCTCTGGATCCTCCGGGTGTGCGAATCCCGAGCCGAGGCCAGCTACTGGGAGTCGTGGTTCGCCGCCGAGTACGGCCTGCCCACGACGTGCTTCCACGCCGTCGGTCGGGCGCTGGCGATCACCGAGGACCACATCGCTCGCCTCTATCTCGAGCTCGACACGACCACGCGGGCGAAGGCCCTGATGGACGACCTCGATCTCCACGTCGAGTTCCCGCACCATCGCCCCCAGAACGGCGCCCGCCGCCAGTCGCTCAACCTCACCATGTTCGCGGACCAGCGCAACGCCGTCGGCGGCCACCGAGTGCAGTGGTCCTCCAACCGTCTCGACGTCGCCGATCGACTCGAGCGAGCCGGGTTCCCCACCCGGTCGGGAAAGTCGGTCAGCAAGCGCATCGAGTTGGTTCGCAACGACTATCGCGAGGCGTTGACCCTCGCTCAAGAGATCGCCGCCGCAGGTGGGATGGAGTTGCGTCGGCGCCTCGCGCTCGGCGGCCGCGTGTTCGACATCGCTCCGCTCGCCAATCTGCGCCCCGGCATGAGGATCGTGGTGCGGCGGCCCGACGGGTCCATGGCCGAGGAAGAGGTCGAGTCGGTGCGGACCGTCGACTACGACGGGCCGGTTCACGACCTCGAGGTCGACCCGACCCACACCTATGTCGCCGACGGCGTCCTGGTCCACAACAGCATCTACGCTTTTCGGGGGGCCGACATCCGCAACATTCTCGAGTTCGAGGACGCGTTCCCCGACACCACCGTCATCCTCCTCGAACAGAACTACCGGTCGACCCAGACCATCCTCGACGCCGCCAACGCGGTCATCGCCAACAACTTCGGTCGCAAGCCGAAGGAGCTGTGGAGCGACAAGACCCACGGGCCGAAGATCCGCCGCTACCACGCCGACGACGAAGCCGACGAGGGCCAGTGGGTCGCCCAGGAGATGTTCCGCCTCCACGACGAGGGCGAGGTCCGGTGGGGCGACGTTGCGGTGTTCTACCGCACCAATGCCCAGAGCCGGGTGCTCGAGGAGCACCTCATGCGCATGGGCATCCCCTACAAGGTCATCGGCGGCACCCGCTTCTACGACCGGCGTGAGGTGAAGGACGCGCTCGCCTACCTACGGGCGGTCGTCAACCCGCTCGATGAGGTCAACATCAAGCGGATCCTCAACGTCCCCAAGCGGGGAGTGGGCGATGGCTCGGTCGCCAAGCTCGACCTCCACGCCCAGGCCCGAGGCTGCACGTTCATCGACGCTCTCCGCCGGGCCGACGACGCCGGGGTCTCGGGACGAGCCAGTAAGGGCATCGAGTCCTTCCTCGCCCTCCTCGACGACCTCGAGGACGCCCGCCACGAGGGGCCCGACATCCTCCTCCAGCAGATCCTCGACCGCACCGGCTACGTCGCCGAGCTCCAGGCCGAGCACTCGGTCGAGGCCGATGGCCGGCTCGAGAACCTGGCCGAGCTGGTCGGCAACGCCCAGGACTTCGACTCGGTCGAGGAGTTCCTCGAGCAGGTCAGCCTCGTGGCCGACACCGACGAGCTGGCCGACGCCGACGACGCCTCATCGGTCCTGCTCATGACGCTGCACGCCGCCAAGGGACTCGAGTTCCCCGTCGTGTTCCTCATCGGCATGGAGGACGGCGTGTTCCCCCACCTCCGCTCGATCGGCGAGCCCGAGCAGATGGAGGAGGAGCGACGCCTCGCCTACGTGGGGATCACCCGCGCCCGCGAGCGGCTCTATCTCACCCACGCCTGGTGCCGCACCCTGTTCGGCTCGACCCAGTACAACCCGCCGAGTCGGTTCCTCGACGAGATCCCCGACGAGCTGGTCGAAGCCGACGAGCGCCCCAACCGACGCGGTCGATCCGGCTCGTCGGGCTGGTCCGGTTCGGGAGGTGGGTCCCGCGGCGGCGACTCGTCCCGGAGCCGCATCGGCGAGAACCGCGAGCGCATCGTCGATCAGGCGATGCGACCGTCGGGTCCGTCGTTGCGGGGTGCGGAGCGGATAGGGCTCAAGATCGGCGACGACGTGCGCCACAACTCTTGGGGCGAGGGCATCATCATCGACATCGAGGGCCAGGGCGACAAGGCCGAGGCCACCGTGCGGTTCCCCTCGGTCGGCGAGAAGCGCCTCCTGCTCGCCTGGGCACCCATCGAGAAGGCGTGAGCCTACCTCCGGGGTTTGACCACTGTCGGTAGCGGAAAACCCTTAGGGGCATGACCCCGATGCCCGATCCCGACCTTCCCGATTCGCTCGATCTTCGGAACTTCCTCGCTCTGGTGGAGTCGGTCCCGCCGTCGTCGTCGGCCGATGCGCTGGCCCAGGAGATGGGCCGCCGCCTCGGTGCCACCGAGGTCCGGTTCTGGATCGCCGACTACAGCGGACGGTCGGTCGTGGCGACCGACACCCCGGTGGGCGGTGAGCGAGTCACCCGCTCGGCTGGTCGCCGTCCCCTGGACAACGGGGGCTACAGCGAGGCACTCCGGCAGCAGGAGATCCAGGTCGTCAGCACCCAGCCCGACGTGAGGGTGCTCGCTCCGGTGACCAGTCGGGGCGAGTCCGTCGGCGTCCTCGAGATGGTGCTCCCCACCGAGCCGACCGTCGAGGTCTGCTCCTACATGGGTGCCGCGTGTCGGGCGCTCGCCTATGTGGTCGCCGGGAACCGGCAGTTCACCGATTCCTACGAGTGGGGAATGCGCTCGACCAACTTCAGCCTGGCCGCCGAGATCCAGCGCCGGCTCCTCCCGTCCGCCTTCTCCTGCGAGGCGGGCCTCGCCACCCTGGCCGCCTGGATCGAACCGGCGCACTCGATCGGGGGTGACACCTTCGACTTCTCGGTCGATCGAGGCGAGTTGCACCTGTCGGTCACCGATGCGGTGGGTCACGACCTTCAAGGGGCGATGCTCGCCACGCTGCTGGTCGGGGCGCTGAGGAACGGCCGACGCCGAGGTCTCGGGTTGGCCGAGCAGGCCGAGGAGGCCGATGCTGCGCTGCGGGCCTACGCCGAGGAGTCGCAGTTCGTCACCGGGCAGGTCGTCCGCATCGATCTCGAGACCGGCGTGGCCTCCATCGTCAACGCCGGCCACCCGCTGCCCTTCCGCCTACGTGGGGGTGAGTTGACCGAGCTCGACCTCGATGTCGACCTGCCCTTCGGTCTCGCCGATGGGCCGTACCGTGTGACTCGGCTCCCGCTGGACCCCGGCGACCGTCTCGTGTTCGTCACCGACGGCATGTTCGAGCGCGAGGCTGCTCTCGTGGATCTCAGAGCGGAGATCATGCGGACCGCGGACACCCATCCCCGCAACGCCGTGCACCGGCTCACCGCGGCGGTGGTCGACGCCACCGGCGGCGAGCATCGTGACGATGCCACCGTCCTGTGCCTCGACTGGCACGGCGCCGATGCCCGGAGCGGCCGGCTGCGCTGACCGGGCACGCGGGAGCGGTCAGGAGTCTTCGTCGTCGCTCTCGTCGTCGTCGTCCTGGTCGCGGAACTCGAAGTTGAGGTCGACCCACAGCTCGCCGTCCTCGATCGACACGGGGTAGCGGGTGATGGCCGGGTCGTCGCCGTCGGCGGGGAACCGATCGCCGTCGCAGTCCTCGAACTCCTCGTCGTCCTCCTGCCACACGAGAACGCAGTCCCGTGGCTTGCCCGCGGCCTGGGCGGAGAGGGCGTACCAGCCTTCGTCGGGGTCGCCCCCGAGGTGCTGGAGGACCAAGTCGCGGCTGCGTCCGGCCACGTCGGGGAACAGGACCGGTCCCTGTCGCTCGATGGAGGCGGCCCGGTCGAGCACGACCCCGGCGTTGAACCGGTCGTCGCCGAGTCGAGGTTCGAAGGACTCGGTGCCCCGGCTGGCGAGGTTGACCATCAGGATGACGAGGCCGACGCCGGCGACCACCCCGGCGAGGCCGACGGCCACCGCGGTGGTGGTCGAGGACCGGGTACGGCGCTCGACGGGGCTCACCGGGAGCACCTCGGGCAGGAACGAATCGGGGCAGGCGATTGGAGCCGGTGTGGGGCCATCCCCCTAGTATCGCTTCCAGCCGCGGACCCCCTGACGCGGCGTCGGGTACCCCCTGGAGGCAGGCACCGAGTGGATCTCTTCGAATATCAAGGCAAGCAGTTCTTCGCGTCGTTCGGCATTCCCGTGTCCGACGGCGACGCTGTCACCACCGTCGACGACGCCGTAGCCGTGGCCGACCGCATCGGCTATCCGGTGGTGGTCAAGGCCCAGGTCCAGGTCGGGGGCCGCGGCAAGGCCGGTGGCATCAAGCTCGCCGACAACGCCGACGAGGTCCGCACCCACGCCGGGAACATCCTCGGCATGGACATCAAGGGCCACACCGTCGAGATCATCTGGGTCGAGGTGGCCTCGGACATCACCGAGGAGTACTACGCCAGCTTCACCCTCGACCGCTCGGCCAAGAAGCACCTCGGCATGTTGTCCGCCGAAGGCGGTGTCGAGATCGAGACCGTCGCCGAGGAGAATCCCGACGCGATCGCCAAGATCTGGGTCGATCCCGTCGACGGCCTCACCGAGGCCCAGGCCCGGGAGTGGGTGGCCGCGGCCAACCTGAACCCCGGTGCCACCGAGGGCGCGGTCGACATCCTCCAGAAGCTCTACACCGCCTACACCGACGGCGACGCCGACCTGGTCGAGATCAACCCGTTGATCTTCACCCCCGACGGTCGGGTCCACGCGCTCGACGCCAAGGTGACCCTCGACGGCAACTCCACGTTCCGTCACCCCGACTACGAGCAGTACGACTCCAGTCAGGTGCGCGACGAGCGCGAGACCGAGGCTCACGCCAAGGGGCTGCAGTACGTCGGCCTCGACGGCTACGTCGGCGTGATCGCCAACGGCGCCGGGCTGGCCATGTCCACCGTCGACATCGTGAACCAGGTCGGTGGCAAGCCGGCCAACTTCCTCGACATCGGTGGCGGCGCCAACGCCGACGTCATGGCCGGAGCGCTCGAGGTCATCACCAACGACCCGAACGTGAAGTCGATCTTCATCAACATCTTCGGTGGAATCACCAAGGGCGAAGAGGTGGCCAACGGCATCGTCACCGCCATGGGCCGGGTCGACATCGACGTGCCCATCGTCGTGCGCCTCGACGGAACCAACGCCGACGAAGGCCGGGCGATCCTCGAGCCTCACCTGAGCGACGCCCTGATGATGGAACCGACCATGGTCGCCGCGGCCGAAAAAGTCGTCGCGCTGGCCAAGAGCTGAGAGGACGACCCATGAGCATCTTCGTCGACGAGAACACCAAGGTCGTCTACCAGGGCCTCACCGGCAGCCAGGGCCGCTTCTACGGCCTGCTGAACCGGGAGTACGGCACCCAGGTCGTGGCCGGCACCAGTCCCAAGAAGGCCGGCACCGACGTCGAGGGGATCCCTGTCTTCGCCAACGTCGCCGACGCCGTGGCTGAGACCGGGGCGACCGCGTCGTGCATCTTCATCCCCGCCCCGGGAGTGAAGAACGCGGTGATGGAGGCCGCCGAGGGTGGCATCGAGTTCATCGTGGTCATCACCGAGGGCGTACCTGCCCACGACGAGGCGTGGTTCTACAACAAGCTGCGCCGCGACTATCCGAACGTTCGCCTCCTCGGCCCCAACTGCCCGGGCATCATCAGCCCCGGCAAGGCCAACATCGGCATCACCGCCGGCCACATCGCCAAGGTGCCCGAGCCCGGCGAGCACGCGGTCGGCATTGTCAGCCGTTCGGGCACCCTCACCTACCAGGCGCTCTACGAGCTCAAGCTCAACGACATCGGCGTGTCGACCTGTGTCGGCGTCGGTGGCGACCCGGTGCCGGGCACGTCGTTCATCGACTGCCTCGAAGCCTTCGAGGCCGATCCTCAGACCGAGGCGGTCATGATGATCGGCGAGATCGGCGGCTCCGCCGAGGAGGAAGCGGCCGAGTTCATCAAGACCAAGATGACCAAGCCGGTCGTCTCCTACATCGCCGGGGTCACCGCCCCTCCCGGGAAGAAGATGGGCCACGCCGGTGCCATCGTCTCGGGTGGCAAGGGCACCGCCGCGGCCAAGATGGACGCGTTGCGCGACGCCGGCGCCCAGGTGGGCAACAACCCCACCGAGGCCGGCAACCTCATGGTCGAGGTCGTCCGCAGCCTCTGATCACCCCCGATCGGCATCGATGAGGACCCGTGGTGGCGGCCACGGGTCCTCATCGCGTTATGGCGAGGTTCCACTAACCTCGGCCCGTTCCGACGGCGAGAGAAACGGAGGCGGGACATGTCCGAGTCACCATCCGCGGGGTGGTACCCCGACCCCGGGGACGCTGGCCGTCGGAGTGCTGTTCTCCGACAACCTCGACGGGCGAGGCGAGGTCGGCATCATCGGCGTTCTGCTGCTCGCTGGGGCTTACGCCATGGTGATCGCCGGGTCGCGCTGGCTCCGGCCGGCCGCCCTGGCCGGTGCGGTCGCCGGGCCGCTCATGATCCTCGCCGCCATCTTTGCCGAGTCCCTCAACGGTCGGTTCGAGGTGGTCTTGTTCGGGGCGTTGCTCGCCGCTGCATGGCTGGCCATGTTCGTGGGCCCCGGTGGGGGCCGTCGTGGCGGCAGGGTTCTTCGACAGCAAGGGAATGCACGTGCTGGCGACCCCCTTTCTGGCCGTGGCGGTCATCCAGGGCATCGTGGGTCTCACGTCGGCGACCACCGACGCCAGCGGTGAAGCGGCGGCCCTGCTCACCGTGGTGGTTGGGGCACTCTTCCTCACGGTGGGAGCCCTCGGTCAGCGCCGGGGTTCGATGTGGTTCGGGGCGTTCCTCATCGCAGCGGGGGTGGTCGGCTTCATCGGCAATGCCGTCACCGACTCGGTCGCCGCCGGGGTCCTGCTCCTACT
>SKKL01000080.1 GCA_007121465.1 Acidimicrobiales bacterium | reverse complement strand
CTCGACCACTGCCGTGTGAGCGCCGAAGGGGAACGTCGCTTCCTGCTCGAAGTCGAGAGCGGCGGCCAGCTCGGTGCCGGCATCGGTGGCCAGGGCTGGGAGCTCGTCCCAGCCGAGAGCTCGGGCGGGGGTCCCGACGACACCGATGCGGCCGTCGGGAAGCAGGGCCACGTCCTCGACCGCGGCTTCGAGATGATCGGCGACGACCTGGCGGGCCCGGTCGAGGACCTCGGTGGACGCTGTGAGAACGGCACTGCCGGCCAGCTGGAGCGAGCGCGACCCGAAGGTGCCGGTTCCGTGATCGACCAGCTGGGTGTCGGAGTGCACGACGCGGATCCGCTCGACCGGTAGGCCGAGGACCGACGCCGCGATCTGGGCCCACACCGTCTCGTGACCCTGGCCGTTGGGGACCGAGCCGGTCACCACGGTCGCGGTTCCGTCCTCGTCCACCTGGACCGACCCGAACTCCGACCCTTGCCCGCTCACCTCCACGTAGGTGGCGATGCCGATCCCGAGCTGGACCGGGTCCCCGGCCTCCCGCCGGCGGGACTGCTCGGCCCGCAGCTCCTCGACCCCGGCGAGCTCGAGCGCCCGGTCCATGGTGGTGGTGTAGTCCCCGATGTCGTAGGTGGCTCCGGTGGGGGTGGTGTAGGGGAACGCGTCGGGCGGGACGTGGTTGCGGCGCCGCACCTCGATCGGGTCCATCCCGAGCTCGGCGGCGACCATGTCGATCGCTCGCTCGCACAGCGCGGCGGCCTCGGGTCGACCGGCGCCGCGGTAGGGGCCGGTGGGCGTGGTGTTGGTGACCACGACGGTGGGTCGGACCTCGATGCGGGGAATCCGATAGGTCCCCGACGCCATCCGTTGGGTGACGAAGGGGATGAACACGCCGCGGGTGGCGTAGGCGCCCGTGTCGGCGACGACCTGGACCCGCAATCCGACGATCTCGCCGTCGTGGCGGGCGCCGACCTCGAACCGGTGGACCGACGACCGGCCGTGGGTCATCCCGGTGAGGTTCTCGCTGCGGGTCTCGGTCCAGCGCGTCGGTCGGCCCAGGCGATGGGCAACCGCGGCCACGAGGACCTGTTCGGGGTAGACCCCGCCCTTGGCCCCGAACCCGCCGCCGATGGCCGCCGCCCGCACGCGCACGGCCTCGGGCTCGAGTCCGAGAGCGTGGCTGATGTCGTTGCGGACCCCGAACACCGACTGGGTGCTCACCCAGACCTCGATGCCACCGGAATCGTCGGGAATGGCGACCACCCCGTTGTTCTCCATGGTCACCGCGGCGACGCGGTTGTGGCGCAGCTCCCCGGTGACGACGACATCGGCGGCGGCGAAGAGGTCGCCATCCTCCCCCTCCACCCCGTCGGACTCGGGCTCGAGGTCGAGCACGACGTTCGATCCGTGGTCCGGGAACAGGACCGGAGCGTCGGTGGACATGGCGTCGATCACGTCGGTCACCGCGGGGAGCGGCTCGAGGTAGACCTCGACCAGCTCGGCGGCGTCGACAGCCGCGGTGACCGACTCGGCGACGACGAGAGCGATCGCCTCCCCGACATAGCGGACCCGGTCGGTGGCGAGGAGAGGCCGGCCCAACTCGGGCTCGCGACCGAAGGCCCGGGCGGGCGGGAGATCGAGGTCGGCGCCGGTGAAGACGGCGACGACGCCGGGAGCCGCGGCCGCATCGGTGGTGTCGATCCCCTCGACCACGGCGTGGGCCAGCGTGGAGCGGACCACGGCGACGTGGAGGTGACCGTCGTCGGGGAGGTCGGCGAGGAACGCGGTGGCCCCGGTGAGCAGCCCTGGATCCTCACGCCGGTCGATCGAGTGGCCGAGGATCGTCGTCTCGCTCATGGTCTGACCATACGTGCTTCCCCTCGACGAATCTCGATCCCGGGCACCGAGACCCCCACCGTGGTAGACGTGGGTCCTGCGTCCAGTGGGATCGGGGGATCCCGTGGGGAGGGCTCGTGCCGGACCTGTACGCACACCGATGGGGGAGCTCGGGCCCGCTGGTCCTGTTGGTCCACGGATCGTTCGCCACCGGTGCCGAGGAGTGGTGGGCCCAACGCGACCTGTCCGAGGCGGGGTGCCGGCTCGTGGCCGTCGACCGCCGGGGGTGGGGTCAGAGCGCCGTTGCGAGCGGTGAGGACTTCGTCCGCGACGGGGAGGACATCGCTGCGCTCATGGAGGACGGAGCCCACCTGGTCGGCCACTCCTACGGTGCACTCGGGACGATGATGGCGGCGGCCGCTCGCCCCGAGGCGACCCTGTCGCTCACCCTGCTCGAGCCTCCGACCTGGACCCTCGCCGACGAGGTGTCCGCCCGGGCCGTGGCCGGCGCGGTGCGGGGGCTGATGGAGGACGTGGACCTCACCGACGAGGAGTGGGTCCTCCACTTCCTCGCCGCGTTCGGCACCACACCGTCGACCCTTCCCGTCGGCATGCTCGACGGGCTCGTTCCACTCGTCGGGCTCGTGCGGCGGGCGCGTCCGCCGTGGGGCCACGACCTCCCCCTCACCGACCTCGCCGCCGCCTCGTTCCCGAAGCTCGTCGTGTCGGGGGGACATCATCCAGGGTGGGACGCCACCTGTGACGTCCTCGCCGCGCGAATCGGGGCGAGCCGTGTCGAGATACCGGGCGCCGGCCACGAGATCCAGTTCGTCGGGACGGCACTGAACCGGGTCCTTCTCGACCTATGGGAGATCGACCACCCCGCGGGTGAGCCCTCGACGGGTCGATGAGAGACTGGTCCGGTGACCGGCCATCCGACACGGGCGCTCGAGGAGATCACCGCGGTGCTCGTCGCCGTCGCTCAGGCTCGGGAGACCATCACCTACGAGGCCCTGCTCGACCGTCTGGCCGCCACCGATCCCGACCTCGCGTCGGTGGCTCGCTCCGATCTCGCGGCGCTGCTTCGCTCGGTGTCGGTCGGCGAGGACGAGTCCGGCCGGGGGCTGCTCACCGCGGTGGTGGTGCGGGAGGGCTCGGGGCGGCCCGGGGGCGGATGGTTCCGGCTGGCGGCCGACCGAGGACGCGACGGCGATCCTGACACGGTGTGGCAGCAGGAGCTGCGGCGAGTGTGGGACGCCCACCCAGCGGGGGACTGAGTCCTTTCAGCGGGAAACCCGGTCCGCCTGAGGGTCCGGGTCGGGGGAGTCCGTGGTGGGGGACGCGTCGCCGTCGTCGGGAGCATCGCCCTCGGGGGAATCGTGGTCGCGGTCGGGCACGAGGAACGTGGCGAGGACGATCGTGACGGCGGCGAGCGCGGTGCCGATGAGGAACGGTGGCACGAACGCCTCGGCTCGGCCCGAGTCGTCGTAGGCGGCGGACAGGAGGGCGATGCCGAAGGCGTTGCCGATCTGATAGGTCATGCGCTGCAGGGCGGTGGCGAGACCCAGGTCGCCCTCGGGCACGGAGTTGGCCAGAGCGGCGGTGATCGGGGGCCGGGCCATGCCGTTGCCCAACCCTTGGGCCAGCAGGGCGCCGCAGAACACCGCGAGCAGCACCTGGTGGCTGCTGAGCACGAAGGCCCCCATCGACACCGCCAGCAGGCCCGTTCCGATCAGGGCGGTGGTCCGGGTCCCCAGACGCGCTCCCATCTGGCCGCCGAGTGGTGACGAGAGCGAGTACACGCCGGTGCGCAGCAGCATCACTGCCGCGGTGACGGTGGCGGTGAGGCCGAACCCCTCGCGCAGGGCGATGGGGGCGAGCACGAACCCGCCCATGTAGACCGCGCCGAGGAACAGGCTGGTGAGCAGGGCGAAGCTGAAGTTGCGGTAGCCGAGGAATTCGAGGGGAACCAGGGGATGATCGGACCGTCGCTCGACGCTGATGAAGATCGCCGTGGCGAAGGGGAAGAGCACCACCGCCGCCAGGATCGCCGGGTGGTCGAAGCCCCACTCGCCGCCCTGCCCGATGGCGAGCATGGCGCAGCCGACCACCAGGGTGAGCGCCGCCGCGCCGGGGACGTCGAACCGGACCCGCTTGGGCTCGCTCTCGGGGAGGATCATGGCGGCGAGCACGAGTGCGATGAGCGCGAAGCCGGCCTGGAGGACGAAGATCAGCCGCCACCCGACCAGGTCGACCAGGGGGCCGCCGACGGCGAGGCCGATGGCCGGTGCCCCAGCAGCGACGAGGGACCAGTAGCCGATGGCCTTGACCCGGTCCTTCGGGGCGAAGACCAGCATGACCAGAGCCATCGAGGTGGGCTGGGTGGCTCCGCCGACGATCTGGGCGAGCGAACGCAGACCGATGAGGCTGGTGGCGTCCCACGCGAAGGCGGTGAGCGCGGCGACCACGGTGGCGATGGTGAACCCGGTGAGGAACACCTTGCGGTGTCCGTGGAGGTCGCCCAGCTTGCCGAGGATCGGCAACGACAGGGCCGAGAGCAGCATGGGGGCCGAGATCACCCAGGTGAGGACCGACGTGGTGGTCCCGAACTCCTCGGCGATGTCGGTGAGGGAGACCGACAGGATGGTGATCGGGAACGACGTGGCGAACATGCCGGCGAGAGCTGCAAACAGCACCCAGCGTGAGTAGCTCCCCTTCTCCTCCAGTCGGCCCCTGATCCGGTCTCGGGTGGTGCTGAGAGCAGCGAACATGGGCACGAAGCGGCCATGCTACCGGCGGTCATCCCCGTCGAAGCCAGTCGGCCTCCGGTGTGGATCCGTTCGCCGGATCAGTCGGGCCGGCGGACCACGACGACCGGGCAGGCCGCGTGGGTGACGACCTGCTGGCTCACCGATCCGAGGAGCAGGCCGGTGAAACCCCCGAGCCCGCGGGCGCCGACCACCACCAGGTCGGCGCCGTCGGCCGCGGCGAGCAGCGTCGGGGCCGGGAGCTCGTTGACGATGCGGCGGTCGATCTCGACGCCGGCGGTGTCGACCTCGGCGAGCAGTCGGTCGAGCAGCTCTTCGGCGGCCTCGGCGTCGAAGTCGGGCCGGAACTCCGATGACGGCTGAACGAGGTAGGACCAGGCGAGCACGACCTCGAGGGTCGCTTCCCATCGGCGGGCTTCGGCGACCGCCCACGCCAGGGCGGCCCGGCCGCCACCGGATTCATCGACTCCCACCACGATTCGGTTCATGAGGTCATTGTGGCCGACCGGCGGGCCGGGAGGGGGCGGGACAGCAGCCGGGGGCACAGCGGTCGGGGCGGATCTCGAGCGACCCGAGCGAACGGCGGGGCGTCTCGGGCTGGAGCCGTTCCTCCACCAGCTCCCGGATCATGGCGACGAATCGGGGGTCGGTGCCCGGTGTCGCCACTCGGGTCATACCGAGTCCGAGCTCACTGGCGGTCTCGGCCGCTTGGGTGTCGAGGTCGAAGATGACCTCCTGGTGGTCCGACACGAAACCGATGGGCACGATCACCACGTGGTCGGTCTTCGAGCCGTCGAGAGCCCGTAGGTGGACGTTGACGTCGGGTTCGAGCCACGGCACCTGGGGTGGGCCGCTGCGGGACTGCCACACCAGGTCCCGGGGAAGGTCGGGAGCGACGTCGTCGGCCACGAGGGCGACGGCGTCCTCCAACTGCATCTGGTAGTCGCTCGTGGCCGCCATGGACACCGGGAGGGAGTGAGCGGTGAACACGAGTCGGGTCCGGGCCCGCACGGGGGGGTCGAGGTCCGCCAGAGCGTCGCGGAGCCCGTCACGGAACGGTTCGACGAACCCCGGGTGGTTCCAGAACTG
>SKKL01000034.1 GCA_007121465.1 Acidimicrobiales bacterium | reverse complement strand
TCCTCGTCGAGGTCGAACAACAAGTGGGCGTCCACACCCTTCGACGACCGAGCCCAGAACGGCACCCGGTCGCCCGCCTCGAAGCGTTGACGCAGTACCGGCACCTCCGAACCCGGCATGAACGCCAGCTCGGCCCGGTGGTCCGGTTTGGGCAACCGCACGTCGGGCATGGCGTGGATGGGCATCGTCGACCATCGATTCGACCACATCGACAGCGGCCGGTTCCCCTCGACGGGTGCCCGTGAGTACTTGTGGTGTCCATCGACCACGTGGACCGCACGGCCCCACACGCCCGTGAGTGCCCAGTCGCGCACCGAGGAGGCGGTGCCCTCGATCAGCGGGACGAGCGATCGCCCGTGGGTGCGGTGCCCGGGCTCGACGCCGAAGACCTCGCACAGGGTGGAGAACAGGTCGACGCTGGTGGTGAGCGAGTCGACGACCCCGTGCTCGCGGCCGGGCCACGCGACGAGCAACGGCAGGTGGCCCATCTCCTGGTAGACGGGAACTCCGGGCTTGCCGAACAGGTCTCGCTCGCCCAGGTAGTGGCCGTGGTCGGTGCAGAGGATGACCGCCGTGTCGTCCCACAGGTCCTGGCGGTCGAGCTCGTCGAGGATCCGACCCAGCCAGTGGTCGATGAAGGTCACCTTGGCCCCGTAGTTGGCCCGGATGTGGCGGGCGGTGCGCTCGTCGATCGTCCCCGAGGCCACCGCGTCGATGGCATAGGGCGGCCAGATGACCCGGGGCCCCTCCCAGTCCGAGTCGTACCGGGACATCCACGGTTCGGGGACGTCGAAGGGCTCGTGGGGGTCGAACTCGTCGACGAAGAGCATGAACCGGTCCGCCGCCGGTGCCTGCGTGGCGAGCCAGCGGGCCGCCTCGGACATCGTGCGGGCACCGGGGAAGTCCGACTCCTCCCGGAACCACGTGCGACTCGTGTCGTAGTGGCGGTTGATCCACGCGTCCATCGCCGGGACCGCGGGCGCGCCGATCGCCGACGGGTCCGGTGCGGTGCGCCACGGGTCGTCCTCGTGACCTCGCAGGTACTCCCACCCGGTGAAGTCGGTGTGGTAGTTCTCACCGCCGGTCTCGAAGAGATGGGGATGGTCCGAGACCAGCATCGTCGTGACTCCGGCGCCGTGGAGGTACCGGGTGATCGGCTCCTCCCACAGTTCGATCGAGCCCCACGGGCGCCACAGGAAGTCCCACGCCCCGCACAGGATGTCGTGACGTGCCGGCATGCACGGCAAAGACCCGCTGTAGTGCCGATCGAAACGCAGCGACCGGGCGGCCAGACGATCCAGGTTCGGGGTGTCGAACTCGGTGGAGCCGTAGGCCCCGACGTGGTGGCGGTTCAGGCTGTCGAGGAGGATGACCACGACGTTGCGGGGACCGGAGACGTTGCGGGGATCAGGCAAGTGAGCCTCCTCAGATGCGCCGAACGGCGGGGCGCCAGACGACGAGGGATGCCGCCAACGCGATCATGACACCGAGGAGGATCAGCGTGCCGGGCCCGTCCACGATGGCGGTCGATCCGGCCACCATCGCCGCGGCGAGGGGATACGAGCCGGTCATGGCGAAGGCGTTGCACCCCATCACCCGTCCCATGTACTCGTCGGGAGTCGCCTCCTGGAGCATGGTCCGCTGGAGGGTGATGACGATTCCCCCGCTGACTCCCCACAGACCCATCGCCACGAAGGTGAGCAAGTAGGAGCGACTCAGACCCATCACCACCATGCCGGTGCCGATGTAGCCCGAGAACGGGAGGGCGAGCAGCAGGCCGCGCCGCCGGATCGACTGGCGGTTCGACAGGTAGAGGGTGGTGAAGAACATGCCGACCGCCAACGCTCCGAACACCATCAGGCGGCGAAGGCTTCCTGGCCCAGGGTGGTGCGCATCACGTCGGGAAGAACGAGCTGGACCACCCCCCACGAGCTCGAGGCCACGAACCCGATGGCGAGCATGCTCCGCAGCGGTTCGCGGCCGAGGGCGAAGCGCAGGCCGGCGACGGTGTCGGTCACCATCCGGGGAGGCTCGGTGGGCACGGGCCGCTGGGGCAGGGACACCCCCGCCATGCCGAGCGCGGCGAGCAGGGCGATCGCCCCGAGCAACGCCATGGCGCCGCCGGTCCCCGCCAAGGCGATGGCCGCCCCGCCGATCACCGCCCCGGTGAGCAGCGCCAGGTTCATGCTCATCCCCTGGAGGCCGACACCGGTCATCAACCGCTCGGGTGGGACGAGCGACGGGACGATCGCGAACATGGCGGGGGAGATCACCGCGAACGAGGTGCCGAGCACCACGCCCGCGAGAGCAGCGATCCACACCGAGACCACCCCCGTCCAGATCGCCGCTGCCAGAGCGAACAGGGTCGCAGCGGTGACGAGGCTCCCGATGACGATCAGACGGATCCGGTCGAGTCGGTCCGAGAGGGCGCCCGCCGGGAGGGTGACGAGCATGGCGGGGATCCCGAGGGCGAGACCGACGAGCCCCACCGCCGGCGACCAGTCGGTGAGGTCCAACACGAGCCACACCAGAGCGAACCGCACCGTGCCGTTCACCAGGCCGATGCCGAGTTGGGAGCACCAGTACCGACGGAACGACGGCAGGGCGAGCACTTCGAAGATCGGGCTGCGTCCGCTCTCGGGCGGGTCGTCATGGTCGAGGCGGGCGGTCACCCGCGTCGAGGCTACCGGCGGTCGCTTCGCCGTGGGCCCGATTCCTCACCTTCCGCCGCGGAGGCCGCGAGGGCTAGCCTGCGCTCCATGTCGGAGATCCCCCTCAGCGAGCGCATCGAGCAGCTCCGCAAGCGCAAGGAAGAGGCCCTCAACGCCGGGTCGGAGCGGTCGGTCGAGCGTCAGCGGGCCAAGGGCAAGATGCTCGCCCGCGAGCGCATCGAGTACCTCCTCGACGACGGCTCGTTCCACGAGCTCGACATGCTGGCCCGTCACCGTGCCCACACCAGCGGCATCGAGGAGCGCCCCTACACCGACGGTGTGATCACCGGGTGGGGCACCATCGACGGCCGCAAGGTCTTCGTCTTCTCCCAGGACTTCACCGTGTTCGGTGGGGCCCTCGGCGAGGTGTTCGCCGAGAAGATCCACAAGCTCATGGACATGGCCCTGTCGGTGGGTGCGCCCCTGATCGGTCTCAACGACGGCGCCGGTGCCCGCATCCAGGAGGGCGTCGTCTCCCTCGACTCCTACGGCGGGATCTTCTGGCGCAACGTCCAGGCGTCCGGAGTCACCCCCCAGATCTCGGTCATCCTCGGCCCGTGCGCCGGCGGCGCGGTCTACAGCCCGGCCATGACCGACTTCATCTTCATGGTGCGCGAGTCCTCGCACATGTTCATCACCGGCCCCGACGTCGTGAAGACCGTGACCGGCGAGGAGGTCACCCTCGAAGAGCTCGGCGGTGCCCAGAGCCACGCCTCGAAGTCCGGTGTCGCCACCTTCGTCTCCGACGACGAGAAGGCCTGCCTCGACGACGTGCGGTTCCTGTTCGGCTTCCTGCCGTCGAACAACCTCGAGGAGCCCCCGGCGTTCGAACCCGAGGACGACCCGCAGCGGCTGTGCCCCGATCTGGTCGATCTCATGCCGGCCAGCCCCAACCTGCCCTATGACATGGTGAAGATCATCGAGGACGTCGTCGACGACGGCGAGTTCTTCGAGTACTTCGCCCACTGGGCCCGCAGCATCGTCTGCGGCTTCGCCCGCCTCGACGGTCGACCCGTCGGCATCGTCGGCAACCAGCCGATGGTCCTCGCCGGGGTGCTCGACATCGAGTCGTCGGAGAAGGCGGCCCGCTTCGTCCGCACCTGCGACGCGTTCAACATCCCGATCGTCACCTTCGTCGACGTCCCCGGCTTCCTCCCCGGCGTCGACCAGGAGTACGGGGGCATCATCCGCCACGGCGCCAAGCTCCTCTACTCCTACTGCGAGGCCACGGTCCCGATGATCCAGGTCATCACCCGCAAGGCCTACGGCGGCGCCTACGTGGTGATGAGCTCCAAGTCGATCGGCGCCGACCTGGCCTTCGCATGGCCGTCGGCCGAGCTGGCGGTCATGGGGCCCCAAGGTGCGGTTGAGATCGTCTACCGGCGTGAGCTCCAGCAGGCCGCCGACCCCGACGCCCGACGGGCCGAGCTGGTCAACGAGTACGTCGAGCGCTACGCCAACCCCTTCGTCGCCGCCGAGCGGGGCTATGTCGACGACGTGATCGAGCCTCAGGAGACGCGCATCAAGCTCATCGCCGGGCTCGAGATGCTGCGCTCCAAGCGCGAGGAGCTCCCGAAGCGCAAGCACGGGAACGTGCCGCTGTGACCGAGCACGGCGCCGACATCGTCGTCACGCGGGGGCCCGATCCCGACCCCGAGGAGCTGGCGGCCATCGTCGCCGCGGTCCAGGTGGCTGCGACCCCGCCGCCGCCTGCGGCGGAGAAGGACGCCCCCGTGCCTCGCTGGCGGTTCTCGGGACGGTGGTGGTCACGGCCGATCCCGAGCCGCCGCGACCGCCCCGCCGCTTGGTAAGGGCATCCTGGTCGGCATGGACCTGACCACGGTCGCCGACGACGAAGCGGTATTCCACGACGGCACCACGGTGCACGCCCACCGTGGCCTCGCACCCGACACCGAGCACAACCTGCGGGGCATGCGGTTCCGCACCCTGCCCCGACCCGGCGAGCTGTTGTGTCGGTTCGCCACCGTGAACGACGTCCACTTCGGCGAGACCGAGGCCGGGATCATCGGCGGGGTCGAGACCACGCCGCTGCGCGCGGCCGAGGGAGCAGCCCCCTACCCCGAGACGATGAATCGGGCGGCGGTGGCCGAGATCGCCCAGATCGAGCCCGAGGTGGTCCTCGCCAAGGGCGACCTCACCGACGAGGGCACCCGCGAGGAGTACGGCGCCTTCCTCGAGTGCTACGGCGACGCGTTCGGGGACCGCCTCGTACACATCCGCGGCAACCACGACGCCTACCTCGGTCAGGACTTCGTCCCCGCCGGCCCCTTCCGGGTCGACGTGCCCGGGGCTCGGCTCCTGATGATCGACACGACCGTGCCCCACCAGGCCGGAGGGTCGGTCGCTGCCGAGACACTCACGTGGCTCGACGACCAAGCCGCCGGAGCCGACGTGCCGGTGCTCGTGTTCGGTCACCACCATCCCTGGTCGCCCGACTCGGCCACCCGGTCGGAGAGCTACTTCGGC
This sequence comes from Acidimicrobiales bacterium, assembly GCA_007121465.1. GTDB lineage: Bacteria > Actinomycetota > Acidimicrobiia > Acidimicrobiales > SKKL01 > SKKL01. The sequence continues at coordinate 507 of SKKL01000034.1, read as the reverse complement.
ATCGACCCCGACGCCTCCGAGGCCCTCGTCGACGTCGTGGCCAACCGCCCCGAGATCGTCGGTTACTTCGCCGGCCACACCCATCGGAACCGGGTCCGGCACTTCACCGCCACCGGCGCCCTCCCGTGGGTCGAGGTGGCCTGCGTGAAGGACTTCCCCGGGAGCTGGGCCGAGTACCGCGTGTTCGAGGGTGGGGTCCTGCAGATCCATCGCCGCATCTCGTCCCCGTCGGCGCTCGAGTGGTCCGAGGCGTGCCGTGACCTCTACCGGGGCGTGATCGACTACCCCGCCTATGCCATGGGCGACCTCAGCGACCGCTGCTTCGCCATCCCCGCCCGCTCGTGACCGCTCGCTCGTGACCACTGCGCCCCGAGACCCGGCCGAGGCCGGTCCGCTCTCGGACCTCCGGGTGATCGACCTGGCCACCGTGCTGGCCGGCCCCGGTTGTGCTCGCTACCTGGCCGACTTCGGTGCCGACGTCATCAAGGTCGAGCGGCCCGACGGCGG
>SKKL01000301.1 GCA_007121465.1 Acidimicrobiales bacterium | reverse complement strand
CCCGCCAGAGTTCGTTCTCGATGCGTTCGAGGGCAGATCGGAACTCGGCCAGCCCGATGGGCTCGAACACCACGTCCATCACCCCGACCCCATCGAGGGTCTCGGACAACTGCAGCCGCCGGGCCTGGTACCGATCCCGCGCCTCGTCTTCTGCTTCATCGGGTTCGTTGAGTTGCCGCCAGTACGCCAACGCCCGACAGAAGTCGTCGAAGCGCAGCGTCTTGGCCTGGTCAACCAGCACCGCTTCGTCGCGGGCGAACGCGGCCCGGTTGACCTTCGCGGCCGCGATCAGGCGGCGCACATGCGCCACCGAGAGGTCGCCCGCCGCGTGGGCCGCCTCCACGAGCGGCAGGTGCCGCAGCCGCCGAGCCTGCCGCACCAAGTCCCGGGTCTCACCCACCGGCCGGTTCGCCTGGCGAGCCAACCAACCCGAACACGCCTGGGAATCGTCATCGAGAACCCACACCTTGCGAGCATCTGCCTCGCCGGTCAGCCGGGCCGTCACCGCGTCGAGCTTCGAACCCACCCGCAACGCGCCCACCAGCGCGCCTGACAACTCGTCGTCACCCCACCCCGCGGGGTCGAGCTCGGCCAGCACCTCCACGGCACGGTTCAGTTCAGCGATGGCCTCCTCGGCCGTTGATCTCATACACCCAGTATGCCCAAGGGGTGTGACAGTGAACGAGAAGGATCGACGATCGTCGAACGCGCCAACGGGGTGCGACCGGGGCGGAGGGGTGTCCCCTGCCGCTCCGGGCGCCCCGCCGTGCTCAGTACTTGTAGTGGTCGGGCTTGTAGGGGCCGTCGGCGGGGATGCCGAGGTAGGCGGCCTGGTCCTCGGTGAGCTGGGTGAGCTTCACGCCGAGGGCGTCGAGGTGGAGGCGGGCGACCTTCTCGTCGAGATGGCGAGGAAGGGTGTACACCTTGCGCTCGTAGAAGTCCTGGTGTCCCCACAGCTCGATCTGGGCGATGACCTGGTTGGTGAAGCTGTTGGACATCACGAAGCTCGGGTGACCGGTGGCGCAACCGAGGTTGAGCAGGCGACCCTCGGCCAGCACGATCACCGAGTGGCCGTCGGGGAAGACGTACTCGTCGACCTGGGGCTTGATGGTGACTCGCTGCACGTCGGACATGCGGTTGAGGCCGGCCATGTCGATCTCGTTGTCGAAGTGGCCGATGTTGCCGACGATGGCCTGGTGCTTCATGCGGGCCATGTGCTCGGCGGTGATGATGTCCTTGTTGCCGGTGGCCGAGATGAAGATGTCGGCGGTGTCGAGCACGTCTTCGAGGGTGGTGACCTGGTAGCCCTCCATGGCGGCCTGCAGCGCACAGATGGGGTCGATCTCGGTGATGATCACCCGAGCGCCCTGGCCTCGCAGGGACTGGGCACAGCCCTTGCCGACGTCGCCGTAGCCGAGGACCACCGCCACCTTGCCGCCGATCATGACGTCGGTGGCGCGGTTGATGCCGTCGATGAGCGAGTGGCGACAGCCGTAGAGGTTGTCGAACTTCGACTTGGTGACCGAGTCGTTGACGTTGATGGCCGGGAACAGCAGCGAGCCGCCCTCCATCATCTGGTAGAGGCGGTGCACCCCGGTGGTGGTCTCCTCGGTGACGCCCTTGATCTCCGCCGCGGTGCGGTGCCAGAGCTGGGAGTCCTCCTCGAGGGTGCGGGCGAGGACCCCGAGCACGACCTCGAACTCCTCGGAGTCGGCGGTGTCAGGGCTCGGCACGGCTCCGGCCCGCTCGAACTCGACGCCCTTGTGGACGAGCATGGTGGCGTCGCCGCCGTCGTCGAGGATCATGTTGGGGCCGCCGTCGGGCCAGCGCAGGATCTGCTCGGTGCACCACCAGTACTCCTCGAGCGTCTCGCCCTTCCAGGCAAAGATCGGCACGCCCTTCGGGGCGTCGGCGGTGCCGTCGGGACCCACCACCACCGCGGCGGCGGCGTGGTCCTGGGTGGAGAAGATGTTGCACGATGCCCACCGCACCTCGGCGCCGAGAGCGGTGAGGGTCTCGATGAGCACCGCGGTCTGGATGGTCATGTGCAGCGACCCGGCAATGCGAGCACCGGCGAGGGGCTGGGAGTCGAAGTACTCGGCCCGCATGGCCATGAGGCCGGGCATCTCGTGCTCGGCGAGTTGGATCTCCTTGCGGCCGAAGCCGGCGAGGGAGAGGTCGGCGACCTTGAAGTCGAGGGCCCCGACGCGGTCGGCGGAGAGTTCGGTGAGGGTCATTGGTGGGCTCCTGAGAGGATCGAGGGCGCGCCGTGGCGCGTCGAACAGGCGACTTCCGACCTGGGCTGGGGCCCACTGACCCACTCTTCACAGCCCGGCCCCGGAAGGCCGGAGACGAGTCTAGCTACCCGCGGTGATCCGCACCGCTTCGACCGCAGGAGCTGGCCCCGGATCGATCCCCTCACGGGTCGCGATCTCGAGGGCGGTGACATCGCCGACGTAGATCAGGTCGAGGAGCTGGGCCAACGGTCCGTCGCCCACGGCGTCGAGGCGGACCTGGTCGGCGACGACCTCGAGGGTGATGGCGTCGACCTGGTCGAGTCGGGCGGTGTCCTGGGGGTGCTCCTCGTCGTGGCGGAGATCGACCTGGGTGAACACCTGGCGGGTGACGTCGCCGTGCTGGCCCCACCCCGAGATCTCGTTGTGGCACAGCTCGGGCACGAAGTTGGTGAAGGCGGGGATCTTGGAGGTGAGGTTGAACTGCTGCTTCCAGCGCACCCCTGCCACCCGCCCGAGCGGGCCGGCGGCATAGACGAGGGGAATCGTCCGGTCGATGGCCCGGGCGATGCGGGCCGCGTCGCTGGCGGGGCCGGCGAGCTGGTCACGGCGTCGGGCGAGCTGGGCCGCGGCCATCGCCAGCCACTCGCGCCCGCCCGGGTAGAACCCGAGCTGTTCGAGGGCGAGCAGCGACGCGAGCGACAGCGGCACGAGCTCGAGGCGGGCTCCGACGTCGTCGGGCAGCACGACGACCGGGGTCTGCCAGGCGTCGGTGAGCTCGGCGAGATAGCCGTCGGATCGGGTGACCGACAGCAGGGCGGCGCCGGCCTCATAGGCCGCCTCGGTGGCTTCGACGGTCTCCTCGGTCGCACCCGACACCGACAGAGCGAGGACGAGGCTCTCGGGCCCGACGAAGGACGGGAGCTCGTAGCCCCGATGCACGATGATCGGGATGGACATGAACGGTCCGGCGATGGCACGGATCAGGTCGCCCGCCAGCGCCGCCTCCCCCATGCCGATGACCACCACGTTGGAGACGCGTCGCGGGTCGGGCAGGCCCTCGATGGTGCCGGTGTCGGCGATGAACTCCTCGATGCGCTCGGGGCGGGCCATCAAGCGATCCCGGAACCCGAGCGAGTCGGGAGAGTCGGTCGAGGCACCACCGCCCGCCGCCGGGCCGGTCACGACGGGTCGCCGCCCGCGGCCTCGAAGGTGGGGGTGATGCCGTCGGAGTCGGCCTTGGCGACGAGCCTCTCGTGTTCGGCGTCGTCGACGATCTCGGACTCCTCCACCAACATGATCGGGATGTCGTCACGCACCTCGTAGCGGCGGTGGGACCGAGGGTTGTAGAGGGCGTCCTCATCGGTGAAGTAGAGAAGTGGGCCCTTGTCCTCGGGACAGGCGAGGATCTCGAGCAGCGTGGGGTCGAGCGCCATGGCAGTGCCTTTCAGGAATCGGTGAGCAGGGCCCGGACCTCGGCCACCCGCGCGTCGCACTCCGCGGCGGTGGGGGCTTCGAGGTTGAGCCGCAGGAGCGGTTCGGTGTTGGAGGGACGGAGGTTGAACCACCAGTCGCCGGCGTCGACGGTCAGACCGTCGAGTCGGTCCTGACCGTGATCGGTGTAGGCGGCGGCGACCCGGTCGATCACCGCATGGGGGTCGGCCACGGTGGTGTTGATCTCACCCGACGCGACGTAGCGAGCGAGGGGCGCCAGGAGCTCGGAGAGGGTGGTGCCGGCCTGGCTGAGCTGTTCGAGGACCACGAGGCTGGCGATGAGACCGGAGTCGGCCCGCCAGTTGTCGCGGAAGTAGTAGTGGGCCGAGTGCTCGCCCCCGAAGGCCGCGCCGGTCTCGGCCATGACGGCCTTGATGAACGAGTGACCGACCCGGGACCGGATCGGCTCGCCACCGTTCTCCCGGATGACCTCGGGCACCACCTTGGAGCAGATCAGGTTGTGGATGATCGAGGCGCCCGGGTCCTTCACGAGCACGCCCATGGCGATGAGGGCGGTGGTGAGCGAGCCCGACACCGGTTCGCCCCGTTCGTCGACGAGGAACACCCTGTCGGCATCGCCGTCGAAGGCGAGGCCGATGTCGGCGCCGGTCTCGAGGACACGGGCCCGCAGATCGGCGAGGTTCTCGACCTGGATGGGGTCGGCGGGGTGGTTGGGGAAGGTGCCGTCGAGCTCGGGGTACATGACCTCGAGGTCGACGGGCAGGCCGTCGAACACTCGCGGCACGACGAGGCCTCCCATGCCGTTGGCGGTGTCGGCCACGACCTTGAGGGGCGACAACGCGCTGGTGTCGATGAAGGAGCGGACGTGGTCGACGAACTCGTCCATCAGGTCGACCTCGGTCCGGGTGCCGGGCGAGCCGACGGGGCCAGGCGGATCGGCGGCCATCGCCTTGATCTCGGCCAGGCCGCTGTCCTCGCCGACCGGTGCCGCACCGGCGAGGCACAGCTTGATGCCGTTGTACTGGGCCGGGTTGTGCGAGGCGGTGAACACGGCGCCGGGTGAGTCGAGGGACCCGGCGGCGAAATAGATCATGTCGGTGGAGGCCAGGCCGATGTCGACCACGTCGAGGCCCTGGCCGAGCACCCCCTCGGTGAAGGCGGCGACCAGTTCGGGACCAGAGGGGCGCATGTCACGAGCGACGACGACCCGCTCGGCGGCGTGGGGGCCGTCGGCGACGAACCGGGCGAAGGCGGTACCGAGGGCACGAGCGACCTCCGCATCGATCTGGTCGGGGTAGGTGCCCCGGATGTCGTAGGCCTTCACGATCTGATCGAGCTGCTGGGAGATCGCCATGGTTGCCAACCTAAGCCAGTCGGCTACTCCCCGACCACCTCATCGCCCGGTATCTCGCCCTCGGTGGCCTCCTCGGCGGGACGCTCGGAGGGGAGCGCGCCGAGATCGGGCTCGGGGTAGCCACCTCGGCGCAGCCACCACGAGATTCGAGCCAGGTCAGCGATGAAGAGCACCATGTCGCGTGTGATCCGCAGACTCGAGCGGGTGGAGTTCACGACACGAACCGGTACGGCGAGCAGCGACAGGCGGTGCCGTTCGGCGAGTGCGAAAAGCTCGACGTCGAAGGCGAAGCGGTCGATGCGGGTCTCGGAGAACAGCACTCGGGCCACGTCGCTCCGGAAGGCCTTCAGCCCGCACTGGGTGTCGGCGTGGTCACCCACCAGGACGAACCGAACGAGGAGGTTCACCACTCGACCGCCGGCTCGGCGCAGGCGCGAGGCGGCGACCTCGGCGGTTGACCCCACGGCGTAGCGACTCCCGACCACGACGTCCCAGCCCGATTCGACACCCTCGAGCAGCGGAGGGATCTGGTCGGGCGCATAGGCGAGGTCGGCGTCGGTGAACACGATGGTGCGACCCCGAGCGGCGAGCGCCCCGGAGCGGACTGCCGCTCCCTTGCCCGCGTTGGGCTCGAGGGTGAGGACCTGGTCGGCGCCGGCGTCGCGCGCCTGGGCGCTGGTGTCGTCGGTCGACCCGTCGTCGACCACGACGATCTCCACTCCCCCGTCGAGCTCGCCGAGCACGCGACGCAGCTCGGTGATGGTGGCCGCGATGACCGTCGCCTCCTCGTAGGCGGGGACAACGACGCTCAGCCGCATCTCGCCGTCAGGAGGCGGGCGCCTGGATGGTCGGCCGATGACCCCGGGACCGGGGCGGTCGCCGAGCCCGTGGGGATCGTCGTCCCACCGGGGCATGACGAGCGGCCGGGAGCGAGCCAGGAGAATCACGAGAACCACGCCGAGCCCGGTCAGTCCCCATCCGGCGAGCTCGGCACCGCTGCGCCCGTAGTGGAGTTCCACCGTGGTGTCGGTCGGGACCACCAGCATGAGGTTGGGCGCCACCCGCCACGGCCCGTCGGCGCCGCTCGCCTGCCAGTTCGGGAAGTACGACACCTTGACGAGCACGGGCGTGCCCGGCTCGGAGACCTCGAAGCGGATGCGGTGGTTCTCCACCTCGATGCCCGACACCTCGACGGGCGGCTGGGGTCGACGCTCGACGACGTCGTCCTCGATCCGCTGGTGCCGTTGCCAGTGGTCGGGACCGTCCGACGCCCACATGAGGTCCCATCGAGCGGGGGCCTGGAACCAGTCGGCGGTGGCGGGGATCCACTCGTGCTGGGCGTCGTGGACCCCGTCGAGGACGATCGGTTCGTTGGCGAGCGGCTCGACCAGTGGGGCGTCGGCCAACTCGAAGATCGTCCATGGCCCGCTGCGGGCGATCTCGGTGAGGTCGGGGTGGGAGATCGCCGAACGCTCGGCCAGGTCGGTGAGGGTCATGTAGTAGCGGACCCCCATCAGCTGGGCCTGACGGACCCCGAGCTCGATGTGGAAGTCGCTGTAGGGCATGTGCCGCTGGGTCCGTGACCCCTCTTCGGACAGCGAAGACTCGAGCTGGAAGAACGTCGGAGCGGTGCTCGCCGACTCGAAGTAGAGACCCTTCATCGATCCGATGCACCCGTCGGTCCACATCGGTAGGAGCATCGGCGCCATGTTGGTGCCGTAGCGGTCGAGGGTGGGCCGGTCGAACTCCCACATGGCTCGCCCGCAGCCGTGCTGCTGACCCACGTTGGTCATGGTGAGGATCATGTCCTCGTGTTCGGGCCAGACGAGCTCCCGCCCCTCGTAGCCGGCGAAGTTGTACTCGGCCCAGTCCGGGGCGACGTTCCTGTTGGTCGTCTCGAACGCCCAGGGCCACGCAGTGCCGATCACCGGTGGTGACGGCCACCGGTAGTAGCCGTCGCGGTACTCGCCGAACGGGAGGCTGTGCAGCGGGAAGGCGAGGATCCCGAGTCCGAGCGCGGCGAGGAGGACCGTCGCGCCCGCCGTCGACCACGATCGCCATTGTTCACGTACCGCCTCGATGACCCAGCGGGCGAGCTCACCGACCGCGAAGGCGGCGAGCAGGTAGGTGCCGAGGTGGACGAAGGGAAGGACCCGCGCGTTCCACAGCCGACCCTCGGGGACCAGGACGAACGCGACCGCGCCGAGAAGGATCATCGCCACGAAGAACATGGCCGGCACCGCCCGACGAGCCAGGGCGGTGAGCAGTCCGATACCGGCGAGGTAGGCGACGAAGCGGGTGTCCTCGGGGAAGGCGCGGGTGAGCCAGAAACCGATCTGCTCCATGACCCCGGCGTCATCTGACGGTTCGACCTTCATCCACCCCATGTCGTTCATGTAGGTGCGCTGCCACCAGAACGGCAGGAGCCACCACAGCGAGAGCAGGGCCCCGACCGGTGCGGTGGTGAGCACCCACCGGAGCCCCGCAGCCGACGGATAGAGAGCCAGGAGGACGAACGTGCCGGCGATGGCAAAGAACAGGGGGATCACGTGGCACAGCGCCACGAAGGCCACGACCACGGCGGCGATGGCGCGGTACCGGCCGGTCTGCAGGCCGTTGGCGACCAAGCCGAGATAGACCAGCGCGAGGGAGAGGCTGATCGTGAACGAGAACTCCCCCGCCATCGTCGACAGGATGTTCCCGCCGAGGATACGGAAGGTGGGGTCGAACGAGAAGGCGACCGCTCCGACCGCGAGGAGCTCGGGGACGGGGCGGACCAGACCGGCGAGGCGACCGAAGGCCCAGGCGGCGACCGGCAGGGCCAAGATGCCCGACACGACGACCATCTTGAACGCGACGCCGTAGGGGAACACGACGTCGAGCAGCACGATCGCGAGCATCGGGGGAACGAAGTAGAACTGCAGCGCGGGGAATCCGGCGTACCAGTCGTCGGTCCAGCCGGTGAGCCGGAACTCGGGGAGCAGGTTGTCGCGGAGGTAGGCGGGCGCCCAGACGTGGGCCCCCATGTCGCCCCCGGTCGGGGTGTTCTCCGTGACGATCAGGCTGGGAGCGAGGTGGGCGAGGGTGAACAGCACCGATCCACCCACCACGATCCACGACGCCCAGGTGCCCGGCTGAACCCGAGCGATGCGCCCGACGACGACCGAGAAGAGTGCCGCAGCCCCGCTCCGGCTGACGTCGGGCTCGACGCGATCGTCGGCGGCGCGCTCGTGAGGGCCGAGATCGAGCGGGTCGAAGGGCTCGTCGGACACCGACGGGGTGGTGGGTTCGGGGGGCTCGGGAGGACCGGGGGGCTCGACGGTCATGGGGCGACCATCGTGTCACTCCGGACTGGACGTTCGGGACGCGGCCTGATCGACCCCGGTCGGGGTGTGTCGATCAGGTCGAGCGGCGGTGACGACGTCCGGTGCTCGACTCGGTGATCTCCCCGAGTACCGCGTCGCGTTCGACCGACTCGTCGCCGCTCGCCCACTCGCGGGTGTCGCAGTGAGAGCACGAACGCATGGTGAGCTCGCGGCCGTCGGTGGTGAGCACGATCTCGACCACCGGTCCGCCACATCGGGTACAGCGGGTGGACATGGGAGCTCCTCCTGTCGCTCGACGGCCGGGCTCGCCCGAGGTGGCCGTCGCGCACGCATCGCAGGACCTCAGCTTACGGCCAACAGAGCCAGCACGGTCACCAGGTTGAATCCGACGTGGGCCCAGACGGCGGGACCGAGGCGCCCGGTTCGGAGGGTGAGCCAGCCGGCGAGGAGCCCGAACATCAGCAGAGCCGGGAACTGCAGGAGCTGGAAGTGCACCGCCGCGAAGATCACCGACGAGCCGATGAGGGCCACGGTCGACCCGAACCGACGCTCGATGCTGCGAAGGAGCAGACCGCGGAAGAACAGCTCTTCGACGATCGGAGCTCCGACGACGACGATGACCAGGAGGAGGACCACGTCGAGGGGTGTGGCCGCCCGGTCGGTCAGCTCACGGGCGGCTTCGGAGACGTCCTGCTCGCCGGTGAAGTAGAAGAGCATCACGTAGATGATCGGCACCGCGACGATCTGGGCGCCGAACCCGATCAGCAGCCCCTGCCACAGGTCGGGGATGCGGAACTTCCATCCGAAGTCGGCGACGACCCCGTTGCCCTTGCGCTGGGAGACGACCAGGGTCCAGCCGGCGTAGCCGACCCAGAGGAACGCCTGGATGAAGAAGATGGTTCCGAGGGTGAGCCGATCGCTGAGGATCTCCCCCTCAGCCAACTCGCCCACTATCCCCACCACCACGATGATGGCCACACCGACGGCCACCTGAGCGAGGATCAGGGCGACCAGCGCATCGGGCATTCCCCACCGCACCGGCTTGGTCAGCAGGTCGTGGCGGTCGGTGCCCTCGGGTCGGAACCAGCCGCCCCGAACCTTCTCGTCGGGCGGTGGAGGCAGAGGTGACGCGGCCCCCGCGTTCGTGGCCCACCCCGGATGGGGCGACGGACCACCATCGGGGGGAGGAGGTGGTGGTGGCGGCGGCGGCGGGGGCGGTGACCGCCGCGGCGGTGGCGGCGGGGGCGGAGGGGGATGATCCACGCCGCTCAGGGTATTGGCCCGGACACGACGAGCCGCCGCGCCAGAGCTCTCAGCTGGCTCGAGCGACGGGGTGGCGGACGATCACGGCGTCGGCCCGGCGGTCGTGGAGGGACCAGCCTCGTGGGACCGAGAGACCGTCGGCGTGACGACCGCACAGATCGTGGGTCATCGGGTGAGGTTCGCTCGACAGGGCCTCGACCCAGACCACTTGGCCGGCGTAGTCGTAGGCGAGGGTGGCAGAGGCTGCGGCGGCGCACGTGGGGCGGGCACAGGAGCGAGGCATGGCCGGGGACCGTAGCGGCCGATGACTTCTCGGCGGTGGATGGCGATGTTTCCGGGCGCTCCCGGGGCCGCTTCACGGAGCCGATCTCCTAGCATGAGGGAATGAGTCCGAGTCCTCAGGCGCCACCGCCGCCTCCGCCACCACCACCGCCACGCCGTCCCGGGTCCGGCGGTCGACAGGGAGGCGGGGGATGGGGGCGTTCACCATTCGGCAATTCCTCCGGCGGTGACCGCAAAGATCGACCCACCGACAAGCCCGCGAACCGCATGCCGCGGTGGACGATCTGGCTGCTGATCGGCGCGCTGGTGGCGTTCGTCACGGTTCCGCTCCTCACCCCCGACGACGACAGCGAGCAGGTCCCCTTCTCGGAGTTCCGTGAGATGGTGTCGGCCGGTGAGATCGACACCGTCGACTACGACAACAACAACGGACGGATCACCGGCGACTTCGTCGACGAAGAGCGCGGCTCCTTCCGCACGACCGGCCCCGTTCCGCTCACCGAGTCCGACCGCAGGCTGATCCAGGCCAACACCAACGAGTACGACTTCGACACCCCCGAGCCGAACGCACTGCTGCAGTTCCTGCCCTATGTGTTCTTCTTCGGGCTCATCATCTTGTTCTGGGTGTGGATGATCCGTCGGGCCCAGGGCCAGATGGGCGGAGTCATGTCGGTCGGCAAGTCCAAGGCGAAGACCTACAGCACCGAGCGACCCGGCACGAAGTTCGCCGACGTCGCCGGCTACGAGGGGGTGAAGCAGGAGGTCACCGAGGTCATCGACTTCCTCAAGACCCCCCAGAAGTTCGGCGAGATCGGGGCGCGCATCCCGAAGGGCATCCTGCTCGTCGGGCCTCCTGGTACCGGCAAGACGCTCATCGCCCGGGCCGTCGCCGGCGAGGCTGGCGTGCCGTTCCTGTCGGTCACCGGATCGGACTTCATGGAGATGTTCGTCGGGGTCGGCGCCAGCCGGGTCCGCGACCTCTTCGAATCGGCCCGCAAGATGGGTCGGGCCATCATCTTCATCGACGAGATCGACTCGATCGGCCGCAAGCGTGGTGCAGGCATGGGCGGCGGACACGACGAGCGAGAGCAGACGCTCAACCAGATGCTGGCCGAGATGGACGGCTTCGAGCCGACCGAGGGAATCGTGATGATGGCCGCCACCAACCGGCCCGACATCCTCGACCCTGCCCTGTTGCGTCCCGGTCGATTCGACCGCCAGGTGGTCGTTCCCCTGCCCGCACTCGAGGACCGCGTGGCGATCCTCGGCGTGCACGTGCGCCACAAGCGGGTCGATCCCGACGTCGACCTGGAGATGATCGCCCGGGGCACACCCGGCATGAGCGGCGCCGACCTGGCCAACCTGGTGAACGAGGCCGCGCTGTTCGCGGTCCGCTCCGGTGAGGACTCGATCCACAAGGACCACTTCGACGCCGCCCGCGACCGGATCCTCATGGGACAGAAGCGCGAGACGCTCGCCCTCACCGACGAGGAGAAGGAAGCGATCGCCTACCACGAGGGCGGCCACGCCGTGTGCGCCGCGGTCCTCCCCCACGCCGACCCGGTGCACAAGGTCACCATCATCCCGTCGGGCATGGCCCTCGGGGTGACCCAGCAGCTTCCCGAAGGCGAACGCCACCTCTACCGCCGCGACTACATCGAGGACTCCCTCGTGGTCCGGATGGGCGGTCGCGTGGCCGAGGAGATCATCTACGGCGTCCCGTCCACGGGCGCCAACAACGACCTGGTCGGCGCCACCGAACTGGCCCGCAAGATGGTCCGTGAGTGGGGCATGAGCGAGCGCGTCGGCCCCATGGCATGGGGCTCGCAGGGCGAGGTGTTCCTCGGCGAGGACCTGATGCACACCCGCGACTACTCCGACGACACCGCCCGGGTGATCGACGAAGAAGTGGAACGGATCCTGCGCGAGCAGGAGAGCCGCTGCCGCGACGTCCTCACCGAGTACCGCCCGGGCCTCGATCTGGTGGCCAAGGCCCTCCTCGAGCACGAGACGATCGACGGAGCAGAGGTCGTGCGACTCATCAAGGTCGGCTCGGGCGAGATCCCCGACGAGGGGATGAGCCGCTCAGCCGAGTCGCGCAACGTCGTCGAGCGCAGCCGTGCCGAGGCCGAGGACGCCGATACCACCGATACCACCCCGGCAGGCGTGTCGGTCGGCGACTCGTCCGAGGCCACCGACACCACCACCGACTGAGCGACCACCGACACTCGGGGCGGCTGGCGTCGGCGGCCGCGTAGCAGTGTCACCCGTCGGTGAGGCAGAAGTCGTTCCCCTCGGGGTCTCGCATCCAGGTGTGTGAGTCGAACTCCTCGACGACCGACGCCCCCAGAGCGACGAGCCGAGACGTCTCCGAGGCCCGGTCCGACGACGCTATGTCGAGGTGCACCGCCCTGTCCCCGGACACCCGTGCCGCCACCTCCTGGAAACAGATCTCGAACTGCGGTCCGTCGAGGATGACGCTGGGATCGGTCTCGGGAGTTCGGCCGAGCGAGGCCAGCCGGGCGATCTCTTCGTCGTCGTAGGCGCGGATCTCGAAGTCGTCGAGCATCGCCGCCCAGAACCGCGCCAGGGTGGGTGGGTTCTGGGAGTCGACCACGAGCTGTCTCACCTGGGCCATCCACCCATCCTTGCCGCGACTGGGGTGGGCGGTCCGTCGACTTGCGGACGACCCGCTCAGCCGGCGGCGGAGGTGTGGTCCGCGTGGTCACCCTGGCCGTGGTCGCAGGCCTCGGGGGTCGAGCCGGGCTCGCGCAGTTCGGCGACGGTGGCCCACAGGTCGGTGGCGGTGGCCGGACCGACGAAGGACGCCCGCACCACGCCGTCGGCATCGACGATGACGATGAGGGGCACGCCGTCGATCTGATAGCGCTCGTGCAGCTCGGAGTCGGCGGCGAGCTCGGCCTCCTGCACCGCAACATCGTCGCTCTCGAGGACCTGGACCTTCTGCCACATCCCCTGGCAGGTCGAGCACGACGCGGCGGTGAAGGCGACCACCAGCCACGGCGCGTCGGGGACCGTGAAGTCGGACCGGTCGAGTTGGCTCGGGACCGTGTAGGTGCGTGGCTGGGTCGGCGGGTCGGGCCGACGTCGCTGGATGGCCCAGGCGACCGCCCCGGCCACCAGGACGAGTACAGCGGCGACGACGAGCTGCTCCATGCCCCCGATTCTGCCCCAGCTGGGCACCAGCGGGCAGGTCGGGGCCCCGGTCTCCGACCGGCCCGTCCGCTGTGGCGACCTCAGCCGGAGGCGAGGATGTCGGGTGGCAACTCCGCGGTGTCGGAGAAGACGAGCGCACCGCCCGACGACCGGTCGGCCGGGTCATCGATGCGAGTGCGGTTCCCGATGGCGAGAGGTCGGCTCGACTCGATCACCAGCATCGACGCCCCCGCGGCGGTGACCTGGTCGCCGAGATCGTCGAGGAGGAGCCGGCCCCCGGCGGGGATCTCGAAGTCCTCGAAGCCCTCGAGCCCGCGGTCGGTGCCGCGGGCGAGGAGCCGGATCGAGCCGGTGACGATCCCCTCGGCGTGGGGGTTGACCAGGGAGACGATGGGATCCTCCGACCCTTGGGGTCGAGGGTCGACGACGAGCTGGGAACGCCCGAGGAGGGGGCTCCCGGTGCTCGCCGACACCCCCGGCCCGTTGGCGCTGGTGGGCACGATGGTGACCCGCTCGGCCACGACGGGTACGCCGTTGAGCGAGCGCACGAGAACGGTGGCCTCGATCGGCTCGTCCTCGAACCGTTCGGCCAGTCGGGGCTGGTCGGACAGGTCGAGGACCTCGTAGCGCTGGGGAGCCACGGTGAGCTCGAAGGGCTCGATCCCGCCCCACTCGGGATCGGCGATGAGCACTTCGACGTCGATCTCGGCGGTCGAGGATCCCGGGTTGTAGATCACCATTCGTTCAGTGGCCCCCTCGGCCAGACGCGCACCCGGGTGGACCCAGATCTCCATGGGCTCGGACACGCCGAGGTCGACGGCGAGTCCGCGCCGAGGTTCGGCGCCCTCGAGCATCTCCTGGGCATCGTCGAAGGACTGGATCCGTTCGGCGACGATCCGGCCGCTGCGGGCGGTGACCGTGGCCGACACCTGATCTCGCCGGGTGACCTCGGCCCCGACATCGGCCACGACGACGCTCTGTCCGGGCACCACGATGCCAGTGAGCGCCTGAGGTGCCCGGCTGCCGTCGACGGTGACGAAGTCGAAGTCGACGACGGCATCCCCCGGGAAGGGGTTGAAGAGGGCGACCAGGGATCGGGCGTCGACCGAGGTGTCCCCCCACGCGAAGTGCCACGTGTCGGCCGAGGTCGACGCGCACGGCCCGCGATCGGCGCCGGTGGGTCCGACCAGTTCGTGGGTGACCGCCACCCCTCCCCCGTCGATCTCGACCATCGCCGCCGCGGCGGGAGCCTCGACCACCTCGGCGAGCTGGACCCGCTCGAGCGTGGCGGCCGGCACCTCCACGACGACCGTGACCGGGTCGGCGGTGCCGGGGACGACGGTGATGGTGGCCTCGCGATCGAGGGCGCTCGGGTTGGAGATGACCACGGTGTGGTCGGCCGGACCGTCGGCGTCGCTCGAGCCGGCCGCGCAGTACCAGGTGGAGCCGAGCACGTCCTCGGAGGCGACCATCGGCGCCACCCGGCCGTACCCGGCCGAGGGCGCCTCGGTGGCTCCCGGGCTCCGGTCGCGCTCGACGAGACCGGCCCCGGCGAAGGCGAGGGCCAGGACGATCACGAGCGCGGCGCGCGAACGCATCAGAGAACCCTCACGAACGAACCGCCTCGCCGGCCGGGCGGACCAGTGACTGCTGTTGACGACGGGCGATGCGACGCTCGGCCCGGGTCCGGTAGAGGACGAACAACAGCACCAGCACGACGAGCAGCTGAGCCCCGTGGACCAGGCGATGGGTGAGCGGGGTCGACCATGAGACCTCCACGGTGCCACCTTCCTCGACCGTCGCGAGCGCGGCCCACCCGAAGGCCCGTGCCGTATCGACCGATGTCCCGTCGAGGGTGACCCGCCACCCGTCGGCCGGGGTCGACCCGACGATGACGTCGGCGCTTCCGGGGATCTCGGCCACCCACCGGCGAGGATCTCGGGCCTCGAAACCGAAGACGTCGGCGGTGAGGTCGGTGACGACCGCCGCCCGAGCGCCGGCGGGGAAGGGTGAGGTGGGCTCGTCGGGGACCGAACCTGCCGGTTGGGCCGACACCGGAGGCACCCAGGCCGCGTTGACATAGACCGCCAGCGCCGGGTTCACGTCGATCTGCACGAGGTCGAGCTGCTCGGCGAGGACGTCGTTCAAGAGCTCGGGATTGGGGGCGGACACACCACCGAAGGGAGCGGGCGCCCCCTGATCGACCACGACGACGTATCGGACGCCCATGGGGGCGAGGAGCCGTCCGAGGCGGTCGGTCCGCTGATCGAGGGCGAGCTCGAGCGCTCCACGCAGGGGCGCGGACGAGGCCTCCGCCGGCCCGGCCCACAGGTCGTGGGCGGTGGGAGTGCCCTCGAGGGTCGTGGCATAGGACGTGAGGCCGTCGAGGGACCAGGAGGCGAGGGGGAGGACCTCAGGCGCACCGAACCACACCACCCGGAACGGGTCCTCGTCCACCTGTTGATCGAGAAAGGCCAGCGTCTGGTGGTGGTTACCGCGGGGCACCAGCCAACGACCTCCGATCGATGCCGCCGCGACGGGCAACAGGGCCACGCCGAGCGACACCACCGCCACGACCCCGAGAAGCTGACGCCAGCCGAAGGAGCTGCGGCGAACGTCGGTGGAGAAGGCGGCGACCCCGAGACCGACCGCGAGAGCGAGTGCGACCGCGGCCGGCGCGAGGATCATCTCGGTGGGGGGCATCGCGACGGGGATCCAGCCCATCGACTCGGCCCACACGATCGCCCAACAGCACATGGCTACCGACCAGGCCCGTGCCGCCCAGGTGAGGCGCCACTCGCGGGCGACGACGACCACGAACGCGGCGGCGATGAGCAGAGCGGCGTTCAGAGCCGACGACCCGATGGGCCCGGTGTCGAAGCGCAGGACATGGGTGAGGGGGAGCCCAGCGGCATCGCTGGAGCGCGACGCGACGAAGGTGTCCCAACTCGGCCTCACCGTGACGAGCTCGAACAGCCAGGGAGCATGGACGACCGCCCCGATCACGAGGGCGCCGAGTGCCACCACGATCATGCGACCGAGTCCCCTCAGCGCTCCGACCAGGAGGGAACCGGGGATCATGGCGAGGGCGATCAGCAGTGGCAGGGCGAGGAAGAGGGGGTCGAGCATCGCGCCCACAGCCACGAGCAAGCCCAGGCCGACCGCCTGGCGCCACATCGGGGGGACGTCGGCTCGGGGTCCGGGTCCGAGGCGCTGGCCACCGGCGATGTCGGCGGCACCGAAGGGAACCGCGCCCGAGGAGCGCACGACCCGTGACAGGACCCAGGGGGCGAGACCGTAGGCGACCAGACCCCGCCACGAGCCGGTGGCCAGGCTGTCGTACCCGAGAGGGATCGCCGCGTAGGCGACGAGCGCGCCGGCCGCGGCCCGGTAGGAGGCGAGAGGCGAGACGAGACGCCACACCCCGAGCATGGCGAGGGGGAACATCCCGAGGATCAACGCGAGACGGAACAGCCCGGTCGCTCCGAGGAACACCCCACCTCCGACGGCGAGAGCCAGTTCGCCGAGGGGGGCGAACCCCTCCCAGCCGATCCCTGAGCGACGCCAACTCGAGAACCACTCGGCGGCGAGACCTCCGATGTCGTCGGGGAACGGTGCGAACTGGCCGATCGGGGGCATGCCCCTGGTGATGAGGTGCCGCGATCCGAGCACCAGGAGAGCGAGGACCACCACCCAGGCGATCGCCGCCTCTCGCCTCCCGGGGCCGGTGACCGTGTCGAGGAGGCGTTTACCCGCGGTGGAGGCCGACCCGAAGGTGTCCTGGTCGGTGGCGAGCTGGCCTCGGAGGAAGGCCGCGATCCGCGCGGATCCGCTCACCTGCATCGACCGGATCTCGCCGTCGGGCACGTGACGGACAGCCTTCAGCATGCGACGCCGAGAGTGGAGGGACCGCAATCGCCGCAGGTTCCAGCTCCAGGCACCGAGGACGTCGCGAGCCTGGCCCGGTCGACCGGTGAGGAGCGCGAAGATCGCCTCGACGGCGTGCACGACGAGGAGTTGGGGGAGAAGGAGGATCAGGCTCGGTAGGCGGTAGGCGCTGAGCATGGCCCGCATGCGGTGGCGGAACTGGTAGCGGCGACGACGGTCGACCAGGTGCCGTTCGCCCAGCGCTTCGGCATGGCGGACGCGGGCCCCGGGGGCGACCATGACGCGGGCACCGACCACGTGGCAGCGCCAACAGAGGTCGAGGTCGTCGCCGAAGTAGGTGGTGGCCTCGTCGAAGCCACCCAGGGCCACGAGCAGATCGGTTCGGACGAGAGTGAACGCGTCGGGGACGGTGAAGACGTCGCGGACGGCGTCGTGCTGTTCCTGATCGAGCTCGTTGCGCTCGACGAGATGGACGGGAAACCCGAACTTGTCGGACCCCTCGCCGGCCGACAGCAGCCGTTTCGGGTCGTCCCATCGGAGGAGCTTCGGGCCGACGACCGCGGCGTTGGACCGGAACGCCTCTTCGACGAGGGCCCGAACGGCCTGAGGTTCGGGGGCGACATCGTCGTGGGAGAGGACGACGAAGGCCGCATCGCCGACATCGTCGAGCACGGCGTTGACCGCTCGCCCGAAGCCTCGATCGGTCTCGAGACGCACGACCCGGGCGTCGGGAAGCTGGTCGTGGACACGATCGGCGACGGGGACGAGGCTGGCGTTGTCGACGACGAGCACGTCGAGACTCGGGTACTCGAGGTCGCCGACCGCCCGGAGGGAGTCTTCGAACCATGCCCCGGGATCGTGGGCGACCATGACGATGGTCACACTGGGTGCGAGACCGACGTCGGGTGGCGCGCCGAAGCCTGGTTCCTCGTTGTCCTCGGGAGCGCTCACGATCGCCGGAGACTACCGCGGCCGGGACCCGTCACCTCGTCATGGTTCCGTAACAATCTCGGGCAGCGGGTCGCTAGGTTGGACCCATGGCCGATGACGAGACGCCACTGCCGTGGGACGAACAACTGCGCGAGCTCGCCGCGCAGGCACGAGAGACCGCGGTGTCGCGTGCCCGGGATGCGGCGGCGGTGTCGATCGGTCTCGGCCTGCTCGGGGTGAACCGAGCCCAGGCGCTCCGCCGCGACGTGGTCAGCCGCCTCTCCCCCGACCCTCGGCCCGGTGGGCCGAGCCAGTCGGGAAGCGGCGCCGACGAGGAGAGGCCGTGACGAGCGGGCCTACACTCGCAGCCGTGACATCTCTCGCCGCCGCGCCATCCGATCCCTCGCCCAGCGTCACCCCATGAGGGCGCTCGTCACCGGCGCCTCGGGCTTCGCCGGACGCCACCTGGTCGAGCACCTCGAGGCATCGGGCGACGCGGTCAGTGGGCTCGACCGGTCCGAGGGCGTCGACATCTGCGACCTCGATGCGGTGGTCACCACTCTCGAGGCGGTGCGGCCCGAGGTCGTCTATCACCTCGCCGGGTGGGCCGACGTGGGCGCGTCGTGGAAGCACCCCCACGAGACGTTCCAGGCCAACGCCGTCGGGACCCTGAACGTGCTCGACGCCGCCCGGGCGGCGGGCGTCCGCCGGGTGATCGTGGTGGGATCAGCCGAGGTCTACGGCATCGTCAGCCCCGACGAACTCCCCCTCACCGAACGTCATCCGGTACGCCCGACCAGCCCCTACGGGGCGAGCAAGGTCGCCGCCGAAGCCCTCGCCCAGCAGGCATGGCTCGGTCACGGGCTCGAGACGATCATCGTCCGGGCGTTCAATCATCTCGGACCCCGCCAGAGCCCGCAGTTCGTGGCTCCGGGCCTCGCCGAGCGGGTGGCCCGCAACGAGCGGGAGGGCCGCGACGAGATCGAGGTCGGGAACCTCACCCCCCGGCGGGACTTCACCGACGTCCGGGACGTGGTGAGGGCCTACCGCTCGCTCGCTCTCGGCGGCGAGCCGGGGGAGATCTACCAGGTGTGCTCGGGTGCCGACACCTCGATCGGCGAGCTGGCCGAGAAGCTGATCGCCATGTCCGAGCGCCCGATGCGCCTCGTCGCCGACCCCGACCTGCAGCGGCCGGTCGACCTGCCGGTGTCGCTCGGCGACCACTCCAAGCTCACCGCCGCCACCAGCTGGGAGCCTCAGTTCACCCTCGACGAGACCCTGGCCGGGCTCCTCGACGAAGCCCGCGAGCGAGTCGCCTCGTCGCGCTGACGGGCCGGCTCGGCCCGGAACGTGTGGGCGAGGTCTAGGCCGTGGCGGCGGAGTCGCCGTGGCGGAGCAACCGGACCCGGGTCCTCGCCTCGCGAACCGCCGCCTGTTCGGCCGGATCGAGCGTGCGGCGCTCGCCCACCCGGAGCTCGGCGTCGATGACGTCGAGGGCATCGCACCGCTGACGGGACGGGAGCGCCTCGACCCAGCGGAGTTCGGCGTCGAGGGCGAGCAGGCGGGCATCGACCTCGGTGTGACGCGCGGCCACGAGAGGGAGCCGGTCGGCTTTGGCATCGGGGTAGTCGGTTCCCGCGATCAGCTCGTGGGGTTCGACACCGAAGAGCCCCGCGAGCAGCACGATCGTGCGCTCCGAGGGCAGTGAGTCGCCGGTCTCCATGAGACTGACCGCATTGCGCGACAACGCCAGACGTTGGGCGAGGGCCTGCTGGGTGAGGCCCAGGCGGGCCCGGTGAGCGGCCAAGCGACGGCCGAGGGGCTCTTCGCTTCCGGCGAGCTCGGGGGGCATGTGTCAACCCACTTGGCAGACGGCGGGACCTTGAGAGGGTAGACCGGGGGGATGACCAAACGCGCACTCATCACCGGTCTCACCGGCCAAGACGGCTCATACCTCGCCGAGCTCCTTCTCGACAAGGGCTACGAGGTCATCGGCATGGTCCGGCGGTCGAGCACGGTGAACTTCGAGCGGATCTCCCACTTCCAGGACAAGGTGACCATCGTTCCCGGTGACCTGCTCGACGAGGTGTCGCTCATCCACATCCTGCGCGAGCACCGGCCGGTCGAGGTGTACAACCTGGCCGCCCAGTCCTTCGTCCAGACCTCGTTCGGCCAGCCGG
Source organism: Acidimicrobiales bacterium (assembly GCA_007121465.1). Lineage (GTDB taxonomy): Bacteria > Actinomycetota > Acidimicrobiia > Acidimicrobiales > SKKL01 > SKKL01. Next base: position 25,416 of record SKKL01000301.1, on the reverse strand, counting down.
TACTCACCGGGGAGATCACCGGTCTCGGCGTCACGCGGATGCTCGACGCCATCCGCATCGTCGACCCGGACATCCGCTTCTACCAGGCGAGCACCAGCGAGATGTTCGGCAAGGTCCAGGCGGTGCCCCAGACCGAGGAGACCTCGTTCTACCCCCGCTCCCCCTACGGCGTGGCCAAGCTCTACGGGCACTGGATCACGGTGAACTACCGCGAGAGCTACGGGATCCACGCCAGCTCGGGGATCCTGTTCAACCACGAGAGCCCCCGGCGGGGCCACGAGTTCGTGACCCGCAAGATCACCAACACCGTCGCCCAGATCAAGCTGGGTCACGCCACCGAGCTGCGTCTCGGGAACCTCGATGCCCAGCGCGACTGGGGTTTCGCCGGTGACTACGTCGATGCCATGTACCGGATGCTTCAGGCCGACGAGCCCGACGACTTCGTCATCTCGACCGGCAGCACCCACACGGTTCGGGAGTTCTGTCGCATCGCGTTCGAACACGTGGGCCTGAACTACGAGGACCACGTGGTCGTCGACCAGAAGTTCTTCCGTCCCGCCGAGGTCGACCTGCTGATCGGCGACCCGACCAAGGCCAAGGACAAGCTCGGATGGGTGGCCGAGACCGCCTTCGAGGAACTGGTCACGATGATGGTCGACGCCGACATGGACCTTCTCTCGGGCCGACTCCGCGAGATCTCCTGATCGGCGGGGACCGACTGGTGCAGGTGGCCCGATGCGGCTGACCCGATGACGAGAGTCGCGGTGCTCGCGGGTGGGGTGGGCGCGGCGCGCCTACTGCGCGGCATCGTCGGGGTCGTCGATCCGGCCGAGGTCACCGTGGTGGCCAACGTCGGCGACGACCTGGTGCTCCACGGGCTGCACATCAGCCCCGACATCGACACGGTGATCTACACCGTGGCCGGCGCCATCGACCCGGAGCGGGGTTGGGGACTCGGCGGGGAGACCTGGCAGGCCATGGAGTCGGTGGGTCGCTACGGGGGGATCGACTGGTTCAACCTCGGTGACCGCGACCTCGGCACCCATCTGTACCGGACCCAGCGGCTGTCGGAGGGGGCGACGCTCTCGGAGGTGACCGCCGAGATCGCCGAGTCGTGGGGCCTCGGGTTCCGGGTGCTCCCGGTGACCGAGGGGGCGCTGCGGACGATGGTCACGGTGGCCGACGAGGGCGAGATCGGCTTCCAGGAGTATTTCGTCCGTCGCCGCCACGACGTGGCCGTGACCTCGGTCCGCTTCGACGGCTCCGAGTCGTGCGAACCGGCGCCGGGTGTGCTCGACGCCATCGCCGAGGCCGACGTGGTGGTGATCGCCCCGTCCAACCCGATCGTGTCGATCGGACCGCTGCTGGCGGTTCCGGGTGTGCGCGATGCGGTCGTGGCCCGTCGCGAGTCGGTGGTGGCGGTGTCGCCGATCGTGGCCGGTGCGGCACTGAAAGGCCCTGCCGACCGGATGCTGGTCGAGCTGGGGCACGACGCGTCGGTGGTCGGCGTGGCCCGCCTCTACCGGGACATGGCCGCGACCCTCGTCGTCGACGACGCCGACGCGTCATCGGCCGCCGCTATCGAGGCCGAGGGGATGACCTGTGTGGTGCGACCCACGATCATGAGCGAGCCTGGGGTGACCGAGGCGTTGGCCCGAACGGTGCTGGGAGTGGAGGAGCGATGAGTCGGCTCGAGGTGTTCGGCATCGACGGGATCCCCGAGGTGCGTCCCGGCGACGACCTGGCGGGCATGATCGCGGCGGCCGCCGCGTCCGGGGACGACACGGGCCTGGTCGACGGCGACGTCGTGGTCGTGACTCAGAAAGTGGTGTCCAAGGCCGAGGGGATGCTGGTCGAGGTCGACCCCGACGACCCCCTGTCCCACAAGCCTCTGGTCGAACAGGAGTCGGTGCGGGTGCTGCGTCGCCGTGGCGATCTCGTCATCAGCGAGACGACGCACGGATTCGTGTGCGCCAACGCCGGGATCGACCTGTCGAACGTCGACCGGGGGTGGGCCGCGTTGTTGCCCAAGGATTCGGACTGGTCCGCCCGCCGCATCCGTGACGGCCTGCGGGCCAAGGCCGGGGTCGAGGCCGCGGTGATCGTGTCGGACACCTTCGGACGCCCGTGGCGGCGTGGTCTCACCGACGTGGCGATCGGCGTGTCGGGGATCAAGGCGATCGTCGACCTGCGAGGCACCGAGGACACCCGCGGCCGCGAGCTGGCGGTGACCGAGGTGTGCGTCGCCGACGAGTTGGCCGGGATGGCCGACCTGGTGATGGGAAAGGCCACCGGCACCGCCGCCGCCGTCGTGCGGGGCGTCGACCCCGCCTGGTTCGGCGACGGCCACATCGGGCGCGAGGTCATCCGCCACCCGAGCGAAGACCTCTTTCGCTAGCGAGCCGTCGGAGGATCGACCACGGCCGCGAGACCCTCGCGCAGCTCGGTCCAGGCCGACCAGCCGAGATGGATCCGAGCCCGACCCGGATCGAGCGCGAACCGATCCGCACCGGGACGTCCCTCCCACTCCGGCGGCTCGCACCCCACGACCTCGACGATGGCGGCGACGAGGTCGGCGACGGTGGTCTCGACCCCGGTTCCGACGTTGACGAGCAGACCGCCCCCCTTGCCGATGGCTTTCACCAAGGCGTCGACCACATCGTCGACGTGCACCAGGTCGGTGGTCGAACGAGGGTCGAGGTCCACGTGACCGGACCGGGCCTGGGCTGCCGCGTCGACCACCAGGCCCCGACGGCGACGGGGGCCGTACACCTCGGCGGTCACGAGGGCGGTGAACTCGAGCGAGTGGATCTCCCGGTACAGCGACAGGTAGTCGAGCACGGTGCGGCGCGCCACGCCGTGCGGGTGAGTGGGGACCTGCGGGTGCTTCTCTCGTAACGGAAGCTCGGCGGGCGTCGCTGGCGAGTACAGGTCCGAGCCCCCGATGGCGGTCACGACCTTGGGCGCACCGGCCCGCTGGGCCGCGTCGATCACATTGAGCGCTCCGACGATGTTCACCTGGGCGTCGGCCACGGCCTCGTCGATCGATCCCCGCGATCCCCGGTGGTTGGCGAGATGGAACACCACATCGGGCTCTCGTCGCACGACCAGGTCCGACAGTCCGGGGTCGCACACGTCGACCTGATGGATCGTGAGCCGGCCCGTTCGGTCGGAACGAGCGGCGGCGAGATTGGCGAGTGAGCCGCCGGTGAGATCGTCGACGACGTCGACGTGGTGGCCCTCGTCGAGGAGTCGTTCGACGAGGTGCGAGCCGAGGAACCCGGCTCCCCCGGTGACGAGGGTCCTCACTCGGCCTCGGCGGGCACCCGGGCCTCGGACAGGACCGCCTCCGCGTCGATCACGACGTCGTCACCGACGACGGTGAGCGAATCGAGCTGGGCCCCCACCCCGATGTGGGCGCGGGGTCCGACGATCGAGTTCCGGACCGTGGCACCAGAGCCCACTCGGGCCCCGGGAAGGATCAGAGCCCGGTCGAGGGTGACGTGTGCCTCGACCCGAGCGCCCGCGCCGACCCACGAGTCGACGACCGAGGCCGACGGGTCGACCTCGGCGTCGTCGGCTACCGCCGGGTCGGTGCCGATGCTGCCGTCGAGATAGGCGAGGCTCACCTCGAGGTAGGTGGCCGGAGTCCCGGCGTCGACCCACCGACCATCACGCTGGAGGGCGAACAGGGTGCGATCGGCGACCATGGCGGGGAAGACCTCCCGCTCGATCGACACCTTCCGACCCGGCTCGATCCGGTCGAGCACCGACGGTTCGAGCACGTAGGTTCCCCCGTTGATCCAGTTGGTGGGGGCCTCGTCGCGGGGTGGCTTCTCGATGAACGCCTCGACCCGACCGTCGGCGTCGATGGGGACCACCCCATAGCGGGACGGGTCGTCGACGGGCGTGAGGTGGATGGTGCCCTCGGCGCCGCTCGACCGGTGGAACTCGATCATCTCGGTGACGTCGAGGTCGTTGAGCACGTCGGCGTTGAGGGCGAGGAACGTCTCGTCGACCCCGGCCTCGAGGGCGGCGAAGCGGATGGCGCCGGCGGTGTCGAGCGGTTCGGGCTCGACCGCGTAGACGAGCTCCACCCCGGCGCAGGTGCCGTCGGGGTAGGCCTCGGTGAAACCGTCGGCCTTGTAGCCGAGGGCGAGAACCGCCCGAGTGACACCGTGGTCGGCCAGATGGGCGAGCACCCGTTCGAGCATGCTCGGCCCGGCGACGGGCAGCATCTGTTTGGGGGTGGCGAGGGTGAGCGGTCGCAACCGGGTACCGAACCCTCCGACGAGGAGAACAGCGGTGGTGACGGGACGATCGGTCATGGGTCGCCACCGTAGCCCCACCTCGTGATCCTTCAGCCCAGGACCTCGCGGTGGGCGGCGACGGTCGCAGCGGCATTGGCCCCCGGGCTGAACGAGGCAGCCCGACGGCGGCCCCGCTCCCCCATCGCCCGGCACAGCTCGTCGTCACCGAGGAGGCGATCGAGGGCGGCGGCCCACTCGGCCACGGCGGCAGGGGCGACGAGCAGCGCCCCGTCACCGACCACCTCGGGTACCGCCGTCGCCTCGCAGGCCACGAGAGGCCGGCCCCGACTCATCGCCTCGACGAGGGGGACACCGAAGCCCTCGTAGCGGGACGGGACGGCCACGACGTCGGCCTCGTCGAGAAGAGCGACCAGATCGGGCAACGGGATCCGCCCCAGCCGCCGTACCCGGTCGCCGAGCCCGAGGGCGGCCACCTCGTCGAGGACCTCCGTCTCGGCGGGCCCGTGCCCACCGGTCAGCACGAGGCTCACGTCGCGGTGGTCCGGTCCGAGCCGGGAGAACGCTCGGACCAGGGTGAGGTGGTCCTTGTGGGGATAGGTGATCGCCGGGTAGAGCACGAATCGTCCGTCGATCCCGTGACGGGCGCGGACCTCACTTGCGGGCGCCGGGTCGGGCAGGGGTGGCACCCCGTGATGGACGGTCCGCACGACGGCCGGACTCGCGTCGAAGTGCTCGATCACCGTCTGACGTACCCACTCGCTCGGGGTGAGCACGAGTCGGGCCCGCCGCAACGACCGGGGAACCGCACGGGCGAGCCACGCTCGCTTGAGCGGGTGGAAGTTCTCGGGATGCTGGAAGGGTTGGAGGTCGTGGATGGACAGCACCGCCGGCGGGCCGCCGGCGAGAGGCATCGTGCCACCCATGTGGTGCATGACATCGACCTGGTGGCGTCGGGCCTGGGCGATCAGCCAGCTCTGTTCGGCGGCCACCCGCAGGCCCTTCAGTCGACCCGACAGGGGCAGGACCTCGACGTCGAAGAAGTCGGCCAGCTCCGGGTGGGCGTCGGCGAAGGGTCCCAGAGCGAACAGCACGTAGCGCAGGTCGTCGGGATGGTTCTCGGCGATGGCGTGGAGGGTGGTGATCGTGGACACCTCCGAGCCGCCGACCACTCCCGGCACGAGCCACAGGAGGTTCACTCCGACCGTCGCGGTCACGCCAACTCCCGGTAGGCGTCCAGCGTGAGTCGGGCCGTTCGTTCCCAGCTGTGAGCGGCGGCCACCTCCCGACCCGTCTCGCCTGTCCGGCCGGCGGTACCGGGATCGTCGAGGTACCCGGCCAGCGCGTCGGCGATGGCGGCGGGGTCGCGGGGGTCGACCGCCGCACCGCCACCGTCGGCGACGAGCTCCTCGGTGGAGGTGCCGGTGGAGGTGACGACCGGGGTTCCCTGGGCCATGGCTTCGAGGACCGGGAACCCGAACCCTTCGAGCAGGCTCGGGTAGGCGAACACGTCGGCGGCGGCGTAGAGGGCCCGCAGGTCGTCGTCGGGGACGAAGCCGAGGGCGTGGACCCGCTCGGCGAGCCCATAGGCGGTCGGGTCGGCCTGCTCCCCCCATCCACCCGGGCCGACCACGACGAGTCCGAGGTCGGGGTCGGGCTCGAGGCGGGAGAACGCGTCGAGCAGCCCGCGGAGGTTCTTGCGAGGCTCGAGGGTGCCGACGAAGAGCACGAATCGGTCGGGTAGTCGATGCCGTTCCCGGACATCGGCCACCAGGTCGGAGTCGGCTTCCACGATCCGCACGCCGAGCGGCACGAGTCGGAGACGCTCGGGGTCGAAGCCCTGGTCGGCGCAGTCGTCGAAGGTGGCCCGACTCGAGCACAGCACGAGATCGGCCCGCTCCTGAGTGGACTCGATCGCGGCCCGGAGGAAGCTGACACCCCGACGGGTGAAGGTCGACGGATCGTGCAGGACCGCCAGGTCGTGGACGGTGACCACCAGGGGAACGCTCCGGGGCGGAACCGCCACCCCGGTGGCGTGGATCAGGTCGACCGGTCCGGTGGCGTCCTCGATGTGAGGCCACCCGAGGTGGCGCCACCCCTCGTACATCATCAAGCGGGGGATGTTGAGGTGCTCGACGGGGATCGGCGGGGTCCACGGTTCGGGCGGATGGTCCTTGTGGCGGGCTGCCACCCCCACCAACTCCACCTCCCCCAGAGCGTCGAGCGCGGCGACCTGGTCGATCGCGGCGCGGGCGGTGCCTCCCGGGACCCGGTGCCAGCACTGTTCGAGGGTGACCGCCACTCGCATCGTCCGAGTCTGGCACGGTCCTACACTCGACCCCCATGTCCCTCAAGGTCCTCGTCACCGGCAGCGCCGGCCTCATCGGCTCCGAAGCGGTCACGTTCTTCGACGCGATGGGCGCCCGGGTCGACGGGGTCGACAACAACATGCGCGCCGACTTCTTCGGTGCCCGGGGCGACGTCACCTGGAACCAGCATCGACTCGAAGCGACGTGTGAGAACTACACCCACCACACGCTCGACATCCGCGACCGGACTGCGGTCGACGAGCTGGTCGGGCGCCTCGCCCCCGAGCTGATCATCCACGCCGCCGCCCAGCCGAGTCACGATCTCGCCGCCTCGCGCCCCTTCGACGACTTCGACGTCAACGCCGGGGGCACCATGGCCCTGCTCGAGGCGACCCGCCACCACGTGCCCGGGGCGGTGTTCATCCACATGAGCACCAACAAGGTCTACGGCGACAACCCCAACCGCCTTCCCCTCGTCGAGCTCGACACCCGCTTCGACTACGCCCCCGATGCCGAGGTCGCCGGCCTCACCTCCGAGGGAGTCACCGAGGAGCTGTCGCTCGACCACTGCACCCACTCGTTGTTCGGGGTGTCGAAGGTGGCGTCGGACGTCATGGTCCAGGAGTACGGCCGCTACTTCGGGATGAACACCGCCACCTTCCGCGGGGGGTGCCTCACCGGCCCCCACCACTCCGGGGTCGAGCTCCACGGGTTCTTGTCCTACCTCGTCACCCAGGCCCTCGCCGAGGGCGACTACACGATGATCGGCCACAAGGGGAAGCAGGTCCGCGACCAGCTCCACTCCTACGACGTCATCACCACCTTCTGGGAGTTCGCCCAGAACCCCCGGCAGGGCGAGGCCTACAACCTCGGCGGCGGGCGCCACAACGCGGCGAGCAACCTCGAATGCGTCGAACTGATCGCCGACGCCAGCGGCGGGAAGCGGCCGACGCTGGCGTTCGACGACCAGGCCCGCATCGGTGACCACATCGTGTACTACACCGACCAGGCAAAGTTCCGCTCCCACTATCCCGGCTGGACCCAGAAGTACACCCTCCCCGAGATCATCGACGAGATGGTCCACGTGGTGGCCACACGGTGAGCGCCCGACCGAGGCGGATCACGATCCTCAACCAGTTCTACCCGCCCGACCTCGCCCCCACCGCCCACCTGGCGGCCTCCCTCGCGCGACACCGGGCCGACCAGGGCGACACGGTGACGGTGATCTGCGGCCGGTCGAGCTACGTCGGCGGAGCGGGGTCATCAGCCGGTCCCGGCACCGGCCACGGAACCGACGGTGACACCGGCGCCACAGGCACGGTGACGGTGATCCGGGTCGCCACCCCCGGGAGCGGCAAGTCGAGTGTGCTCACCCGCCTCACCGGCTACATCGGGTTCCACCTCGGTGCCCTCGTGCGTCTGGTCAGCCTGCCCCGCCAGGACGTCGTCGTGTCGATGACGACCCCGCCCTACCTCGTGACGTGGCCGGTGCTGCTCGCCCTCATCAGCCGTGTCCGAGTGGTGCTGTGGAGCATGGACGTCTATCCCGACGCCGCCGAGCGCTTCGACCAGGTCGACCCCCGAGGAACCACCTCCCGGGTGTTGAGGGCCCTCAACCGGTGGCTCTATCCCCGCCTCGACCACCTCGTGACCCTCGACCCGGCGATGACCGACCTTCTCGTGTCCCAATACGGCCGGGGCAATCGGCCGGCGACCACGGTCATCCCGAACTGGGAACCGGCCGAGCTGTTCCCCGACGACTCGACGTCCGAGCCCTGGAGCGGCTACCGACGCCCCGATCTCGCCGGGCGAACGGTCGTCGCCTACACCGGCAACACCGGAACCGGTCACCGGTTCGACACCGTGGTGGCCGCCGCCGGTCGTCTCGATCCCGATCGCGACGCGTTCCTCTTCGTCGGTGGCGGCGTTCGGTGGAAGGAGCTCGAGTCGGCCGCGCTCGCCCTCGGCTCGGGCCACGGCGCGCCGTTCGTCCTGCAGGGGTACCTCGACAAGTCCGAGATGCCCGGGGTCCTGTGTGGCGCCCGTGCGAGCCTCATCACCCTCGACGACGACGCGCTCGGGGTGATGAGCCCGTCCAAGCTCCACACCAGCCTCGGCATGGGCCGTCCGGTGATCTACATCGGCCCGGTCGGCTCCAACGTCGACGAGGCGATCGCCCGGTTCGACTGTGGCTTCTCCCTGCGCCACGGCGATGTCGACGGCCTGGTCGACGCCATCTCCCGCCTGCGCGACGACGACGCGCTCCACGCCCGCCTGTCGGCCAACGCCCGCCGCGCCTTCGACGAGGCCTACTGCGACACCGTCGCCCTCCCCCGCTTCGACGAGATCATCGACCACCTGTGACCCCGCCCCGCCAGGGGGCTGGACGGGTCAGGGAGGCTGAGCGAGTCAGCCGAGGCCGAGGCGTCGAGCGAACCCTTCGGCGGTGGGGACCAGGCCGTCACGCAGCGACGTGGTCGGTTCCCAACCCAGGACCCGGCGAGCCAGGGCGATGTCGGGTTGGCGCTGGGCCGGATCGTCGACCGGCAGCGGCTCGAAGACGATGTCGCTCTCGCTGTTGGTCACCTCGACCACGACCTGGGCGAGTTCGAGCATGGTGAACTCGTCGGGGTTGCCGATGTTCATCGGGCCGACGTAGTCGGAGTCGACCAGGCGGATGAGCCCTTCGGCCTCGTCGTCGACGTAGCAGAAGCTACGGGTCTGCTGGCCGTCGCCGTAGATCGTGAGCGGTCTGCCCTGCAGAGCCTGCACCAGCAGGTTCGACACCACCCGCCCGTCCTCGAGACGCATGGCGGGGCCGTAGGTGTTGAAGATCCGGGCGATGCGGACGTCGAGACCGTGATGGCGGTGATAGGCCATCGTCATCGCCTCGGCGAACCGCTTGGCTTCGTCGTAGACGCCGCGCGGGCCGACCGGGTTGACGTTGCCCCAGTAGGTCTCGGGCTGGGGGTGGACCAGCGGATCTCCGTAGACCTCGCTCGTCGACGCGAGGAAGAACTTCGCCTGCTTGGCTCGGGCGAGGCCGAGGGTGTTGTGCGAACCGAGCCCTCCCACCTTCATGATCTGGATGGGCAGCTCTCCGAAGTCCTTCGGCGAGGCGGGGCTGGCCATGTGCATCACCACGTCGACCGGCCCGTCGATCTCGAAGGGCTTGGACACGTCGTGGCGGACGAACTCGAAGGCGTCGCGTCCGGCGAGACCGGCGATGTTGTCGTAGGAACTGGTGATGAGGTTGTCGACCACCACGACCTGGTCGCCGCGGTCGAGGAGCCGACGGACGACCGCCGAGCCCAACAGGCCCGACCCTCCGGTGACGACGATGCGGGACATCAGCTCCGGCCGATGCCGTCGTAGGCGAAGCCCCGGCGCTTCAGCGCAGCGGAGTCGAGGAGGTTGCGGCCGTCGAGGATGCGGGGAGCGACCAGGGCGTCGTGGACCTTGTCGAAGTCGAGCCACCGGAACTCGTCCCACTCGGTCAGCACCGCCAGCACCTCGGCCCCCTCGCACGCGGCGTAGGGATCGGAGACCACCTTCACCCCGTCGAGGTCGTCGTGCACCGCGGGGTCGTAGCCCACGATCTCAGCCCCCCGCTCACGCAACCGGGCGATGACCTCGAGCGACGGCGAGTCGCGCAGATCGTCGGTGCGAGCCTTGAAGGTGAGCCCCCACACCGCGACCCGCTTGCCCTCCACCGAGGAGCCGATGAGGCGCTCGATCTTGTCGGCGACCCGTTCGAACTGCTCGTCGTTGACCGCCAGCACTCCCCGGAGGAGGTGGAAGTCATAGCCCGCCTGCTCGGCGATGTGGGCCAGCGCCCGGGTGTCCTTCGGGAAGCAGCTGCCACCCCAACCGGGGCCGGGGTTGAGGAAGTCCTGACCGATTCGCTTGTCGTAGCCGATGCCCAACATGACGTCGGCGACGTCGGCTCCCACCGCCTCGCAGATCGCCGCCACCGCGTTGACGAAGCTGAGCTTGGTGGCGAGAAACGCGTTGGCCGCGTACTTGATCGTCTCGGCCGACGCCGGGTCGGTGACCATGATCGGCGCGGGGATCCCCATGTAGAGCGACGCCACCCGGATGGCCGCCGCCTGGGAGTCGCTGCCGATGACCACCCGGTCGGGCTTCATGAAGTCGTTGACCGCCGAGCCCTCCCGGAGGAACTCGGGGTTCGAGACCACGAACACGTCGCTGCGACCGAGCGCCCGCTCCACCACCCGGGTGGAACCGACCGGCACGGTCGACTTGTTGATCACGACCGCCTCGCTGGCGAGCACGGGGCCGATCTGGGCCGCCGCCGCCTCGATGTAGGACAGGTCGGCCGACCCGTCGAGACCTTGGGGAGTGGGAACGCACAGGTAGGCGAACTCGCACTCGGCAGCGGCGGCCGCCGCCCCCACCACGAACGACAGGCGACCTGCTCGGACGTTCTCGTGGACCAACCGCTCGAGGCCGTGTTCGACGATGGGGATCTCGCCGGCGTTGAGCCGACGGATCTTGTCCTCGTCGATGTCGGCGCACACCACCGTGTGGCCGAGCTCGGCGAAGCACGCGCCCGTGGTGAGGCCCACGTAGCCCGTGCCGATGACTGCGATCGTTTCCGACATGGGTTCGAGGCTAGCGGGGCCTCAACACGGCGGTGGCGGTGGGTCGTCGTCCTCCGCAGGGCCGGTGGTCGTGGTCGTGCCGTCGGGCTCGACCGACCGGCCGGCGTCGTCATCGTCCGAGACCGAGGCGCCGGTGGTGGGCGCCGTTTCTCCCGGCGACTGGGCAATGGGGTCGGTGTCGTCGCCCGGTTCGGTGATCCCGCGGTAGTCGGTACCGATGACCAGGTCGATCGGGATGAAGGTGAGCGACGGGTCCTCGATCAGCAGGGGCTCGGCGATGAGATAGCGAGCGAGCAGCTCGGCAGAGTGGCGCTGGCCGGGGATGTAGCGAACCTCGGTGCGGTCGAGGGGATCACCGCCGAGGTTGTCGCTGCCACGCACCACGAAGTCGGCCGCTCTCAATGACTCGGCGACGTCCCACGCCTGGTTCGCCGCACCACTGCCGTTGCGGACCCGCAGCCGCACCGTTTCCGGGGTGGCCTCCAGTGCTCGCTCGCCACGGAACAGATCGATGATCGAGTCGGCCTCGGCCTCACGCAGCACCAGCGCCGACTGGCCCCGGATCATCTCGCTGGATACGTAGTCGCGCAGCGTGTAGCCGCCGAGGTCGTCGGGGTTGAACAACCGGAACGCCTGGGCGATCTCGATGATCTGACGGTTGGTGAGCTGGTCGTCGAGCACGAGCGAGCCGTCGACCGCACCGAGGAGGGCATTGAGCGTCGCCGGGTTCCTCGCTCCGCGGTCGACCCCACGGTTGGCGGCCTGGCGCACGAACTCCTGTTGGCGCAGCACTCGCCCGAAGTCGTCGTCGCCGTCGACGACCCAACGCCCGTCGATCTGGTTCTCGTAGCGACGCGACCGGGAGAACGCCAGTGCCTGCTCAGGATCGAGGAGCTGGCAACCCGCCTCGGGCACGAGGAGCCCACTCGCTTGGTCGCGAGCCGGGTAGCGGAAGTAGATCTCCACGCCTCCGATGGCCCCCACGACGTCTTGGAACCCGGCGAAGTCGACGGCGACGAAGTGGTTGATCGGGATGCCGAAGAAATCGTCGATCGTCTCGATCAGTGCTCCGGCCCCACCCACCGAGTAGGCGGTGTTGATCCGGTTCTCTTGATCGGTCCCGGCGATGGGCACCCACAGGTCGCGGGGTATGGACAACAGCGCGGCGTCGTTGGTCGCCGGATCGATGCGCAGGATCATGATCGAGTCGGTGAGATCGTTGGAATCGGGACGACCGACGAGAACCGGGTCGTCGGGGTCGAGTCCGTCGGCCGAGTCGGTACCGACGAGCAACACGTTGATCGCCTCGCCGGGCGTCGTCTCCTGATCGGCGAGCACTCCCGACAGCGCCACCCGGGGAAAGCTCCCCGCCCTCTCGTAGCCGTAGCCGAGGAGGGCCGCCGCAGCCAACGCGACGACGACCAGCACGACATTGAACGAGAGCAGGAGGCGTTGGGGCCAGGTTCGTCGCCCGCGCGCCCCACGGGGGACCGACCGCACGACGCCCAGGGTACCAATGCGGCCCGGGCAGCCGGTCGCGCCCCGAGTCCTAGGATCGATCACCATGGAATCGGAGACGCCCACAGAGTCCGAGGCAAGCAAGGAGTCCGAGGTGCGCAGGGGGCCCGAGGCAAACACGCCCGGACTCGAAGGATCGGTCTGGCTCGACGGCGAAGTGCTCGATGCCGCCACGGCACGGATCTCCCCGTTCGACCACGGCATCACCGTCGGCGACGGCATATTCGAGACCGTGAAGGTCATCGGTTCGGTCCCCTTCGCCATGCGCCGCCACCTGGTCCGGCTCGAACGATCGGCCAGCGCGTTGGGACTCGAGGCACCCGACCACGACACCGTCCGGGCTGCCGCTGACGAGGTCATCGCCGCGAACGGCATGGCCGATTGCCGGCTTCGGATCACCCTCACCGGCGGCCGCGGTCCGCTCGGTTCGAACCGTGGCGATCACGGCACCACCCTGCTGCTCGCCGTCTCCGAGCTCACCCCGATGCCGGCCAGCACCGACGTCTGCACCGTCGACTGGGTGCGAAACGAGCGCGGCGCGCTCTCGGGTGTGAAGTCCACGTCCTACGCCGAGAACGTGATCGCCCTCGGCTATGCGATCGAGCGCGGCGCGAGCGAGGCGATCTTCGCCAACACGGTCGGCAACCTGTGCGAGGGAACCGGCTCGAACATCTTCGTGGGCATCGACGGCCGACTGGTCACTCCCCCACTGTCGGCGGGACCCCTCGCCGGGATCGTTCGCGAGCTGGTCCTCGAGGTCACCGACGCCGTCGAGGAAGACCTGCCGTTCAGCGCGCTCCTCGATGCCGATGAGGCGTTCCTCACCTCCTCGATCCGTGATGTGCAGGCCATCCGGGCGATCGACGGCATCGCCGCCAGGGAGTGTCCCGGGCCACTCACCGCCGAGGCGGCCGCCGCATTGTCGGAACTGATGCGCCAAGACCTCGACCCCTGAGCGGGGCTCCATCGGCGTTCAGTCGGCGGGACGCAGGTGGACGACGTCGCCCGCGGCGACCGGGACGATGTCGCCCTCGAGCTCGACGAGCAGGTGGCCCTCGGGGTCGAGGTCGACCGCCTGGCCGGTCAAACTCCCGGAGCCGAGATCGACCCTGACCCGTCGCCCGAGCGTGGCCGACAGATGTCGATAGCGGACGAGGAGCGCCTCGCGGCCCTCGGCCGTGGCGAGCGGCTCGACCAGTTGTTCGAGGCCCAACAGGTGTGCCGCCAGCAGTTCCTCGCGGTCGACCTCGGTGTCGGTGTGGTGGTTGAGAGCGGTGGCGATCTCGGCGAGCTCGTCGGGCAGTTCGGTCGGCCAGTCGACGTTCAGACCCATGCCGACGACGACTGCCGCGCCTCCGGTGGCCGACATCGTCGATTCGGCGAGGATGCCTCCGAGTTTCCGCTCCGACCCGTCGTCGAGGCGGGCGACACCTCCTCCGGAGGCGACGACAAGATCGTTCGGCCACTTGAGGCGGGGGCGGACACCGGCCACGGAATGGCACGCGTCGGATGCCGCGATCGCGGTGGCCAACGACAGGAGTTGGAGGTGGCTCGCCGGTAGATCGGGACGCATCAGCACCGAACAGAGCAACGACGCACCGGGCGGAGCCTCCCAGGTGCGGCCGAGCCGGCCTCGTCCCGCGGTCTGGTGATCGGCGACGAGAACGGTCCCGTCCGGTGCATCGGCGGCGGCGAGAGCGAGGAGGTCGGCGTTGGTCGACCCGGTCTCAGCCACCCATCGCACGTCGGCGAATCGGGAACCGTCGAGGAGCTTTCTGGCGTGATCACCCGACATAGCTGTAACCATATGGGTCGTGCTCTCCAAGATCCTCATCGCCAACCGCGGCGAGATCGCAGTCCGCGTCATCCGTGCATGCCGAGAACTCGGCATCTCCACGGTGGCCGTGTACTCCGAGCTCGATCGCGATGCCCTCCACGTCCGCCTCGCTGACGAGGCCTACGCACTCGGCGGCCAGACCGCCGCCGAGAGCTACCTCAATACCGAGGCGATCCTCGACGCGATCGAACGCAGCGGCGCCGATGGCGTCCACCCCGGATACGGCTTCTTCAGCGAGAACGCCGACTTCGCCCGGGCGATCATCGAGTCGGGAACCACCGCCTGGATCGGCCCGCCACCCGAGGCGATCGAGGTCATGGGCGACAAGATCTCGGCCCGGCTCGCCGCCGAGAAGGTCGGCGTTGCCGGTGTTCCCGGAACGACCGAGCTGATCACCGACCCCGAACAGGTCCGGACCTTCGGCGCCGAGTTCGGTTGGCCGGTGGCCATCAAGGCCGCCTACGGCGGCGGCGGACGCGGCATGAAGGTGGTGCGCGCTCCCGAGGAGGTCGAGGACGCGCTCGAGTCGGCCAAGCGTGAGGCGCTCGCCTACTTCGGTCGCGACGAGTGCTACATGGAGCGCTACCTCACCTGGCCCCGCCACATCGAGATGCAGGTCATCGCCGACACCCACGGCAACTGCGTGTGGGTGGGCGAGCGCGACTGTTCGGCCCAGCGGCGCCACCAGAAGCTGATCGAGGAGTCGCCGGCCCCTGCGTTCCCCGACGAGATCCGCCAGGCCATGGGCGCCGCCGCGGTCAAGGTGGCCGAGGGGTGCAACTACGTCAACGCCGGCACCGTCGAGTTCTTGTACCAGGACGGCGAGTTCTTCTACCTGGAGATGAACACCCGCCTCCAGGTGGAGCACCCCGTCACCGAACTGGTGTCGGGCATCGACCTGGTGCGCGAGCAGATCCGGGTCGCCTCGGGCGAGCCGCTCAGCTTCACCCAGGCCGACCTCGACCTGCGCGGCCACGCCATCGAGTGCCGCATCAACGCCGAGGACTCCACCAACGGCGCGTTCTCGCCGTCGCCGGGACGAATCACCGCGCTGTCGATCCCCCAGGGCTTCGGGGTCCGTTGGGACGGTGGCTACGAGGCGGGCGACGAGATCAGCCAGTACTACGACAACCTCGTCGGCAAGCTCGTGGTGTGGGGCTCGGACCGCGAGACCGCTCGACTGCGCATGCTGCGGGCCCTCTCGGAGCTGCAGGTGTCGGGCATCGCCACCACCACCCCCGCCCACGTGGCGATCCTCTCCCACGACGACTTCGCGGCGGCCGAGCACTCCACCAAGTGGGTCGAGGAGAACCTCGACTTGTCGGGTCCGGCGCCCGCTCCACTCGCTCCCACCGAGGAGGGCGAGGAGCCCGAGCCCAAGGTCCGCCGCGACGTCGACGTCGAGGTGAACGGCCGCCGATTCTCGGTCGCGGTGTTCGTCCCCGAGAGCCAGATGGCCGCCCCCGCCGCGGCGGGTGCCGGCAAGAAGGGCGGCGGACGTCCGAAGCGCTCGTCGTCGGGTTCGGGTGGCGGCGCCGCCGACGCCGGCAAGGTGACGGTCCCCATGCAGGGCACCATCGTCAAGGTCCTCGTCGAAGAGGGCCAAGAGGTCGAGCTCGGCCAGTCGGTCGTGGTGCTCGAAGCGATGAAGATGGAGAACAACATCCCCGCCGAGAAGGCCGGCACCGTCACCGCGGTGAAGGTGGCAGTCGGCGACTCGGTCGGCTCGGGCGACATCGTCATCGAGATCGACTGACCTTCGCCGCTACCCGAGGGCCTCGCTGATCGGGGTGTCGCCGCCGACGACCTCGAACGTCTGACCGACGGTGGCCGGGTCGGCGAGCACCGCGACGATCACGGCGGCGACATCGGCCCGCGACACCTCGCCGCGCGGGACGTGGCGGGCGATCGTCACCGCTCCGCTGGGGTCGTCGTCGGTGAGACGCCCGGGACGCACGATCGTGTGGGCGAGGCCCGACTCGGCGAGGGCCCGGTCGGCGGCGGCCTTGGCCCGGAGGTACACACTGAACACCTCGTCGTCCTGGGGTGGGTCGTCGGTGCCCATGGCGCTCACCATCACGTAGCGGTCGACACCGGTGCGGCGGGCGGCGTCGATGAGGCGCACCGCCCCCTGGTGGTCGACGGTCTCCTTGCGCTCCGCTCCCGATCCGGGGCCCGCTCCGGCGGCGAAGACGATGGCGTCGGCCCCCTCGACCGCCTGGTCGAGCTCGGCGTCGGAGCTCGTCTCGAGGTCGCTCACGACCGGCCTGGCGCCATCGGCGATGAGGTCGTCGGCGTGGTCGGGGTTGCGGATGAGGCCACGTACGGTGTGGCCCTCGGTGACGAGCAGGCGGGTGAGATGGCGGGCGATCTGGCCGTGCGCGCCGGCGATGACGATGTCCATGAACTCCACCCTACGGGCGAGGGCTCACGCCGCATGGCTCAGTGTGGAGCTCACCACCGACGCGACGAACCCCTGCTCCTGGCTGATGTGGTGGTGGGTGAAGGCGAGGACCCGCCAACCCATCGCCTCGGCGCGATCGCGGCGGGTGCGGTCGTGGACGAACCGTCGCCGGCCGGTGTGCCACCGCTCGCTGTCGACCTCGATCAGGACCATCGGGTCGGGGTAGGCGAAGTCGAAGCGTCCGATCCGCTCGCCGTCGGCGGCGACGACCTCGAACTGCGGCACCGGATGCGGGAGCCCGGCATCGAGCAGCACCCTCAACAGGCGGGTCTCGAGGATGCTGTCGGTCGTGCCGAGCAGTTCGCCGCGCTCGTCGAGCAACGTCGTGATCGGCGCCGTGCCGGCCCAGCCCCTCCGCCCGACCCGCTCGTGCACGTCGGCGATGTGGTCGAGGGTGGTGAGCCCCCTCCGCAGCGCGTCGTCGACCGCCACCTCCACGAGGCCGACGTCGACGACCTGACCCAGGTCGACGAGCGTGCGCGCCGGGTTGGTCACCGGAAGCCCAGCCCGCCAGGTGGTGTCACGGCGTTCGAGGTCCGAGCTCTGGTGCACGATCGATCGACGTGCCCGCCCCCGACGCCCACGGGGCACCGTCACCTCGAGCGGCGCGCGGTCGAATCCCTCGATGGCGTGGAGGCGAGCCGCCGCTCGGTGCGAGACCACCGCCGCGGCGCCGCCCACCAGGACGGCGACGCGCAAGCGCTGCTCCCACGTCTCTCGGCTCGCGGCGACGCGGAACACGCCCCGGGCCACTCGATCGAGGATGCCGAGGCGAACGAGATGACCGACCTGGTCGGCGGTCAGCCCCTCGCCGAGCAGCTCTGAGGTCGTGACCACGTGGTGGGCCCGGGCGGCGAGATCCAACGCGGTCGATGCGGGGCTCGGTGGCATGCACCGAAGAATGCCAACATGGTGTGACATCGGGGCGGGCACGGCGAACTTGGGGCGCGAAAGCCGGCCAGGATCCGGGTTTCGCACCTCATGTTGCGTGGCCGCACGCCTGGTGCATCGGCAGCAGCGAGGGGCCGGGCTCAGCGGGAGCGGACGACCAGGGTGTGGGCGACCCGGTCGTGGAACCCCTGTCGGGTCGGGTGGGTGATGGCGGTGAGGTACACGAAGACCAGGAGCACGAGGATGACCTCGCCGACGGGCACCAGAAGCATGATCGCCGGCAGGAGCCATCGGCTGAGCGCCTTCAACGCCCGGGGTGGGGCGTCGACTTCCACCTGCCGGATCCGCAGGCCGAGTGCCATCTTGCCGAGCATGCGTCCACCGGTGACGGTGCCCGTCACCTCGTAGAGGCCCCACACTGCGAGGAGGCTGAGCATCACCAGGGCGGGGTTGCCGGAGACCGGTCCGTCGTCGGTGGTCTCGACGAGCCCGAACACCTGGGAGATGAGCGCACCCATGGTGAGCACGAGGAACATGTCGATGATCCGGGCGAGGGCCCGGGCCCACAGGGGTGCGAGCGACCCGGGGCCCGACTCGGGAACGGGATCGGGCTCGGACGGCTCGTCGATGTACTCGGTGTCGTCGAAGGAGGAGTCGTCGGTCATTCGGCAGCCTCGGCGAGAGCTTCGGACAGGGCGGGGTGCACGAGGAGGCTCTCCACGATGTCGGTGACGTTGAGACGGGCGGTGACGGCGAGGGCGATGACCGAGATGAGCTCGGCGGCGTGCTTGCCGACGATCGAGCCGCCGAGGACCACTCCGGTGGCGGGGTCCGAGACGAGCTTGACGAACCCCCGGGGGTCGTCGTTGATGAGCGCCTTGGCGCTCGACGAGAACGGCACCTTGGTGACGCGGATCTTGCGACCTTCGGCGAAGGCATCGGCCTCGGCGAGCCCGACGTCGGCGATCTCGGGTTCGGTGAAGATGGCCGACGCCGCCTTCTCGTAGTCGAGGTGACGATGGGGGCGCTGGTGCAGTCCCATCGCGTGTTCGGCGATCTTGCGGCCCTGCATGGAGGCGACCGATGACAGCGGCAGCTTCCCGGAGAGGTCGCCACCCACGTAGATGTGGGGGATGCTCGACTGGAGGTTGTGGTTGACCACGACATAGCCGCCGGGGTCGACCTCGACGCCGGCCGCGTCGAGCCCGATTCCCTCGGAGTTGGGGATCGAGCCGATGGCGAGCAGGGCGTGACTCCCCTCGACCGAGCGGCCGTCGTCGCAGCGGACCACGAGCCCGTCGTCGCCGACCTCGATCGCCTCGGCCCGGGCGCCCTTCAGGAGGCGGACACCTCGCGACAAGAAGTCGTCCTCGAGGGCGGCGGCCACCTCGGGATCCTTCTGGGGCAGGACCTGTTGGCGGCTGACGATGAGGGTCACCTGGCTGCCGAGGCTGGTGAACATGTGGACGAACTCGACGCCGGTGACACCCGAACCGATGACGACGAGGTGCTCGGGCAGCGCCTGGGGCGGGTAGGCGTCGCGGGTGGTGAGGACCCGTTCGCCGTCGACCGGGGCCCAGGCGGGGATGCGGGGCCGGCTGCCCGTGGAGAGCACGACGACGTCGGCTTCGAGCTCGACCGGACCATCGGCGGTGTCGGCCACGACCGAGTGGGGCCCGGTGAGGCGACCCGTGCCGGCGATGAGGCGGACGCCCTGGCTCTGGAGGAGACCGGTGGTGGAGTGCTCGAGACGGTCCTCGATCCGCACGATGCGGTCCCGCAGGGCGACCAGGTCGAGGCTGGCCGAGGGCTCGGTGAGGCCCATCCGGGTGGCCCGACCGAGAAAGGTGAGCGCCTCGCCGGTGGCGATCATCGCCTTGGAGGGCACGCAGTCCCACAGGTGGGCCGCCCCGCCGACGATGTCGCGCTCGATGAGGGTCACCTCGGCCCCGAGGCGGGCGGCGAGGGTGGCGGCCTGATTTCCGGCCGGTCCACCTCCGATGATCACCATGCGTCTGCCCATACGACGATCGAGACTATCGGGACCAGGGTGTAACCGGATCCGGCCTCCGTGGACCAGTCAGGTATCGGGGCGCGACCGTGGTCCCGAGAACCAGCACCGACCCGAAGGACGTTCTTCTCATGCGCACCCCTCTGCACCGCCTGTTCGCCGTGCTCGTCGCCGCCACTCTGATCCTGGCGGCGTGCGGGAACGACGATGACGGGGCCGCCATCGGAGTTGGCGACGGCGACGACACCGAGGCCACCGACGACGCGGAATCCACCGACGACGAAGCCGACGAGGCCGACGACACGACCACCACCGAGGCCGAGACCACGACGACCACCGAAGCCGAACCCGAGGTGGCGAGCGGGGCCGAATGCGTGATCGGAACCTGGGAGAGCGACAACGATGCGTTCGCCGAGGCCATGGAGGCGATCGCTCCCGCCGAGGCCGGGATGACCGTCGAGAGCGTGACCGGGCCCGTCACCATCGAGTTCCGTGCAGACGGCAGCGTCACCACCACCTACGAGGAGTGGACGATCAACGCCGTGATGGCGACCCCGATGGGCGAGGGTGCGTCAACGATCGTCCGAGACGGCGTCGACGAGGGCACCTATTCAGCCGGCGACGACGGCAGCTTCTCGATGACCGAGACGGCGAGCAACTCGACGGTGAGCATGTCCGCGACCGTTGGTGGACAGACCTTCGAGATGCCGGCGACCGATGGCGTCCAGACCGACGTGATCGGCGGGGCGGGAACCTACGAGTGCGACGGCGACCGGATGGGCGTGCAGGTCGAGGGCGGCACAGCATGGATGGACCGGGTCGGCTGACCCCACCCGATCGGGGTGCGACGCCGGTGACGGGAGGGTTCGGATTCGAGCCCTCCCGCTACCGGACGTAGCATTCGACCCATGGCCGACCACCCGAGCATCGACGACTGGAAGGCGCAGGCCGCCAAGGAGCTGAAGGGGCGCGACCCCGACGAGCTCACGTGGCAGACCCCCGAGGGCATCCCGGTCAAGCCGCTCTACACCGGCGCCGACGTCGAGGGGATCGACCACGCCGACTCGCTGCCCGGCTTCGAGCCGTTCGTCCGGGGTGTGCGGTCGACGATGTACGCCAACCGGCCGTGGACGATCCGCCAGTACGCGGGCTTCTCCACCGCCGAGGAGTCGAACGCCTTCTACCGGCGCAACCTGGCGGCCGGTCAGCAGGGCGTATCGGTGGCCTTCGACCTGGCCACCCACCGGGGCTACGACTCCGACCACGAGCGGGTGGTCGGCGACGTCGGCAAGGCCGGAGTGGCGATCGACTCGGTCGAGGACATGAAGATCCTCTTCGACGAGATCCCTCTCGACCAGATGAGCGTGTCGATGACGATGAACGGGGCGGTGCTGCCGGTGCTCGCCAGCTTCATCGTCGCCGGCGAGGAGCAGGGCGTCGATCAGGCCCAGCTCAGCGGGACCATCCAGAACGACATCCTCAAAGAGTTCATGGTCCGCAACACCTACATCTACCCGCCGGCGCCCTCCATGCGGATCGTGGCCGACATCATCGGCTACACCGCCGAACACATGCCCCGGTTCAACTCGATCTCGATCTCGGGCTACCACATGCAGGAGGCGGGCGCGACCGCCGACCAGGAGCTCGCGTTCACCATCGCCGACGGCATGGAGTACGTGCGGGCCGCCCAGGCCCGAGGTCTCGACGTCGACGCCTTCGCCCCTCGCCTGAGCTTCTTCTTCGCCATCGGCATGAACTTCTTCATGGAGGTGGCCAAGCTGCGGGCCGCTCGCCTGCTGTGGTCCCGGGTCATGTCGGAGTTCGAGCCGAAGAACCCGTCGTCGCTCATGTTGCGCACCCACTGCCAGACCTCGGGTGTGTCGCTCACCGAGCAGGACCCCTACAACAACGTCATCCGCACCACCATCGAGGCCATGGCCGCGGTGCTCGGCGGAACCCAGAGCCTGCACACCAACGCCTTCGACGAAGCCCTCGGTCTTCCCACCGACTTCTCGGCCCGCATCGCCCGCAACACCCAGCTGGTGATCGCCGAGGAGACCGGCATCCCCAACGTGGTCGACCCGCTCGGCGGCTCGTACTACATCGAGGCCCTCACCAACGACCTGGCGGACAAGGCCTGGGAGCTGATCGAAGAGGTCGAGAGCCTGGGCGGGATGACCAAGGCGGTCGAGTCCGGGATGCCGAAGCTGCGCATCGAGGAGTCCGCCGCCCGTCGCCAGGCGCGGGTCGACCGGGGCGAGGAGACCGTGGTCGGGGTGAACAAGTACCGACCCGAGAACCCCGAGATGGTCGACGTGTTGGACATCGACAACACCGACGTCCGTCGCCAGCAGCTCGCCAAGCTCGAGCGGGTGCGGGCCGATCGCGACGACGCCGCCTGCCGAGTCGCCCTCGAGCGCCTCACCGAGGGAGCGAAGGGCGACGGCAACCTGTTGGCGCTCTGTGTGGAGGCGGCCCGGGCCCGAGCCACGGTCGGCGAGATGTCCGACGCCATGGAGTCGGTGTTCGGGCGGCACCGGGCCGAGGTCCGTAGCATCTCGGGGGTGTACGGATCCGCCTACTCCGAAGCCGACGAGGAGTACTCGGCGGTCGAGGCCGACATCGAGGCTTTCGCCACCGAGCAGGGGCGTCGCCCCCGCATGATGGTGGTCAAGATGGGCCAGGACGGGCACGACCGCGGCGCCAAGGTGATCGCCACCGCGTTCGCCGACCTCGGCTTCGACGTCGACGTCGGCCCCCTCTTCCAGACCCCCGCCGAAGCAGCCCGTGATGCGGTCGAGAACGACGTCCACGTGATCGGGGTCTCCAGCCAGGCTGCCGGCCACAAGACGTTGGTGCCCCAGCTCATCGAGGAGCTGAACGCGCTCGGGGCCTCGAACGTGCTCGTGGTGTGTGGCGGGGTCATCCCACCCCAGGACTACGAGATGCTCAAGGCCGCCGGAGTGTCGGCGGTGTTCGGTCCGGGCACCAACATCCCCGCCGCGGCCCGCGAGGTCATCCGCCTCATCCGCGAGCAGCCCTCGGCCGCCTAGTGGGCAACGGCGGAGTGGACACCGGCGACCTCGCGGCAGCCATCACCACCGGTGACCGTCGGGCGTTGGCCCGGGCCATCACGCTCATCGAGTCCACCCGGCCCGAGCACCGTGCCCAGGCCCTCGAGCTGCTCGACGACCTCCTCCCCCATGCCGGGGGTGCGACCCGGGTCGGAATCAGCGGCAGCCCCGGGGTCGGCAAGTCGACCTTCATCGAGGCGCTCGGCCTCCACGTGGTCGACGCCGACCACCGTCTCGGGGTGCTCGCGGTCGACCCGTCGAGCCGGCGCTCGGGCGGGTCGATCCTCGGCGACAAGACCCGCATGGTCGACCTCGTGCGCCACGAGGCGGCGTTCATCCGCCCCTCCCCCGCCGGAACCACCCTCGGAGGCGTGGCCCGCCGCACCCGCGAGGCGATGCTGCTGTGCGAGGCGGCTGGGTTCGACGTGGTGTTCGTCGAGACGGTGGGGGTCGGCCAGTCCGAGACCGCGGTCGCCGACCTGGTCGACCTGTTCGTCCTCCTCGTCGCGCCCGGCGGTGGCGACGACCTGCAGGGCATCAAGCGGGGGATCATGGAACTGGCCGACCTGGTGGTGGTCAACAAGGCCGACGGCGACCTGGCCGACGCCGCCGGTCGCACCGCCGGCGACTACCGCAACGCACTCGGGCTGATGCGCCCCCGATGGGACGGCACGCCCCCGCCGGTGCTCACCGCGTCGGCTCTCACCCGGCGGGGCATCGACGAGATCTGGACGACGATCACCACGATGGCCGCCGAGGCCGCCGACGCGGGCGAACAGGATCGACGCCGGGCCGACCAGGCCACGTCGTGGATGTGGGACGAGGTGCGCCAGTCGCTGCTCGACCGTCTCACCTCCGACGGCCACACCGCCTCTCTGGTCACCGAGGTCGAGGCCGACGTGAAGGCCGGCCGGTGCACCCCGTCGACCGGCGCCCGTCGACTGCTCGTGGCGGGTGGCCCCGATGGGGGCACCACTACAGTGGCCCCGTGACCAGCGACCGAACGAACACGATCGACGAGCAGTCAACCGGCGGCTCCGGGGACCCCAGCACCGAGGCAGCGGGCGGCACCGACACCGGTCCCGATCTCGACCTCGTCCTGGCCGAGATCCACGCCGAGGCCGACCGCCTGCGCCGCGAGGACCCCGAGCTGGCCGCCTACGAGCGAGAGGTGACCGCCACCTTCGACCGGATGGTGCCGAACACCCACGTCGACCTCGAGGCGTCGCTCTCCGAGCTCGAGGGTCTCGTCCCTGCCCACCTCCTGCCGCCCGACACCTCGCCACGGCCGGGCCGGTCCCCGGCCAAGCAGGTGGCGGTGGTCATCGTCGCCCGGGTCATCGGCAACCGCATCGTCGAGCGCCTGATGCGCATCGCCACCAACCGGGTCACGGTGTTCCACGGGGCGGCCGTGTCGTTCCTGAGGAGCCTCGCCGATCGCATCGAGCGACTGGAGGACACCGTCGGGGTCCTGTCGCCGACCGTCACCGCCGAGCTCGACCGGCTCCCCTACGTGACGCCCTCGGCCGAGGTGACGGGATGGCTGGCCGACCAGCTCGACAGCGCCGACGGCCCGGTCGCTCACCTCGGGTGCGGCGCCGGCGAGCTGGTGGCTGCGCTCTCCCGCCCCGGGCGCTCCTGCTACGGGGTCGACACCCGCCGGGGTCTGCACGTCGCCGGGCTGCGTGACGCACTCGACCTGCGCGGCACCGATCCGTTCGACCACCTGCGCTCGCTGCCCGAATCCTCGCTCGGGACCGTGGTGGTGGACGGGTTCGTCGATCGTCTCGGGTTGGCGTCGCAGATCGGCGTCGCCGAGCGGCTGGCCGACGCAGTGGTCCCCGGAGGAACCGTGGCGGTGATCGTCGCCGACCGCAGTGCGGGTTCGGCAGTGCTGCGCGACCTCGGTGCGGGCCGCCCTCTGTCCGCCGCCACCTGGGCGTTCCTGCTCACCCACCGGCTCGGGAGCGAGCCCGACGTGGTCGAGGGCCCCGACGGGAACCACCTGGTGATCGGACGCCGCCGGTCGTGATCCGGCGGGTCGACCAGTTCCTGCCCATCCTCGTCGAACGAGACGCCGTCGGATCCCACGCCGTCCAGGTGGCCGGGGTCCTCGAGGACATGGGGCTCGACACCACCCTGTACGCCGGGTGGGTCGCCCCCGGAACACCGGTGAGGTCCGCCACCTTCGGGGCCTGGCAACCCGACCCCGATGCGGTGTGTCTCTACCACCTGGCGACGGGCAGCCCGATCGTCGAGCGTCTGCTCACCTGCGGGTCGCCCCTGGTCGTGAACCACCACAACATCACCCCGCCCCACTGGTTCGTGCCGTGGGACCAGGAGCTGGCCGCTCAGGCGTCGTGGGGGCGTAGCCAGCTCGCCCGCCTGGCCCCGGTGGCCGCCTCGGGCATCGCCGACT
>SKKL01000178.1 GCA_007121465.1 Acidimicrobiales bacterium | reverse complement strand
CGCTCTATGGTCTCGAGGACCTGGGCTTCGTGGGCCGGGGCGAAGCGGCGGCCTTCATCGCCGAGCGCAACACCGCCATCGGTGGGCGTCTTCCCCTCAACACCAACGGGGGTGGGCTCTCGTACATGCACTCGGGCATGTACGGCATGTACGCCCTGCAGGAGAGCGTCCGTCAGATGCGGGGGATCGCTCCCGCTCAGGTCGAGGGGGCAGAGATCTCCGTCGCCCACGGTGTCGGCGGGATGTTCGCCGCCAGCGGAACCGTCATCTTCTCCAACGTCGATCCCTGATCGGCACCCCGACCGGGCTCACCCGGTGTCGGCCACCGGCGGGGTGGTCGACACCGGCCCGGGCGGTACATGTCGGTCGAGCTCGTGGGAGCCCACCTCCACCCGGCTCGGTGGAGGCTCGGCTGCGGGTCGGGCCGCTGCCGCCTGGATGGCGGCGAGACGTCGAGAGTGGTCGACGGGGGTGGCGAGGTGGACCGGGGTGCGGTCGACCGAGCGCCGCGCCGAGGCCCACCGGCGCTCGCTGAGCACCCGAGCGAGCCGGGCGTCGCTCGAGGCGTACGCGTGCAACGCCTCCTGGCTGAGGCCGTGGATCTGCTCGCGGTCGACCTCGACCACGGGCAGCCCGACGAAACGGGCGATCGACTTGAGGCCACAGGAGATGCGCAGGGCCGGCCCGACGTCGGAGCGGTAGACGCGGAAGGCGTCGAGGTGGGCGTGGTGGTGCCACGCGGCGCGGTAGGCGCCACGGTGGCCGGGCAGGGATCGACCCCGCACGACGATGCCGGGGTCGTGCTCGAGGTACAGCCCGAGATGCTGGCCGTAGAGCGCGGCGCGGTCGGCGATGAAGGGCAGATCGAAGGCGGCGCCGTTCCAGGTGGCGATCACCCCGGGGGGGAGGGACACCAGGCGCTGGTCGAGTTCGGCGAGCAGCTCCGGTTCGGGTCCGGTGAACAGCTCGTCGACCTCGTCGGAGGACAGGGCGACGGTGAGGATCCGTGCGACGGCCGGGTCGAGCCCGTCGACGGTGGTGTCGGTCTCGATGTCCAGCCCGTAGATCGGTGTCCGACGTGTCATACCACTCCCCGACAGTAGGGACTCCGCCGATCGATTCGGCGGATGGTGGGTGTCACCGGTCACGGACGACCGGTGTTCAGGTCACAACCGGAGGGCGGCGAGGTTGGCGACCTCACTGCGTTCGCAGTGGGTGAGTCGCACGTGCCCGAACACATCCTCGCCGTCG
The DNA here is from genome assembly GCA_007121465.1 of Acidimicrobiales bacterium. Classification (GTDB taxonomy): domain Bacteria; phylum Actinomycetota; class Acidimicrobiia; order Acidimicrobiales; family SKKL01; genus SKKL01. Next base: position 17,094 of record SKKL01000178.1, on the reverse strand, counting down.
AAGGCGTCGATGAGCACGGCGATGGCGTTGTTGTGCTCGGACAGGTAGGGGGCATCGATCTGGCTCGTGTCGCCGGTGAACACGACCTTGGTGCCCTCGCTCACCCGGGTGAGGATCGTCTTCAACGTCGGTGGCTCGAGGTTCTGGGCCTCGTCGACGAGCACGTAGGTGCCCTGAAGAGACCGCCCCCGGAGGTAGGTGACCGCTTCGAGCGAGAGCTTCTCGCGATCGGTCATCTCCTCGAGCAGGTTACGGGCGTCGGCATGGCTGCGGCGCTCGGTCAGCGCCACCAGGGCGTCGGTGACCGCAGTCATCCAGGGGTCGAGCTTCTCCTCGAGACCTCCGGGTAGGAAGCCGAGCTCGGCCCGACCGACCGGCACCACCGGCCGGTAGACCGCCACCTTGTCGTACAGGGGGCGCTCCATGACCTGTTCGAGTCCGGCGGCGAGGGCGAGCAGGGTCTTGCCGGTTCCGGCCATGCCGTCGAGGGCCACCACCCGTACCTCGGGATCGAGGAGCAGATCGAGAGCGAACTGCTGCTCCTTCGATCGGGGTCGAAGCCCCCACGCCTCGGCCGGACGGGACAGGGCGACGAGCTGGTCGCCGCGTCGGCGGACCAGGGCCGACTGGCTCCCCGAGCGCAGGACTCCGAACTGGTTGGGGAGCAGGCGATCGAGCTCCTCGGAGTCGTCGAGGTCGGCGACGTCGACGCCGTCGGGTTGTTGGAAGATCCGGTCGATGGTGGTCCCCGCCACGTCGATGGTCGACCACCCCTGGGGTCGGTCCCGTTCGGCCCGACCTCGGAGCCGGTGGTGTTCGGCGGCGTCGAGGCCGAGCTGAGCGGCCTTGATGCGCAGCGCAGCGTCGTTGGACACGACCCGCACCGGTGCCAGCTCGGCCTGACCGAGCGCGGCGGCGAGGATGCGGTTGTCGGCCTTCGTGGAGTCGAGGCCGTGGGAAGCGATCTCGTCGAGGTGCAGACCGTTGGTCTCGATCCGCACCGTTCCGCCACCGGGCAGGGGTACGGGTCGGCGGATGTCGCCGGCATTGGCGACCCTCAGATCCTCGAGGGTGCGGATCACCGCTCGGGCGGCACGCCCCACGTCGTCGAGCCGTGTCTTGTGAGCGTCGAGCTCCTCGATCACCACGAGGGGGATGACCGCGTCGCTCCCGGGGAACGAGACCAGGCATTCGGGGTCGGCGATCAACGCCGAGGTGTCGAGAACGACACACGTTCTGGTGGGGGTGGGCACCTCCTTCGCGTCCGTGTCCAACGAGCGAGGAAGGAGATCAACCACAGCACACTCCAGGTGAGAGCCGACGTGGTCCATCAAACTCGATCGGCGGCGTCGCAGCGCGGATGGGTCCTGAGCAGGGGAGCCCTCAGGACACGCGGCTGGTCAGTTCCTCGAGAGCGGGGGCCATCGCCGCCACGAGTGCATCGACGTCGGGCACCACATCGGGGCAGGCGAGGACCCCGACGTGGAGGCGGTCGAGGTAGCTCATCACCGTGATGTTCGGGCCGGCGAGGTCGTGGATCGGGCCGAGTGGCACGAGGCGCACCAGCTCGGCGCCGGCGAGGTAGAGCGGGAACGGTGGCCCGGGCACGTTGGAGATCGTGAGGTTGAACACCGGCCGGTGGTGGTCGGCCAGGTGGGCCCGGGACCAGAGTCGGGCGGCCCGAGCGGCGAGGGCAGGAGCGGCGAAGTCGGCCCAGTCGCCGAGGGCATCGGCTCCGATCACCTCCTGGCGGGCTTTGATCTCCGCGGTGACGGCCGCGATGGCCCGGAGTCGGTCGAGAGGGTCGTCGAGGTCGGTGGCCAAGGTCGCGAGCGACGTCGACAGCTCGTTGCCCGCGGTGCCCTCGAGCCCGCCCCGGCGCACCGAGATGGGCACCATCGCCACCAGCGCGCCGTCGGGGTGTTCGCCCCGCTCGTCCATCCACTGTCGCAACGCTCCGCTGCACACGGTGAGGACCACGTCGTTGACCGTGGTGCCCGTCGCCGTCTTCACCGCCTTGACCTCGTCGAGGGGAAGGTCGGTCCACGCGATGGTGCGGCTGCGGGTCAGGGACCGGTTGAACGACGTGCGCGGGGCGGCGAACGGCGGCGGCGGAGTGGCCTGACCGCGACGCCGGGCGATGTCGAGGCCGGTGCCGATGGTGTCACGGACCGAGCGGACCAGATCGACGGGACGACCGGCGAGGCTCCGGGCGGCATCGGCGAGCAGGTCGGTGTCGGACGGGACCGGTTCGGGGACCCAGGTGGTGGTGGGCTCGTGCACCGCCACCTCGGGGGCGAGATCGAGGACGGTGACGAGCAACTCGGCACCGGTGGACCCGTCGATGGCCGCATGGTGGATCTTGGCGAGGACCGCCACCCGTCCGCCGGCGAGACCGTCGAGGGTCCACATCTCCCATAGGGGCCGGGACCGCTCGAGGGGTACCGACACGATCCGGGCCACGGTTGCGGCCAGTTCGGCGTCACCGCCGGGAGCGGGGATGCTCGCGTGGCGGAGGTGTTGGTCGAGGTCGAAGTCGGGATCCTCGATGCAGCGGGGGTTGTCGAGGCCGAAGGGAACTTCGACGAGTCGGCGTCGCAGCGGGGGAGTGAGGTGGAGTCGAGCGGCCAGCACCTCACGGACCGCGGCGGGGGACCACCCGGTGGGGGAAGTGCTCGGGTCGAGCACCGCCAACCCGCACACGTGCAGCGGGCAGGTGGGGGTCTCGAGGGACAGGAACGCGGTGTCGAGACCGCTGAGGCGATGCACGCTGCAACGTTCACACCCCACCGGGTGCTTCGCAACCCCCTCCCATCGTCGGGACGTTCGGGGAGACTGCACAGATCCCGCCAGCTCACTCGTGGAAGGGGGTATGAGCTACCTTGCGCGGGCCGCCCAGCGCCCGCAGGCGAGAGGACCCTGGGGAGTTCGACACGCCGCTGGGGACCTGGACGGTTCACGAGCTCGGCGGGGGCAGGTTCACCCACTACCTGGCGATGGTCCGCTACGAGGGCTTCGTCATCCAGGTCATCGGTGGAGCACCGGGCGCTCGATCGCCGGTCATCGAGATGGCCCAGAGCATGAGGATCTCCTGACCGACCCCCGGGGAGGGGCACGGACAGCGTCAGGCGTCGTCGATGCGCAGCCGGGGAACTCCGGCAGTGACCGTGAGGGTCCCGGGCATCCCGATCAGGTCGATGGCGTCGCGGTCGAGGCCGGTGGCGGTCAGCTCGACGACCTCGCCCTTGCGGGAACCGCCGACCACCGTCAGCGACAGGTGGAGGTGATCGGGACCCTCATCTCCGGCGGCGGGTTCGTCGAGGTCGGCGTCGACGACGAACACGTCGTACTCGCCGTCGTCGAGCGCCGCAGAGGCAGGGTCCGATGGGGTGCCCTCGGGTGTTGTCACAGGGGTCCGATCCGTTTGAAGCGCTCGGCGTGGGTCAGTCCGACCTCGGCTCCGGCCTCGGCCAGCTCGTCGAGGATGCGGCGGGAGAACGCCTCGGCCTGGGTGCCGTCGTCGTCGGGGTCGATACCCATCGTGGTGACGAACTGGCTGCGATGGCACTCGAGGGCGGCGACCTTGGTGGGGCCGAAGCCGGTGACGTCCTCGTGGTGGTCGGGCTCGTCGGCCTCGAACAGCCACAGCTCGTCGGGGCGGTGGTGGGCGAGACCGTGGTCGGGGAAGAAGTGGGGATCGCGTGCCGCGACGACCGCATCGACGGTGAGGAAGCCCGCCGCCCGATGGTCGGGGTGGAGGCGGTACCGCTTCCACGGATCGTGGCCGAGCACCACATCGGGACGGACGCGACGGATCCAGGCGGCGATCTCGGAGGTCATCTCCCGGGTGGCGGCCAGCTCTCCGTCGACCACGTCGAGGAAGGCCACCTCCCCGGTGGCTCCGAGCGCGCGGGCCGCCGCACGCTGTTCCTCGCGGCGGGTGGCGACGAGGGCCTCGAGGTCGGCATCGGGGTCCCAGGTGCCCTTCGAGCCGTCGGTGCACAGCAGGTGGTGCACCTCACACCCCGACGCTGCCCACCGGGCGAGGGTGGCTCCGCACTGGAACTCGACGTCGTCGGGGTGAGCGGCGATGGCCAGGGCTCGGGCGGGGACGTTCTCGGAGCTGGTCACGGGGTGGGGGCGTCGGTCGGGCTCGCCGGCGGGGATGTGGCCGCCGGCGACGAAGCAGCAGTGGCGACTCGGCTCACCAGATCGGTTCCGTCGGGTAGCGCGAGGTCCTCGGGGTGGTCGACGTCCCAGGCGAGCGAGGGGTCGATGACGACGTGCGGCCCGAGGCCGAGCCGCTCGGCCTCCGTGCGGTGGCGGGCGAAGGAATCGGGTCCGTAGGCGAACCGGAATCCACACCGGGCGGGCAGACCGATGACGTTGGTTCCGTCGTTCCGTCGGTCGGGAACGAGGGTGATCTCCTGGCCGTCCGCCGCGACAGCGAGGCTCGTGGCGAGGGGGAGGTCGGCATGGGCGACGACCACCCGGCCGAACCCCGACGCGGCGAGGAGCTCGACGCCTTCGGTGACGGCGGCATCGAGCCCCGGCTGGGACTGGCCGATCACCCGGGCCCCGAGCTCGGTGGCCCATACGCGCACGTCGGCGTCGTCGCTCACCACGGTGACCGGGAGCGAGCCGGCGGCGACCACGACGGTGGTGGCGAGGTGTCGAGCGACCGCGACGCGGGTGGCGGGATCGAGCGCGGGGGCGAGACGACCCTTGGCGTCGGTGAAGGACCTCACCGGCACGAGAACGGCACACCGCGACGACATCGGCCCCGAGCGTACAGTCGTGACATGAGGATCCGGGTCGCTGTCATCGGTGCGGGCTCGTGGGGGACCACGGTGGCCCATCTCGCTGCCGCCAACGCCGAGACGGTTCTCTGGGCCCGTCGGGGGGAGGTGGCCGAGGAGGTCACGCGCCGCCACACCAACGAGCGCTACCTCCCCGGCTTCGCCCTGGACCCCGAGCTGGTGGCCACCGACTCGCTGGCGGAGGCGGTCTCGGGCGCCGACGTGTTGGTGATGGGGGTCCCCTCCCACGGATTCCGCGACACCCTGGGCCAGGTCTCCGAGCACCTGCGGCCCTGGGTGCCGGTCCTCAGCCTCACCAAGGGCCTCGAGCAGGGGAGCCGCCTCCGCATGACCGAGGTCGTCGGCGAGGTGTTGCCCGGACGCCCGGTCGGGGTGCTCACCGGACCGAACCTCGCCAAGGAGATCCTCGCCGGGCACGCGGCGGCATCGGTGATCGCCATGCCCGACGTGGCGGTCGCCACCGAGCTGCAGCGGGTGTTCGCCGGCGACCGGTTCCGGGTGTACACCAACACCGACGTCGTCGGCTCCGAGGTCGGAGGCGCGCTGAAGAACGTGATCGCCATCGCCTCGGGCATGGCCGACGGGCTCGGCGCAGGCGACAACACGCGGGCGGCGGTCATCACCCGCGGTCTCGCCGAGCTGACCCGCCTCGGCCTGGCGATGGGGGGAGACCCGATGACCTTCGCCGGCCTGGCCGGGATGGGTGACCTCATCGCCACCTGCATCAGCCCCCAGTCCCGGAACCGCCATGTCGGCGAGCAACTCGGTGCCGGTCGGGACATCGCCGACATCGTCGCCGAGATGAACATGGTGGCCGAAGGGGTGAAGGCGGCCCCGGTGGCGGTCGAACTGGCGAAGCACCACGGAGTGGAGATGCCCATCGCCGGCCACGTGGCCGAGGTCTGCGCCGGCCGCATGACCGCCCGTGACGCCTACCGACAGCTGCTCGCTCGGGATCAGCGGCCCGAGCACTACACGTGAGCGGTTCCTCCGGTTCGATGGGCCGCCGGGGTCAGTGGCGCCGCCGGAAGATCGCTGTGAGGAACTGCTCAACCACGGAGGGTCACCTGCCGATGGAGCGGAGATAAGGTCATCCGACCTATCCCGCTCGCCGGTCTGCTCCTTCGAGGTCGTCTGTTGCGTCACGTCCATCGAATTGCCACCCTCCCGGCCCTGCTTCTCGCTCTGGCGGTGGTGGGTACCACCACCGCCCTCGGACCCTTTGGCGCCTCGGGAGTGCATTCGTTCACCCACGCGGCGACCTCGGCGGCTCTCGCGGGCTCGGGCGCCGGAGTCGAGGCGGCACCTGTCGGGCTGACGGGCGGCGTCGATCGGTTGTCGGGTCCGCCGGTCACCGCTCCGACCACCACGACAACCGAACCCGCCGCGACCGAGCCCGAACCGGTCGAGGTCCTCGACGCGCCGGTGCCGGCACCACCGACCACCGAGGCACCTCCGCCACCGCCTCCTCCGACGACCGAGGCGTCCCCTCCGCCACCGCCTCCGCCTCCGCCGCCACCGCCGCCACCGCCTCCTCCTCCGTCCACCGGCTCCCACGCCGGAGCCGAGGCGCAGATGGTGAACCTGGTCAACCAGGCCCGTGCTCAGCACGGCCTCGCCCCGCTCCAGTCACACGACGGGCTGCTCCAGGTCGCTCGTGCCCACTCCCCGAGCCTGGTCGCCAACTTCGCCCACAACCCGGCGGTTGGGTCCCAGATCCCCGGTGGATGGATGGCCTGGGGCGAGAACATCGCCTGGAACAGCGACGTGAACAACGCCCACACTGCGTTGATGAACAGTGCCGGGCACCGGGCCAACATTTTGAACCCGAACTTCACCCATGTCGGCATCGGTATCCACGTGGAGAACGGCCGGTTCTACATCACCCAGGTCTTCGCCCGGTACTGACCGGCGGAAACCCACCAGGCGGTGGCCCGGGTCGCTCGGGTGGCCCGGACCGGTAGCATCGCCGGTCCGATGTCTCGATTCGTGCCCGACCCAGCCCGCACCCGCGTCCTCGCCGAGCGTTGGGGGAGGTGGATCCTCCCGCACTGGCTCGAGCGCCAGGCCGACCCCACCTCACCGTCGTTCGTCCCCGCTCCCCCCACCGGGGGGGTCGTGAACTCGACGTGCCTCGACCGGGTCCCGGTCGGGGTCCTCGACGGCGTGGGGGTCGGCTCGGTCGACCCCCGGGGCCTCGTCACCGGTCCCGACGGCGGTTGGTCACTCGACTGGTGGGTCGGTGCCGACGACCGCTGGCACGTCCCCTCGCGGGAGGTCGCAGTGCGACAGTCCCTGCTCGAGGACGTGCCCGTGGCGGTGACCGCCATGCGGGTCCCCGGCGGCGACGTCGTCCAACGGGTCTGGGGGTTCCGCGACGCGAGCGGCGGCGATCTCCTCGCCGTCGAGTTCGAGAACGCCAGCCGACTCCCACTCGCCCTCGCCCTCGCGGTGCGACCCTACGGCCCTGACGGAGCGGGACGCGTCGGGCGGATCGAGATCGGCGATGACCGGGTCCTCGTCGATGGCACGGTCGGGCTGTGGCTCGACCGCGAACCGGCGCGTCGGGCGGCGTCGACCCTCGCCCTCGGCGACGTCGCCACGACGGTCCTCGCCGGTGGGGCCGGAACCGAGATGGCACCGCCGGAGGAGTGTCGGGCGGGGTTCGCCACCGCGTCGATCGTCGTGCCCGTTCCCCACACCGCGGTCATCCGGGTCTTCATCCCCCTCGACGACGTCGCCCGCCAGAACGCGCCGAGCACCGTCCCTCCAGCCGACGCGGTCGCTCGGGGGTGGGCCAGCCACCTCGACCGCCACCTTCGGGTCGAGATCCCCGATCCCGAGCTCGCGGCGGCGCTGCGAGGAGCGTCGGCCCAGTTGCTGTTGGCGGCGGCCGGTCGCCGCCTCACCGGAGAGGATCCCACCACCGACACCGCCGCGCTCGTCGGGTCTCTCGACCGTCTCGGGCTCCACGACGAGGCGCGCCTCATCGTGGCCAGCTTGCCGGCGGGACAAGGCACCGGCGGTCGCCTCGGTGGCGTCGACACCTCGTCGGACGCCACCAGCGCGGCCCTCGTCGCCGCCGCCCGACACTGGCGTGCCACCCGGGACGCCGAGCTCGCCGCCGAGCTCGCCGGTCCGCTCGCCGCCGGTGCTCATCACCACACCCGAGGCCGGTCGCTCCTGCGGCGAGGACCCGATGTGCCCGACGGGCCCGGGGAGCTGGCCTGGCGGCTGCGTGCCATGCTCGACGTGTCCGACGCTCTCGGCGGGGGCGGCCAACCCGACGCGGCCGACGCCGTCGCCGACCTCGCGACCGAGGTGCGCCGGTCGCTCGACTCGAGCCTCGCTGACGCCGTGGCCTCCGCGGCTCCCCTCGACGTCGGCACCCTGGTCGCCGGGGCGTTCGACCTCGTCGACCCGTCCCACCCCGCCATCGGGGCGGTGCTCGACGGGCTGTCGGCCACCGGGCTCGACGACGGATCTGTTGCCCAGCTCACCGGCCCCACGGGCCTGTCACCCCACCTCACCTCGCTCGTCGCCCGGGTCGAGATGCGGCGGGGAGACGCCACGGCGCTCGACCGGCTCGGATGGCTGGTCCGCTCGGGGGGCGACTCCCGCAGTTGGTCAGATCTGATCCACCCTCGGCTCGGCATGGGCTGTGGGGGCGACGGCGCATCGGTCGCGTCGGCGGGTGCGGTGGTCGATGCCATCCTCGACCTGTTGGTCCAGGAGGGGGATCAGGCGCTCGTTCTCTGTCCGGTGTGGCCCCGCGACTGGTTGGGAGCCGGGATCGAGGTCCACGGCATCACCACGACCGTCGGTCGCCTGTCCTTCGCCATCCGGTGGCACGGGGCCCGTCCCGCTCTGCTGTGGGAGCTCGACGTCCACCCTGGTGTCGGCCCGGTCACCCTCACGATTCCCGGACTCGACCCGTCCTGGAGCTCCACCGAGGCGCGGGGCGACGCCCTCCTGGCGGCTCCCGATCACCTCGACGAGTCGAGAGCGTCCGACGACTCCGAGCCGTCCGAGACAGTCCCGCCCGATACGACAGCCCCGTCAGAGACGGAGGTCTCGCTTCGCTCGGATCCCGAGCCCTCCGAACCCGCTCCGGGCGAGGGCGACTCGTTCGCCTGATCCGACTCACCGGGCCGGTCCGACCTGGCAGGCTGGGGCTCTCACCCCGAGGAGGTCGGATGGATCCTGTGGAGATGTTCGAACGCTCGGCCACCCGGTTCGGCGATCTCGTGCGCCGTGTGGCCGACGACCAGTGGAGTGCTCCCACCCCCTGCGAGGACTGGGACGTCCGAGACCTCGTCAACCACGTCACCGCCGAGCAGTGCTGGGCCCCACACCTCGTGGCCGGTGAGACCCTGGACGACGTCGGCGACCGCTACGACGGCGACGTCCTCGGCGACGATCCGGTCGGGGCCTGGGCGGCTGCGGTCGGCCCGTCGATCGCCGCCTTCGCCGAGCCCGGAGCAACGGATCGCACCGTCCACCTGTCCTACGGCGACGAGGTGTGTTCGGAGTACCTGCTCCAGATGCTCACCGACGCGGCGGTGCACGGCTGGGACCTCGCTCGGGCCATCGGCGTCGACCCGACCATCGACTCCGACATCGCCGAGCACCTCACTACGGCCTTGGAGGAACGCCAGGCGATGCTTCGGGCGAGTGGCCTGTTCGCCGAAGCGGTGACCGTCGCTCCGGAGGCGGGGCCGACCGAGCGTCTGGTCGCCCTCCTCGGTCGCCGGCCCTGACGTCGGCGGTCAGGTCTGTCCGAACAGCTCTGCCGGGTCGAACGAGAGGGTGGCGAGGCGCCAGGGTCCGAGGGTGAATCGGCCGTCGGCGCGCTCGGTGGCGTGCCCGCCCAAGGTGCGCAGCCAGCCGGAACGACCCGGCACCTCGACCTCGGCGGCCGCGTGGGTCGGGTTGAACACCCGCACCTCGAGCCGTGGGCCGTCGGCGAGAACGGCCGACACCTCGGCGCCGCGTACCTCGACCAGCTGGTGATCGCTCGGGAGTGAACCGCCGCCGGAGCTGCGAGCGGTGATGAGCGGGAGGAACGCGTCGTCGACGACGGCGTAGGGGTCGACCGCCGGCGCCCCCGGTCGTTCCACCGCGACCGCCCATCGCATTTCCTGCTGGCCGGGCATCTGCGCGTCGGGGGTCTCGACCACCGGGCCCGCCGGTTGGGGACGAAAGGCCATGGGCCCCCGTGACAACCAGCCGGTGCAGCGCAGCAGGGTGAGAGCCAACGTCCCGGCGGCGGGAGCGTCGTCGCCCTCCAGGTCGATGAGCTCGTACTCGGGAAGCCCTTCGTGGGCCACGGTGAGCCCGCCGGCCTGCACGAACCGGCGGGACGGGAAGGTGGCGAGGGGAGTCTCGGTCTCGCCGCCCTCGGCCAACAGCCCACGGGTGACGGTGGCGAACGCGCACTCGGCGACCGACTCGGTGGCGGGGTGGGGAAGCGGCATGTGCACCCGGAGGCGGTGGTCGCGGGAGCGGTTGTCGAGGGCGGTCGTCACCCGCACGAACCGCTCGCCTGCCCGCACCTCGAGCGTGGTGAGCACCTCGACCGGGACGGCGCCCACCCGGTGCCCGTCGACGACGGCTTCGGGCCAGGTGTAGCGCGAGCGGATGGTGAGTCGTCCCCGCAACGGACCGGTTTCCACCTGCTCGACCTCGACCGAGTCGGGGGTGTCGACCACCTCCTGGTGCGCGGGAGGCGAGTAGTTGTAGGTGTCTCCCTCGTCGCCGTCGTCGACCAGCCGCCCGAGGCCGCGGTGGCCGTCGAGGGAGAAGGTGCCGTCGTCGGGATCGACCTCGACGGTGACCAGCCCGTTGGCGAGCCCGAGCGCCGTCGAGACCACCGGGTCGACGTCGAGTGGTGCCGGAGTCCACGCCGCCCAACCCAGTCCGGGAACATCGCACGCCCGGGCGAGCACTGTCCGAGTGGGCGGCTGGTGCAGCCAGACCCGCACCTCGCCGTCGTTGTTCTCGGCGGCCAACGACCGGAGCTCGGCCACCGCCCACCCGAAGGTGGGTTGGCGACGGTCGGCTGGGTCGGTGTGGATCGTGACGTCGACGCTCCCGTCGCCACCGACGTCGAGTTCGACCCCCTGGATGCCGAGGTGGATGTGAAGCTCGCGCTCGACCACCGTGGGCGCATCAGAGCGCGGCACGGTGTGGATGAGCTCGCGCTCGGGCCGCTCGGACAACAGTTGCAGCCCGTCGGCGGCGCCGTTGCCGGGCAGGTCGAGTTCGACGAGCCCGCTGCGGCGACGGCCCGAGGTGTTGGCGATGATCGCGCCGGGCTCGTCGACGGCGTCGGCGATGGCGCGAACCGCCTTGGCGGTCACCGCCTCGGCGATCTGACGCGCCTCGGCATAGCGGACGAGCACGGCGTCGCACACCTCGTCGACCGAGCAGGCGCACACCGAGTCGTGGGCCGAGTTGAGGACCAGATCGCGCCACGCCACGTCCAGGAACGTCGTCGGCCACTCGTATCCGGCCATCGAGGCCATGGCGGCCATCGGCTCGGCCATCTGTTCGACGGCCCGTTCGGCCCGGGCGACGGCCTGGCGGACGTCGGTGCGGTTCGAGGCCACGCCCATCAACAGGTTGGCGCGAGCCCCCGACCGCAGCTCGCCGGACCAGGTGGGGGAGCCCTCGGCGGCGGTGGTGGCCAGGTGCTCGGGAAGTGACCCGACGACCAGCTCGTAGTCGTCCTGGAGCGCGTTGGCCTCGGTCACGAGGCGACCGAGGTGGGCCTCCGGGACCTGGTGGTCGGTGCCGCTCATCCATAGGATTGGGCCATCGCCGATGAAGCGGGTCTGGACCCGGTCGAACTCGCGGATCCGTTCGATCAGGTCCTTGGCGTCCTCGGGCAGTCGGGCGCCGTTGCCGTAGCCGCGTGGCAGGTACTCGGCCTTCACCGCCGAGCCGTCGGGCGCCTGCCACCAGAACGGGCTGGAGTCGACCGCGGCGGGCACGCCCCGCCACACCACGGCGTCGTCGAAGCCGAACTGGGAGAGGATCTGGGGCATCTGGGCGATGTGGCCGAACATGTCGGGCAGGTAGCCGACGCGCATGGCGCCGCCGAAGGAGGCGGCGCGCTCGAGGCCCCGCTCGAGGTTGCGGACGATGGTCTCGCCCGACACGAGGAACTCGTCCATCAGGATGTACCAAGGGCCGACGCCCAATCGGCCCGCGGCGGCAAGGCTCCGCAGGAGCGTCTCGGCCTCGGGGCGGATCTCGAGGTAGTCGTCGATCACCGCCATCTGGCCGTCGAGCATGAAGTGACCGGCCGAGGGATCGGCATCGAGGCGGGGGAGGAGTTCGTCGAGCAGTTCGACGAGCTCGGCCCGGAACGACTGGAACGGGCGGTACCACTCCCGGTCCCAGTGGGTGTGGGGGACGATGGTGACGCGTCGGGTCATGGGTCCAGCGTAGGCTCGGGTTCCGAGATGAGGATCGCGTTCGGAACCGACGAAGTCACCCCGCTCACCGCGGCGATCACTCGGCGCCTCATCGATGCCGGTCACGACGTCACCGTGGTCGCCGAGGACGATCCGTGGCCCGATGTCGGGCGACGGGTCGGCGAGTCGGTGTCGTCCGGTCGTGCCGATCGGGGGGTGGTGTGCTGCTGGACCGGCACCGGCGTGTCCATCGCGGCCAACAAGGTTGCCGGGGTGCGGGCCGCTTTGTGCACCGATGCCGAGACCGCGCGGGGCGCTCGCCGGTGGAACGACGCCAACGTGCTGGCCCTGGGGCTGCGACTCACCACCGAGGACGGGGCCGGCGAGATGCTCGACGCGTTCCTGACCGCCGATCCCGACGCCGACGAGCTCGACACCATCGCCACCGTCGAGGGCGACGTGAGATGACGCTCACCGCCTCTTCCTCTTCCTCTTCCTCTGCCACGTCGACGTCGGCGCCGAGGCTGCGCAAAGCCCTGAAGTCGGCCTCACCGTCGTTGGCGGTGGAGCGCGAGTTGTGGGCCGCAGGTCACGAGGTGGTGGTCGGGATCGACGAGGTCGGCCGCGGCGCCTGGGCCGGGCCGCTCACCATCGGAGCTGCGGTGGTCCCCCGCGATCGGCGCGTCTACAAGGTCCGTGACTCCAAGATGCTCACCGAGCGCGAGCGCGAAGCGATGTTCGACCGCATCGCCGAGTGGTGCGTCACCTGGGCCGTCGGCCACGCCACCCACGACGAGTGTGATCAGCTCGGCATGTCCGAGGCCCAGCGGCTGGCCGCCCGCCGGGCGATCGACGGGTTGGGCGTCGCTCCCGACCAGGTGCTGATCGACGGCAACTGGGACTTCGTCGGTGGCGGCATCACCCGCAAGATCGTGAAGGGCGACGCCACCTGCCTGTCGATCGCCGCCGCGTCGATCCTCGCCAAGGTCACCCGCGATCGCATCATGCGGGCACAGGCGGCCGAGTTCCCCGGCTTCGACTTCGAGGCCAACAAGGGCTACCCCTGCCCTCGCCACAAGCTGGCCCTGGCCGGCTACGGCCCCACATCGATCCACCGCCGCAGCTGGGTGTTCATGGACCACATGCCCTGGACCGGGGTGCCGCGCTATGTGGCCCCCGGCCCCCAGGGCTCGCTCTTCGACCCCTGAGCAGCTCGATTTCGCCCTTCCTGCTCGAAATCTCGCGTCTGCGGCACCGCTGCGGTGCTCCAGCCGCGAGATTTCGCCAGAGGAGCGGCGGGGGTGAGCGGGGTGGGTGGTCTGATTTCGCCCTACGGGACCGGGTGGCGGTACCGTCCGGGTATGTCACCTGGATCGTCGCTCCCGATTCCTGGCTGGTGGCACCGCACCTGGCCAATCGTGGGCCTCGGCGTGCTCAGCGTGGCGATGTGGACCGGGCGGATCCGCAACATCCTCGGCGACGAGTCGCTCCACGGAACGGGCGAGGCGGTCCGGTTGGTCCTCGCCCTGTCCTTCGTCGTGGCCGGGGTGGCCGTCCTCGCTGCCTGTTCGGTCGGCTATCGGGGCCGCAACTGGCGCTCGGCTGCCCGTCGAGATCCCGACGGCTGGCAGACCGGTCCCGGGGTGCCGTCGTGGGGAGCGACGCTCACCCTTGTTCTGGCCGGGTGGACCATCGCCGTGTGGACCGTCCAGGGCATCGGCATCCTCCTCGACCCGAACCACGACGCCGGTTTCAAGGCGATCCACACCTTCTTGATGGTGGGGTCGCTCGTGGTGGCGGGAACCGCACTGTGGGGGTTGCGTCGGAGCTGGCCGGTCGCACCCCCGGCGCGGGTGGGTTAGTCCCCGACCGAGCAGGCCACTACCATCCTCGACACCATGGGTCAGCCGATCACCACCGTCGTCTCGAGCTCCTCCCGCCCCGGGTTGGTGCGCTTCGAGATCAACCGCAGCCTCACGGGCATGGGCCACGAGCGGTACCGGGCCGACGTCCCGGTCGAGGACGATCGCCCACCTGATCGCCTCGCACGGGCTCTGTTCGAACACGACGGGGTGAACGCGGTCCACGTGTACGCCAACGTCGTCACCGTCGAGGTGTCCGATGGCGTCGACCTCGACTCGCTGAGCGAGACCGTGGAAGGCCTCTACATCTTCTACCGCCCCGGCGTCGAGGTGGCGATCCCTGAGGGTGCCGCCACCGACTGACCGAGTGGTGGCCCCTCCGGCCACCTCTTGCCAGTATCGAACACCTGTTCGATACTGGGTGGGTGACTTCGACCCCGGCTGCCGTCCCCGATGCGTCCACGGGTCGTGACGCCCTTGCCCTGCTCGGCGACCGGATCCGACCCGTCACCCTGGCGGGTGAACGCTCGTTGCCGGTGCTGGAACCACTCCGTTCGGTGTTGCCCGACGGGGGATTGGGTCGGGGCACCGTGGTCACCGTCGACGGCCCTCTCGCCCGTTCGCTGACCTTCGCCCTGGTGGCGGAGGCGTCGGGCCAGGGGTCCTGGGTCGCCCTGGTCGGATTCGAATCGATCGGGTTGCTCGCCGCCGCCGAGCTCGGGGTCGCCCTCGATCGGGTCGTGTTGGTCGATCCACCCCCGGGCACCGTTGTATCGACCCTCGCCGCGCTGGCCGACGCGATCGACCTGCTGGTGGTCGGCCCGGTCCGGATCCGTCCCTCCGATGCTCGGCGCCTCGGTGCCCGGATCCGCGAGCGTGAGGCGGTGCTGATCCCCACCGGGACGTGGTGGCCCGAACCGGCCGATGTCGTGCTCTCGGCCACGGGCACCTGGGTCGGCCTCGGCGAGGGACACGGCCGTCTGCGCGCCCGGAAGGTCCGGGTGGAGGCCACCGGTCGTCGTCGGGCGGCCCGGCCCCGCTCGGTCGACCTGTGGCTGCCCGGCATCGACGGGGAGATCACCCTGGCCGACGAGGCGCAGGTACGTTCTCTCGCCGAGCGAGCCGGCTGATGGCCCGCACGACGGTGGTGTGGTGCCCCGACTGGCCGGTCGTGGCGTCGGGGATCGATCGTCGACGGCCGGTGGCGGTCCTCGGGTCGGGCCGGGTGATCGCCGCATCGGTTCCGGCTCGGGCCGAGGGGGTGGCTCGAGGCCAGCGGCGGCGAGAAGCCCAGGCCTGCTGTCCCGACCTGGTCGTGGTCGACGAGGACCCGGCCCGTGACGCCCGTTGCTTCGAGGCGGTGCTCGCGGCCATCGAGACCGTGACCCCCCTCGTCGAGATCCTGCGCCCGGGCCTCTGCGCCTTCGCCACCCGCGGCCCCTCCCGCTACCACGGGGGTGATGCCGCGATGGCCGACGCGGTGGGGGAGGCCATCGCCGCGGTGTCGGTCGACGGGATCGATGCTCGGGTCGGAACCGCCGACGGCGTCTTCGCCGCGACCCTCGCCGCCCGTCGTCGTGACTCCACCGCTCGGCTCGTGCCCGTCGGGGCCACCCCGGCCTTCCTCGCTCCGCTGCCGGTCTCGACCTTGGCCGAGCCCGATCTCGTCGACGTCCTCGAGCGGCTCGGAATCGTCACCCTCGGCCGCCTCGCCGCGCTCGACGCGGTCGACGTCGTCGGTCGGTTCGGTCCTCTCGGTGCCCACGCCCACCGTCTGGCATCGGGGCTCGATCCTCGTCCCCCCGACGCCCGGCCGATCCCTCCCGATCTGGATGTGTCCACCGAGATCGACCCGCCGGCCGAACGCACGGACCGGGTGGCGTTCGTGGGAAAGGCCCTCGCCGACAGTCTCCACGACCAGCTCTCGAGCCGGGGTCTGGCCTGTTCGACCCTCGCGGTGGTGGCCGAGACCGAGCACGGTGAACGCCTCGAGCGGCGGTGGCGTCACGAGGGTGCCCTCGGGCCGGCGGCCATCGCCGACCGGGTGCGGTGGCAGCTCGAGGGTTGGCTGAGCGGGTCGGCGGCGTCTCGCCCCACCGGAGGCATCTCCCGGCTGACCCTGGTCCCCGAAGAGGCGAGGGCGGCCAGTGGTCGTCAGCTCGACCTCTGGGGTGGGCGAGCCACTGGCGGCGACCGGGTGGCGCGTTCCCTCGCCCGGCTCCAGGCCACCCTCGGGTCCGGGGCGGTCACGGTCCCCGAGCTCCGGGGAGGTCGCGACCTCCGCTCACGTGTCGTGTTGGTCCCCGTCGAGGCGGTCGAGCTGGGAGAGGGTGGGGCGGGGGAGGGGCGCTCCCTCGAGGGCCCGGGTCCGGCGATGGGGGTGGCCGCGCCGTGGCCGGGCCGGATTCCGGCTCCGTCACCGGCCACCGTTTTCGCCGCCCCTGTCCGAGCCGAACTGATCGATGACCAGGGGCAGCCGGTGACCGTCGACGGACGGGGCGAGCCGAGCGCCGCTCCCCGCTCCTTGTCGGTGGAGGGGGCCGCGGCGATCGAGGTCACGGCCTGGGCCGGACCCTGGCCGGTCGACGAACGGTGGTGGGATCCCTCCGCCCGACGCCGCCAGGCCCGCTACCAGGCGATCACCGTCGACGGGCTGGCTCGTCTGCTCGCCCTCGAGTCGGGCCAGTGGTGGGTCCTGGCCGTCTACGACTGAGTCTCCTAGGAGAACGCGGCGAAGACCTCGTCGAAGGCGACGAACTGGCCGCCCGTGGTCGACGAGGGGACGAGCACGGGGGTGGTGACCCCGGCGTCGAACCAGGCCTCCACTTGGTCGCGGACTCGCGAGGCCGGACCGGAGATGGTGCAGTCGTCGAGCCACCGGTCCGACATGAGTCCGGGGATGGCGTCCCGATCGCGACGTTCGAGAGCAGCCTCGATCGCCTCCATCTCCTCGACGTACCCCGCGGCCTTCCAATAGTTGCGGTAGTTGGG
>SKKL01000123.1 GCA_007121465.1 Acidimicrobiales bacterium | reverse complement strand
GGGCCGCGAAGCCGACCAGGGTGTTCTTGTAGATCTTGTAGTCGCCGCCGGCGGCGCGCAACGCACGACGCAGTTCGGAGATCGCGGTGACGTTCAGCCCCCGGTACTCGGTCAACAGGACGGCATCGGACTCGCTCAGGCGGGACTTCACCTCGTCGACCACGGCGACCTTTTCGGGTCGTGGGTTCTCCATCTGCACCTCCTCTCTCTGTGTTGTCGCCCGGCGGAGCCGGGGAGTTGTCGCCCGGCGGAACCGGGCGTCGGGACCGAACGGGTTCGGTCGGTTCGTGTCACCGCTCCGGGGAACGACGACGGGGCGCTCGCTGCAGACAGACATGCGCGGGCGCCCCGGTGGAGGAGGTGTCCGCCTCATCAGGCGGGCCCAAGGGCCCTTTGGCACGTCGTCCCGGCCGGGCCGGGGGCGTCGCGCACCGGAGGTCTACGGCGAGCAGAAGATTCAGTTGTGTTGCCGGAAGGATCCGGGTGTGCTGCCGCGGACCGGCAGTGAAACAGCGAATGGTCAGGCTACCGGGCGGTGGCCGCTCACGGCCAGCTCGCCACGGAGACGAATCAGGCGGCGTCCTCGGCGGGCTTGAGACGACCGGGGTCGACCTTGATGCCCGGCCCCATGGTGGTGGCGATGCCGACCTTGCGGAAGTAGCGGCCCTTCGACGAGGCCGGCTTGGCCCGGTTGAGCTCGTCGATCACCGCGGCGAGGTTCGCCATCAGCGCCGAGGCATCGAACGACGCCTTACCGATGGGCACGTGGATGTTGCCGTACCGATCGGTGCGGTACTCGACCTTGCCGCCCTTGAACTCCTCGACCGCCTTGGCGACGTCGGTGGTGACGGTGCCGGTCTTGGGGTTGGGCATGAGGCCACGAGGACCGAGCACCCGACCGAGCTTGCCCACCTCGGGCATCATGTCGGGCGTGGCGATGGCCACGTCGAAGTCGAGCATCCCGCCGTCGACCTCGGCGGCGAGGTCGTCGGCACCGACGAAATCGGCGCCCGCCTCGCGGGCCGCAGCAGCGGCCTCGCCCTGGGCGAACACGGCGATTCGCACATCACGGCCCGTTCCCGACGGCAGAGCGACGGTGCCTCGCACCATCTGGTCGGCCTTGCGGGGATCGACGCCGAGTCGGATCGACAACTCGACGGTCTCGTCGAAGTTGGCCGCAGCCAACTGCTTGGCCAAGTCGATGGCCTCGGCCGCACTGTGGTGGTTGTCGCGGTCGTAACGCTTGGTCGCGTTGCTGTACTTCTTACCCTTCGCCATGTCGGCTCCCTCGTGGTTCTGGCCGCCGGGCGAGGTCCTCCCGGTGTGCCTGGTGTGGTCGGACCCGACCAGGATGGTCAGGGTCCGGATGGTCAACCCTCGACGCTGATGCCCATCGATCGGGCAGTGCCGGCGACCTGGAGCTTCGCAGCGTCGAGGTCGTTGGCGTTCAGGTCGGGCAGCTTGGTCTCGGCGATCTGGGTGAGCTGGGCCTGGGTGATCGTGCCCACGCCTTCCTTGCCCGGGACCTCGGCGCCCTTGTCGATACCGGCCGCCTCACGCAGCAGGACCGGGGTGGGCGGGGTCTTGGTGATGAAGGTGAAGGAGCGATCTTCGAAGATCGTGATCTCCACCGGGATGATCGTGCCGCGCTGGGCCTCGGTCTGGGCGTTGTAGTCCTTGCAGAAGTCCATGATCGCCACGCCGTGGGGACCGAGCGCGGTTCCGACCGGCGGTGCCGGCGTGGCACCCCCCGCGGGGATCTGGATCTTGACGACCGCGACGACTTTCTTCTTGGCCACGGGGGGACTTCCTCTGGGCTCGGGACGGGCCGCCGGCGGCGGCGCACAACGACAACCCCCGGTCTGGGGGACGGACAAGTCTGCCGCAGGGACCCGCCGGGTGGCAACCCGGCTGGCCGCGGCGACGAACTACAGCTTGGCGATCTGGGAGAACTCGAGCTCGACGGGGGTCTCCCGCCCGAAGATGTTGACCAGCACCTTGACCTTGAGCTGGTCTTCGTTGAGCTCGACGATCTCGCCGGAGAAGTCGGCGAAGGGGCCCTCTTTGACCCGCACGGTTTCGCCCATCTCGTACTCGAGTCGGGGCTTGCCCCGCTTGGGAGCGGCCTCTTCGCCCTCGACCTTGGCGGCGAGGAACGTCTCGACATCGCGTCGCGGCAGCGGCGACGGCTTGGCCCCCTGGCCGACGAAACCGGTGACGCCGGGGGTGTTGCGGATGACGTACCAGCTGTCGTCGTCGAGCGAGCACCGCACGAGCAGATAGCCGGGGAACATCTTCTTTTCGACGACGACCTTCTTGCCGCCCTTGACGTCGACGATCTCCTCCATGGGGATGACGACCTCGTGGACGCGGTCCTCCATGTTCATCGAGACCGACCGGGCCTCGATGTTCTGCTTGACCTTCTTCTCGTACCCCGACTGCGTGTGGATCACGTACCAGGCGCCGGGACGGTCATAGGGGCTCTGGACCGGTGGGCGAGCGGCCTCGTCGAGCAGGTCGTCGGCGTCGGTGGCCTCGGGATCCTCGTCGGACTCGGCCTCCTCAGAGACCGCCTCCCCAGAGTTCGTCTCGTCCGAGACAGGGGCGGCGGCCTCGGCCTCGTTGTCGACGTCGGTGGCCTCCGCAGGCGTTTCGGCCTCGGGGACCTCCTGGTCCTCGGCGGTGGGCTCGTCGGTGATATCGCTCATCTGCTCGTTCGTGTCGGGGATGCTCATCGGTCGATCACCCAGAAGATCGTCTCGCCGAAGACGTAGTCCAGCAGGGCGATCATGCTCGTCACGACGATGATCGTGATGAGGACGATGATCGAGAACCGGATGACCTCGTCGCGAGTGGGCCACGCAACCTTGCGAAGCTCGGTGCGCACCTCGCGGGTGAACTGGACGGGCCCGACTCGCGGGTCCTTGGGGCTGCGGCCCGAGCGCGGCGGCTGCTTGGCCTGGGCAGGCGCGCCATCGGCGTCGACCTGGCCCTGCTTCTGCATCATCCGCTTCTGTTCTCGGTTCATCGCCATGAGGGAAGACCTTCTGGTGGGTGTCAGCGCGAGACCGCCCGGGGATCCGGGCGGTCACCGCGTCGAGCAGGGCAGGAGGGAATCGAACCCCCAACCTTCGGTTTTGGAGACCGATGCTCTGCCAATTGAGCTACTGCCCTAGGGGGTAACCAGGACAGGTTATCACCGGGTCGGGGCATCCCTTCCAGCCGGGCCCGACCCGCGTGGTGTCAGGATGCCCGACGATGTCGAGTGGCCACCACCAACGCGCCGGCCGCGCCCGCCGCGGTGGCGGCGGCGATGCCGCTCAGGTAGGCGACGCGTCGGCCCGAGAGGATCAGTCGGATCGCTTGACGCTCGCCGGCCTCCTCGAGGTTGGCGAGCACCTCGGCCAACAGTCCAGGAGCGGGTTCGAGGATCTCGGTGCGCATGACCCGCATCGCCCGGAGGATCCGGCGGTAGTGCACCAGGTCGGCCTGACACCGCAGACACTGCTCGACGTGGCGCCGGCGGCGCGGGTCGAGCAACGCCGATCCGTCGGCGACCCCGGCGAGGTCGTCAGCCACCTGTTCACACCGCACGGGACCGCACATCCTCCGCGTCCGCACCGTCGTCGGCGTCGGGATCGCGGCTGGGGTAGAGCTCCTCGCGCAGGCGGCGACGGGCACGGTGCAGCCGAACCTTGGCCGCGGTCTCGGAGATCCCGAGCTCCTGGGCGATCGCCCCGTGGGGGAGGTCGTAGATGTCGCGCAGCACAACCACCGCCCGCAGGCGGGGCGGCAGCTCGTCGATGGCGAGCCGGAGCCGGTCGCGCAGCGCGACGTTCTCGGCACGGTCCTCGGGATCGATCTCCCGGCGCTCGTCGGCGAGGGGCGCGTCGTCGACCAACTCGTCGTGGCGATGCCGGGCTCGTCGCCCGAGATGGGTCGACGCGCAGTTCGCGGTGATCCGGTACAGCCACGTCGAGAACTGAGCGTCGCCGCGGAACCGCTTCAGGCCACGGAAGGCCCGGAGGTAGGTCTCCTGGACCACGTCGCGTGCGTCCTCCTCGTCACCGGTCAGCCGATAAGCGAGCGTGTACGTGTCGGCGTACGTCGCCCGGACCAGCGCCTCGAAGGCCGCCTGGTCACCGGAACGGGCCCGGTCGACCAAGCGAAGCACGATCGCTGGATCCACGGATTCGGACCCGTTCGGCTCATGGGCTGTTACATGACGATCCGACGACATCAGGCTCCCGCGGTGAAGGGTGTCACTCCACGATCCCCGTTCGTGCGCCGCGACGCAAGAACGCCCGCCACCTCACAGCGGCGGGCGTCTCGGCAGGAGGTGTGCGGCGCTCGACGTCGAGCGTCGGTCAGCGGGTCTCCTTGTGCACGGTGTGGGCGCGATCCCACCGGCAGAACTTCTTCATCTCGATGCGCTCGCGCTGGTTGCTCTTGTTCTTGGTGGTGATGTAGTTGCGGCGCTTGCACTGCTGGCACTCCAGCGTCACATGCACTCGCTTGTCACTTCCGGCCACGATGGCCTCCTGTCTCGTCCTTCGGGACCCGGGGTGGGTCTACTTGATGATCTTGGTGACGCGGCCGGCGCCCACGGTACGGCCACCCTCACGGATGGCGAACCGCAGACCCTCGTCCATCGCGATCGGAGCGATCAACTCCACGGTCATGGTCGTGTTGTCACCCGGCATACACATCTCGGTGCCCTCCGGCAACGCCACGTGCCCGGTCACATCGGTGGTCCGGAAATAGAACTGAGGACGGTAGTTCGAAAAGAACGGCTTGTGACGACCACCCTCCTCCTTGGTCAACACATACACCTGACCCTCGAAATCGGTGTGCGGAGTGATCGAACCCGGCGCCGCCAACACCTGACCCCGCTCCACCTCCTCACGCTTGGTGCCCCGCAACAACACACCCGCGTTGTCCCCCGCACGACCCTCATCGAGGCTCTTGCGGAACATCTCCACACCCGTACACACCGTCTTTTGGGTGGGCTTGATCCCCACGATCTCGATCTCGTCGCCGGTCCGCACGATCCCCGCCTCGATCCGACCCGTCACCACCGTGCCACGACCCGTGATCGTGAACACATCCTCGATCGGCATCAAGAACGGCCGATCGGTATCACGATCCGGCTCGGGAACAAACGAATCAACCGCGTCCATCAACTCCTGGACCTGCGCCGCCGCATCCGCGTCACCCTCCAACGCCTTCAGAGCCGACACCTTCACCACCGGCACATCATCACCGGGGAACTCGTACTCACTGAGAAGCTCACGCACCTCGAGCTCCACCAGATCCAACAGCTCCTCATCATCGACCATGTCGACCTTGTTCAACGCCACCACGATCGCCGGCACACCCACCTGACGCGCC
This sequence comes from Acidimicrobiales bacterium, assembly GCA_007121465.1. GTDB lineage: Bacteria > Actinomycetota > Acidimicrobiia > Acidimicrobiales > SKKL01 > SKKL01. Next base: position 374 of record SKKL01000123.1, on the reverse strand, counting down.
AACAACACATGCTCACGAGTCTGAGGCATCGGACCATCCGCCGCCGACACCACCAAAATCGCCCCATCCACCTGAGCAGCACCCGTGATCATGTTCTTGATGTAGTCCGCGTGACCCGGCATATCCACATGCGCGTAATGCCGGTTCGCCGTCGCGTACTCCACATGGGAGATGTTGATCGTGATCCCCCGCTCACGCTCCTCGGGAGCCTTATCGATGTTCGCGAACTCCGTGAACGAGTTGTGCGACGGATCCAAATCAGCCATCACCTTGGTGATCGCCGCCGTCAACGTCGTCTTCCCATGATCGATGTGACCCATCGTCCCGATGTTCACATGCGGCTTCGTACGCTCGAACTTCTCTTTCGCCATCGG
>SKKL01000015.1 GCA_007121465.1 Acidimicrobiales bacterium | reverse complement strand
TGACCACTACCGGAACCGGGCGACAGAGCTGCGAGAACGGTTCAACGAGGACTTCTGGTCCGAGCAGCACGGGTGGTACGTGCTGGGTCTTGACCGTGACAAGCGCCAGGTCGACGCTCTGGCCTCCAACATCGGGCACTGCCTCTGGACCGGTATCGTCGATCCCGCCCGCGCGCGCGTCGTGGCTCGTCAGCTGCTGTCCGCTGAGATGTTCTCGGGTTGGGGGGTGCGCACGCTGGCGACGTCGATGCTGGCGTTCAACCCGGTCAGCTACCACAACGGTTCGGTGTGGCCTCACGACAACGCCTTGTGTGCTGCTGGTCTGGCCCGCTACGGGTTCGTGGAGGAGGCACACCGTGTCATCGAGAGCCAGCTGGCGGTGGCCACGCTCCTCGGTGGCCGCCTACCTGAGCTGTTCGCCGGGTTCGACCAGAGCGACCTGGCCGTGCCCGCGAGCTACCCGGCCTCGTGCTCACCGCAGGCATGGGCTGCAGCCGCACCGCTGCTGTGGCTCCGGGTGATCCTGCGCCTGGATCCGTGGGCCGGTCGTGGCGAGGTGTTCGTGCACCCGGAGCTGCCACGCTCGATCCAGCGACTGGACGTGCGGGGCATCACCGTGGGTGAGCACCAACTGCACGTCTGCGTCGACGGCGACCACGTGGCGGTCGAAACGTCGTCGGGTTCGCCCTACCGGGTCATCCGCCGTGCCCGACCGCCGCTGTCGTCGATGTTCGACACCTGAGCCTCAGACGCTCAGCCGCCTCCCCGGCCGGCCAGAACCTCGTTGGGATGCGCGGCACCAGCGAAGCGAACCTGCTGAGCGATCCGGTTGGTGGAGGTCTTCGCGGGTACGATGCAGGTCACACGGATTCGTCGTGGGAGACACCTGGGATCGCTTTCGTGGCGAAAGGCTGGCCGTCTCGTGGCACCGGACGCGGGTTCCTTGCTCGACGCGTTGGCCAGTTTCGCTCGGACGTTGGCCCACGACTACGAGATCTCCGATGCGCTCCATGACTTGGCGGCGAGGACCGCAGTGGTCCTCGACGTGGCCGGTGTGGGGGTGGCGCTCATGAAGGGTGACCGGTTGCGCTTCGTCATCTCCGACATTCAGTTCGTGGCTGACATGGAGCATGTCCAAGAGGAGCACCAGGCTGGACCGTGTGTCGAGGCTGTCCGCACCCTGGCTCCCGTCACGGTGTCGGACCTGGCGAGCAAGGTGGAGCACTGGCCGGACTACTGCTCCCAGGCGAGGCTGGCCGGGGTGGTGGCGGTGGCGGGGATCCCGATCCACAACACCAGCCTGGCGGGATCGATCAACCTGTATGACACCAAGGTGCGCTCATGGTCTGATGAGGACCTCACCATTGCTGGGGTGTTCGCCGACATCGCAGCTGCCTACGTGGCCAACGCGTCCAAACTCGACCAGGAGCGCCGCACCAACGAACAGCTCCAACGGGCGCTCGACAGTCGGATCATCATCGAACAGGCCAAAGGCATCATCGCCAACCACCACGGCATCGGTGTCGACCAGGCGTTCGGTCGTCTACGCAAGCACGCCAACGACCACAACGCCACGTTGCGGGCCACCGCCCAAGCGGTGATCAACCTGGGTCTTCGACCCTGACCACCGGTTGGTGCACGGCGGCGTGGCGCAGCTGAGCGACGACGGCGTCGATGTCGGCCAAGGCCAGCTGGAGTCGTTGGGTGACGGGCTGATCGGCCAGCGAGGCGGCCGACGCGACCTCGAAACCGACCGCGGAGAGCGATCGAATGGCCTGGTCCACCAGCTCAGCAGGTTCGTCGGAACCAGGGCGGATGCCTGATGTGGGAGTGTCGGTCGGATCGGTGAGGTCGATCGTCGACTCACGTCGGTGCTTGTTGCGGTACATGGCCTGATCCGCGCGGTCGACGAGGGTCTCAGCACCGTCATCGTCGGGTTCCGCTACGGCGACCCCGACCGAGGCGGTCAGCGCCCAGTCGCAATCGCCGACCCACATCGATCCGGCCAGGGCGCCGCGAACCCGGTCGGTGACCGCGGCGAGGCTCGTCAGGTCCTCCAGGTGGTCGCACAACACGGCGAACTCGTCACCGCCGACGCGGGCCACGACATCGTCTGGTCGCGTGCAACTCTGGAGGCAGTCAGCTACCGCGACCAGTGCTCGATCGCCGCGGTGGTGACCGAACCGGTCGTTGATCTGTTTGAACCGGTCGATGTCGATGAAGAGGACCCCCACCTGGGCGCGGTGGCGCCGCTGGCGACGCAACGCCAGGTCGACGAACTCAAAGAACTGGGCCCGGTTCACCAGCCCGGTGAGCGGGTCATGTGTGGCCCGATGGTGGAGCGCATCGAGGGCCGTGTGGTCGGCATCCACGTCGGCTACCGCCATCACCACCCGGCCGAGCCCCCCGTCGCGTTCGGCCCGCAACCACCATCGAGTCCATCGTGGCGGACCACCGCTGACCGTGATGTGGTGATCGGCCACCCGAGTAGCTCGGTGGGCGACCACGTCGCTGACCAACGCCATCAGTTCGGTGCGACCGCCGGGATCGAGACACCGCAGCCACCCGTGCTGTTGCGACTCGCCCGGACCGAGTCCGGTGAGCTCGTGCCAGCCCCGGTTGGTGTCGGTGCACCAACCATCGGGGTCGATCACCACGACCCCCACGGGCACAGCGTCTGCCCCCAGCCACGTGGCCGGCAACTCGACGCCAACCAACCGCAGCTCCGATGCCCCCGAACCCGCCGAGGTGTCAGCAGCGTCGCGCTGGGCTCGGTTCTGTTCGGTCGGCGGCCCTGTCACGAGGCTTGGGTCCGGTTCGAGGCCGGCGGCCCGCTCCGTTGTGACCGGTGACGGGCCGCCAGCTGTCCCGTCTGGATTCCGGCGGGCTCGAGCGCGGCTTCCAACGTCGCTGTGGCACGAGCGCTCACCGGGGTGGGTCGGTCGATGTTCGCGATCCGCACCCGGGCCAACGCCCGCCGCAACACCGGGCGACCGGCGTGTTCGCGCAGCTGTGTCGCGCCACCATCAGCGGACCAGTCCTCGTCGAGCACCAGTCGCACGAGTTGGATGATCACCGCGTCCACCCGCCGGTCGCGCGCGAACTCACTCATCGTCCACTCCTCCGCCGTCGCCACATCACGATCCCCGAAACAGCCACAACCGACCCCCGATCACGCGACTCGATGTCGCCGCCGAGGGTCCACAGCGGTTGAAGCGTTCACCCAGGTCCGGAGCGAACAGGCATCGATGACGACGCCCAACAGTCATGATAACCGCCCGCGCCTGGGGGGCAAGCTCCTGAAGCCACCACCCGGATCGTGAATTCGGTTCACGTCCGGTGGGCTGCTCCCGAGTGCGAAGCGAACAGTGGGTCCGGATCTCAGAAGTGGACTCGGAGCACGGCGGCCTGCCACACGCTGCCCTCTCGGGCGCTGTACGCCCGGCACACGAGCGCACCGCCGTCGGTGGCTGGGGTGCGCTCAAAGGTCAGGGTGCCCTCGAACCGACGAAGGACGTCACCGCCACCGGCGCCGGGCTGGGTCACCACGATGTTCCAGGGTCCGATGGCCCGGATCCACCACGGTTCCGGCCGCCGGGGTGCTGGTTCCCTCCGGCACGGACGGGGGACTTGTGCCTCTAGGCAGGCGAACCCGACGGTCGCACGCTCGCGATGGATGAGGAGATGCATCAGCCGACGGCACCACCTTCACCCACAACGATGGTCGACCCCGCTTCACACTCACCAGGACAGGATTCACGATGACCACCGAACGGCACGACGTACCCGCTGCTGCGGTTCTCGACAGCATCCGCGATGTGGCCGACACGCTGGCGGTGAGGCGTGTGTTCGGCGAACCCCAGGTGATCGACGACATGACCATCATCGCGGTCGCCCGCATCGCCGGAGGTGCAGGCGGCGGAGGTGGCGAAGGCACCGGCGAACTCGAAGCGGGTGGCGGATTCGGCACGGGGTTCGGGCTGCAGGCTCAGCCCGTCGGCATCTACAAGATCCACGACGGCCGGGTCGAGTGGGTGCCCACCATTGACGTCACCCGTCTTGCACGCGGCGGCCAGGTCCTCGCCGCGGTCATCACGGTGTGCTTCACACTCGTTGTGTTGCGTCGGCGCAGCAGCCCCGGCCGCTGAAGACCACCAGCACCGCGGGAGGGCCGACCGGGAGCGTGGAGGCGTCGAGGCCGTCGGCCGCGGCCGGAAGACGGGCTCGCCCGACGCGCCCCGCCTCCAGGTGAGCGGGGTCAAACCAGGCTGGGAGGGGCGGCAGACAGCGCGGTCAGTGCGAATCGGTCATGGGCTGGTGCCATTCGCCATGATCGGCGACGAGGGCCTCTGCCTCGCTCGGCCCCCAGCTTCCTGGTTCGTACTCGATGACGGGTGCGGTGGGGGAGAGCGCCGGCTCGACGATCCGCCAGGCCTCCTCGACGGCATCGTCGCGGGCGAAAAGGCGTTGGTCGCCGGAGAGGGCGTCGTCGAGCAGTCTGGCGTAGGCGGGCGAGCGGGGCCCTTCCTCGGTTTCGTCGTAGTCGTAGACGAGTTCGACAGGTCGGCTGTGGAGCGCGTCGCCGGGTTCTTTGATCTGGACCGTCAGGGCCACGCGCTCGCCGGGCTTGAGTCGGAACAACAGGTGGTTGGGGTGCGGCGGATCGGATTCGGAGCGAGCGAAGAACAGGAGCGGTGGTTGCTTGAACTCCACGAGTACCTCGGTAGCGGTCGTGGCCAGGCACTTTCCGGCTCGGATGAAGAACGGTACGCCGGCCCAGCGCCACGAATCGATCGTGGCTCGCAAGGCGACGAAGGTCTCGACGTCGCTGTCATCGGCGACTCCTTCTTCATCGCGATACCCGCGGAACTGGCCCCGGACCACCGAGCCCGGGTCGAGTGGTGCCATAGCGGCGAGCACCTTTGCCTTTTCGTCGCGGAGCGCCCGCGCGCTGGAATCGACGGGCGGCTCCATCGCCACCAGCGCCAGGACCTCGAGCAGGTGGTTCTGAACGACATCCCGGATCGCTCCCACCTCCTCGTAGAACCGCCCACGTCCGTCCACACCGAAGTCCTCGGCCATCGTGATCTGCACGCTCTCCACGTAGTTGCGGTTCCACCCAGGCTCGAGGAGCAGGTTGGCGAACCGGAAGACCAGCAGATCGAGTACCTCCTCCTTGCCGAGAAAGTGGTCGATGCGAAAGACCGCCGATTCGTCGAAGTGGGCGAGCACGCACTGGTTCAGCCTTCGAGCGGACTGGAGATCCCGACCGAAGGGCTTCTCGAGCACCACCCGCCCGTCGTCGTTGAGCCCGGCGGAGGCGAGCCCCTCGATCACGGTCTCGAAGGCGCTGGGCGGGATGGCGAGGTACATCAACGGCGCCCTTCGTCGGCCGATGGCGTCGGCCAGACGCAGGTAGGTGTCGGAGTCGGCGTACTCGCCGGTCAGCATCTGGAGTGAGTGAAGGAGCCTGTCGGCAGCGTCGGTGTCGAGCGCTTCGCCGAACTTCGCTCGAATCGAGGTACGGACGTGCTCGAGGAGCTGGTCGGTCGACCAGTCCGACCTCGACACGCCGATGACGGTCTCGGGCAACAGGTCGCGGCGGGCGAGGTCGTAGAGCGCAGGGAAGAGCATCTTGGAGGCAAGGTCGCCCGTCGCGCCGAAGATCACCAGCGCCTCGCTCCGGGGGGCGTGCTGCGCAGTCGATCCCACCTCCTGGTTGGCGGTGATCGTGGCAGTGGTGGGATCGATCATGAATCTGCTCCGAGGGAGGAACGCCGGCGGGTCAGGCTCATCGTCTCTCCGTCCGTGCCCCGGGGACAGGGCCGAAATGGAGATGGGCCACGCGGTGATGCCTCAACAGATCGGTCCGCGTCGGCGGATCTCCGCCACCTTTTCGGCGGCCTGGCGCAGCTCGACCAACCACTCGCCTTCGTTCTGGGCCACCAGTCGTACGCACCAGGCCAACGCCTCGCTGCGGCTGCGGGCGACGCCTCCGTCGATGAGCAGATCGAGCACCTTGCGTTCCTCGATCCGTAGTCGGGTCATGACCGGGACCGAGACCGGGGAGAACCGCACCAGGTCGTCACCGACCTGCACGGCCCAGGTGACCTTGCGTCCGAAGGCCGCTTCGGCGGCCGAGGCGATGGCCACCCGGTCGGGGCGGGTCCGCTCGCGAAACGCTCGGGGCGACTCGTCGGTGGGAAGGGTGCCGAAGACCAGGATCTCGTCACTGTCGACCAGGACCTCGGGGCCTCCGGCGAACCACTCGTCGGGGATCTGCTCCTCGAACCACTCGGTCAGGGTGCCCACGGGAATACCTACTTCCGTCATCGCGTTGTAGGTGGATGACTGTAATGGTGTAATCACCTCAACGCCAGTGCTCGGAGGCCACGTGTCCACCACCACTTCTCCCACCCTTCCTCTGTTCCCCCTCCCCTCGGGTGTCTTCTTCCCCGAGATGGTCGTCACCGTGGCGGCCGAGAGCGACCAGGCCCGTGAACTCCTCGCCCGCCGCTCCACGGGGGAGGAGCTGGTCGCCGTACCCCAGCGAGACGGGGTGTACAGCACCATCGGTGTCGTCGTGCGGATCGAACAACGCGGCAAGCTCCCCGGCGGTGTCGACGGCGTCGTGCTGCGGGCCCTGCGCCGGGTGCGGATCGGCCGCGGCGAAGTCGACGACGACGGCACCCTGCGGGTCAGTGTCAGTGAGCTGTCGGCTCCGGAACCGAGCGCCGAGGTGCGTGCCCTCGCAGTGAAGTACCGCGCCGTGGCCGAACAGCTGCTGGAGGCGATCGGCGCCCGTCGCTTCGCGGCCGAGCTCGACATCGACGATCCGGGCGCGTTGGCCGACACCATCGGCTGGTGGCCCGACCTGTCCGACGAGCGTCGTCTGGAGCTGTTCGAGACGGTCGACGTCACCGCCCGCCTCACCCTGGCCCTCGAGTGGGCGCAGGAGGCGTTGGCCGAGGCGCGGGTTGCGAGCGACATCGCCGAGGAGGTCAACGGCGATCTGGGCCGCACCCAGCGCGAGGTCATCCTCCGACGCCAACTCGCGGCCATCCGCAAGGAACTGGGCGAATCCGACGACGGCGAGGACGAACTCGCCGAGTACCGGCGCCGCATCGACGAGGGCGAGCTGCCCGAACCGGTGGCGGCGGCCGCCGTCAAGGAGCTCGACCGGCTCGAGCGGATGGGTGAACAGAGCATGGAAGCGGGCTGGGTGCGCACCTGGCTCGACACGGTTTTCGAGGTCCCCTGGAACACCCGCACCGACGATCTGCTCGACCTCGACGTCGCCCGCGTGCAGCTCGATGCCGACCATGCCGGCCTCGACCGGGTGAAGGAACGCATCATCGAGTTCCTGGCGGTTCGCACACTGCGCACCGAACGCCAGGTCGACGCGGGCGAGAGCTCCGGCCACCGGAAGGGGAGTGGCACCATCCTGGCCCTGGTCGGGCCGCCCGGGGTCGGCAAGACCAGTCTCGGTCAGTCGGTGGCCGACACACTCGGGCGGCGTTTCGTGCGCATGTCGCTCGGCGGCATCCGTGACGAGGCCGAGATCCGCGGACACCGCCGCACCTACGTCGGGGCTCGCCCCGGTCGAATCGCGCGGGCGATGGTCGACGCCGGTTCGATGAACCCCGTCGTCCTCCTCGACGAGATCGACAAGGTGGGAGCCGACTGGCGGGGCGATCCGTCTGCCGCCCTGCTCGAGGTGCTCGACCCCGCGCAGAACGCCACGTTCCGCGACCACTACCTCGAGACCGAGCTCGACTTGTCCGAGGTCGTGTTCATCGCCACCGCCAACACCCTCGACTCGATCCCTGCACCTCTGCTCGATCGCATGGAGATCGTGCCCATAGAGGGCTACACCGAGGACGAGAAGGTGGCCATCGCGCTCGATCACCTGCTGCCCGGGCTTTTCGAACGCAATGGTGTGCACGACGACGAGGTCGTCGTGCCCCCGGAGGTGGTGCGCACCGTCGTCGCCGACTACACCCGCGAAGCCGGAGTGCGCCGGCTCGAGCAGCGACTCGACCGGCTCGTCCGGCGGGCGATCAGCGCCATGGTGCAGGACCCGGCACGCCAACAGGTGGTGATCACCCACGACGATCTGCGCCCCGCCCTCGGCTCCACCAGCCTGAGGGAGGACCCTGCCGAGCGCACTGTGGTGCCCGGCGTGGCGACCGGCCTGGCGGTCACCGGCGCCGGTGGCGATGTCCTGTTCGTCGAGGCCGCCGCCCTCGACCCGGGCTCGGAGGCCGGGCTGACCCTCACCGGACAGCTCGGTGAGGTCATGAAGGAGTCGGGGCAGATCGCCCTGTCCTACCTCCGCGCCAACCGCTCGGACCTCGGTATCAGCGACGACGTCGACCTCGATCGGCGCTTCCACGTGCACTTCCCTGCCGGCGCTATTCCCAAGGACGGTCCATCGGCGGGCATCACCATGACCACCGCGCTGGTCAGCGTGCTGTCGAACCGCCGGATGCGACCTGACGTCGCCATGACCGGTGAGGTGACCCTGCAGGGTCGCGTACTGCCCATCGGCGGGGTCAAGGAGAAGGTGCTCGCTGCGCACCGCGCCGGGATCACCGAGGTGATCCTGCCTCGCGGCAACGGCCAGGACATCGACGAGATCCCCGAGCACGTGCGCGAGGCCGTCACCATTCACCTGGTGGACGACGTCCCCGCTGTACTCGACCTGGCGTTCCTCTGAGCCACGAGGAGGTTTCGGCCGACGCGCATCGGATAGGGGAACCCGGTGCAAGATCCCACCGAAGACCCACGGTCCGAAGACGTTCCCGGGCACGAGATCGACCATCCCGGGCTGACCGACGACATGGCCCGGCCGCCCGATCATGGCGAGTCCTCCTACCGCGGCAGCGGTCGGCTCCAGGGCCGACGTGCGCTCATCACCGGCGGCGACTCCGGCATCGGTCGTGCGGTCGCCATCTCCTTCGCCCGGGAGGGAGCCGATGTGGCGATCTCCTACCTACCGGAGGAACAGCACGACGCCGAGGAGACCCGCCGCTGGATAGAGGAGGCGGGGCGCAAGGCCGTGCTCGTGCCGGGCGACATCCAGGACGAGGCGTGGTGCGCCGAACTCGTGGCGAACAGCATCGACGCACTCGGCGGCCTCGACGTCCTGGTCAACAACGCGGCGTACCAGATGTCGCTCGACTCGTCGATCGAGTCGCTGACGACCGATCAACTCGAGCGCACCTACCGCACGAACGTCTTTGCGCTGTTCTGGATCACCAAGGCGGCCCTCCCACACCTGCAACGCGGGGCCACCATCGTCAACTCGGCGTCGATCCAGGCGTCGGACCCGAGCCCTCATCTCATCGACTACGCCTCGACCAAGGCGGCGATCGTCAACATCACGCAGAACCTCGGTCAGGCCCTGGCCGAGCGCGGCATCAGGGTGAATGCAGTGGCCCCCGGCCCCATCTGGACCCCGTTGATCCCGGCCACCCTCGACGAGGAGAAGGTCGAGGGCTTCGGTGGCCAGACTCCGCTCGAACGTGTCGGGCAGCCCGCTGAACTGGCGCCCGCCTACGTCTACCTGGCGTCTGACGACTCGAGCTACGTCACCGGAGAGGTACTCGGCGTCACCGGCGGCCGACTGCTGTAGGACGGGCCGCAGCCCATGGCGGGGTCTGCCCCATCCCACACCGTCAGGGGCGCAGCCACCGAGGGGAACCCCGTCACATTCGTTGCAGCGCTGCCTCCACTCGGTGGACCGCGTCGGCTCGGACGAGCCCGTCGAGGTGCTGGCCCGCGTGGCGTCGCCGGAGCGAGAGTACGAGTCGAACCGGCTCGTGGTCGGGCGCCGCGGGTTCCGGGTCGAGGCGGGTCGAGGGAGTCGGATACACCTCGGTCCCGTCCTCGAGCTGGCACCGGGCGAGGTGCACCGGCGAGGGGCTGACCGCGGCCGACAGGGCCCGGGCCGTGACCATGGGATCTCCCGCAGGCGCCGCGACGACGATGGTCACATCCCCCTCGGGGGTGATCTCGGCGGCGACGACGGTGCCGGGAGGCTGGGTGAGGATCGTCATTGGCCCTGCCCCACGGTGAAGGCGGGGGCGCCGTCGAAGGCGAAGAGCCCCTCGGTCTTGATCGGCTCATAGCCCTGCTCCACCATCCGAGCCTGGAGCTCGACCACCTCGGCGGCGGTGGTGGTGCTGCCCTCCGGGCTGAGGAAGCGGCAGCGCCAATGGTCGGTGAGCAGAGTCTCCGGGGCGCCGTGGGGCCACACCTTCTGGCCCCGGTTGGAGATCATGTCCAGCCGGAGAGACCCGGCGAGCGGTTCGAGCGCCTCTGCGATCTGGTCGGGCGTGAGGTCCTGGCGATGGAGGAAGACGTCGACCCCGAGCTGGGTCTTCTCCGCTGGCGGCCGCGGGGTGACCGAAACCTCGATGGGCCGCTGGTTCGTGTACTCCACCGCAGCCAGCTGGTCGGGCCGCTCGCCGAGACGGTCGATCACCGCGTTGGCGAAGCCCTTCGTCCCCACCTTGGCACTGCTGACCGCCGGGTCGTGGATGTCGTAGGTGTGAATGCCGTCCTCGATCGTGCGGAGCCACGCGTTGTGCACCAAGCCGGCGACGTCGTGCTGGCCGACGTGGGCCAGCATCTGAACCGCGGCCAGCATCAGCCCGGACGGGTTGGCGACGTCCTGTCCGGCCCGCCTGGGGGCCGAACCGTGGATGGCCTCGAACATGGCCACCTGGTGGCCGACGTTGGCACTCCCGGCCAGTCCGACGGATCCGGCGATCTGAGCGGCCACGTCCGAGAGGATGTCGCCGTACAGGTTGGGAAGGACGATCACGTCGAACGCCTCGGGGGTGTCGGCGAGTTTGGCGGCGCCGATGTCGATGATCCAGTGCTCGGGCTCGATGGTCGGATAGTCGGCCGAGATCTCGTCGAAGACCTCGTGGAACAGACCATCGGTCATCTTCATGATGTTGTCCTTGGTGAACGCCGTGACCTTCTGACGGCCGTGGGCGACGGCGTACTCGAAGGCGTAGCGGATGATGCGTTCGCACCCTGGGCGGGAGATCAGCTTGAGGCACTGCACGACCTCGTCGGTCTGTTGGTGCTCGATCCCGGCGTAGAGGTCCTCCTCGTTCTCGCGGACGACGACGACGTCCATGCCCGGGTGCTTGGTCGCGACAAAGGGCGAGTAGGCGGTGCAGGGCCGGATGTTGGCGTAGAGGCCGAAGGTCTTGCGGACGGTGACGTTCAGGCTCTTGAACCCGCCGCCCTGAGGCGTGGTGATCGGGGCTTTGAGGAACACTCCGGTCCGCCTGATCGACTCGACGGCGTCGGCGCTGATGCCGGACGGGTTGCCCGCTTCGTACACCGATTCGCCGATCTCGATGGTCTCGATGTCGAGCTCGGCCCCGGCCTCGTCGAGCACCCAGAGCGTGGCCTCCATGATCTCAGGTCCGATGCCGTCGCCGTGGGCGACGGTGACAGGCGTGGGGGTCGTGGGACGGCTCATCGCGCTCTCCTGGGTCGTGGGGGTGTTCAACGCAGTAAAGCACCAGAAATAAAATTCGTCAATCAGATCTACGGAGAAAGATCGCCCACCTCAATACGGGCGTATCGGGGCAGCGTCCTCGTGGCGTGCGCCGCGCCTCCATCCGGTGGAGGCCGCAGCCGGCGATCGCGCGAAGTTGAACAACACGAGCGCTCGGATGAGCGCAGAATCCCCCCGATCCACACCATCGACCTCGTGGGACGGTTCCGCGACCTCGACCTCGTGCCCTCTTCCTCGACTGGGACCAGTGTCGGGTGCGGCGATCCCCACCGTTAGGGCCGCAGGACCGTTCCTGTCCGGGTACCGGCGGCGAAGGGCTCGGCGACGGTCGGAGACCGCTCGGTGGGCCGCTACGGTCAGCAGGCCGATGTCCCGCCCGATTCGTCTCCGTCGATGGCAGAAGGAGGCTCTCGACCTCCTCGAACGTCACCCCGAGCCCGACTTCCTCGCCGTCGCCACGCCGGGAGCCGGCAAGACGACGTTCGCGCTCGCCGCGGTGGTCCGTCACCTGGCGGCCAACCCGCGCCACCAGGTCGTCGTCGTTGCCCCGACGAGCCACCTGAAGGTCCAGTGGGCCCGGGCGGCGGCGGCTCTCGGGGTGCATCTCGAGCCGTCGTGGTCGTCGGCGACCGGGGACCTACCGTCGGACATGCACGGCGTGGCGGTCACCTACCAGCAGGTCGCCGCCAATCCCGATCCGCTGCGCCGCCACTCCGGTCGTTGCGTCGTCGTCCTCGACGAGCTCCACCACGCGGGCGACGAGCGGGCGTGGGGCACGTCGATCCGTCGTGCCTTCGAGGGCGCACCTCAGCGGGTGTCGCTGTCGGGGACACCGTTCCGCTCCGACACCCATGCCATCCCTTTCGTGAACTACGTGAACGACGAGGCCCACCCCGACTTCGACTACGGCTACCAGGCCGCCCTGACCGACCGACGGGTGGTGCGGCCCGTGTACTTCCCCACCATCGGGGGGAACATGGAGTGGACGGCTCCCGACGGGTCGGTCAACGCGGCGACCTTCGACGACGCCCTCGACCGCACCCGGTCGTCCCAGCGGCTGCGCACCGCCTTGAGCCTCGACGGCGAATGGTTGCCGACGGTGCTCGCCCAGGCCCACGAGCGTCTGATGGCCATCCGGGTCGAACAACCCGACGCGGCGGGCCTCGTCGTGGCCACCGACCAGGAGCATGCCCGCGGCATCGCCAACCTGCTACGGGCCCGCCAACGGGTGACCGCCATGGTCGTCACCTCTGACGACCCGGCGGCGTCGTCACGGATCGCCGCCTTCGCCGATGGCGACCTGCCGTGGCTGATCGCGGTCCGCATGGTGTCCGAGGGGGTCGACATCCCCCGCCTGCGTCTTGGCGTGTTCGCGACCACGACCGGCACCGAGCTGTTCTTCCGTCAGGTCGTCGGCCGCTTCGTGCGCCACACCGGGGGCCCCGCCCGCCGCGAGCGCGCCTGGCTGTTCATCCCCGACGACCCCCGTCTACGCCAGTACGCGGCGACGATCAGCGAGCAGCGTCGCCACAGCCTCCGGCGCACCTGGGAAGAGGGCGAACAGCCGGAGGAACCCGAGGACCCGACCGCGCTCGACGAGCTGGACGGCGAGGCCGAGCAGATGTCGCTGTTCCAGGTGCTCAGCGCCGAGGTGGCCGAACCCGGAGAATCGAGATCGGTGTTCGAGGACGATCCCGACGTCGAGAACCTCGACGAAGAGGACCTCGACACCAGTGTCCCGGTGGAGCTACCGCTCCCTCCGCCCCGCGGCCGGGGTGGGCTCGCGCTGGACGGACGACCCCTGTCGGAGGTGAAGTCCGAGCTCCGCACCGCCAACGCCGAGCTGGCCCAGCACCTGGCCCGGGTGACCGGCCTGAGTCATCGGGAGGTGAACGCTCGCCTCAACCGCGAGGTGTCGGTCCTCCGCATCGCCGAGGCGAGCGCCGATCAGCTCCAGGCGCGGCTCGAGCGAGCGGAGAAGTGGCTGGCCAACCTCTGATCGAGGTGCGGGGCCGGGAAACCATTCCCGTGCGCCGATGGTCACACCGCACATGAGTGACGAGACGACCATCGCGCTGGCCTTGACGATGCTGCGAGGTGTGCTCGGCGCGGTGATGCTCGCTCACGGGATCAACCACATCATCGGCGGCGGCAAGATCACCGGAACCGCCGGGTGGTTCGAGTCCCTCGGGATGCGGCCCGGCAAGCTGCACGCCTGGCTCGCCAGCCTCACCGAGATCGCCTGTGGCGCTCTGCTGATCGCCGGATGGTTCACCTCCCTCGCCGCCGGCGGCGCGCTGGGGGTCATGGTCGTCGCCTGGATCACCAACCACCGGGGCAACGGGTTCTTCACGTTCCGCCCGGGCGAGGGATGGGAGTACGTGATGGTGCTCTCGGTGGTCAGCCTCGCCATCGGGGCGCTCGGCGCGGGGGAGTGGTCCCTCGACCGGGTGTCGGACTGGGATGTCTTCGTCGGGGCCAGTGGCCTGGGGATCACCGCGGCGGCCGGCCTCGGTGGCGCGGCATTGCTCCTCGCGGTGTTCTGGCGACCCCCGGCCAGCTCGGACTGACCGCAGAGAGCCGATCGTCAGAGGTCGGCGAGGCCCCGGGCGAGCAGCTCGAGGCTCTCGTCGAGGTGGGTGGCGAGGTCGGTGTCGGCATCGCCGAGGGCCCACCGCTCGACCGCCACCCGCAGGGCGCTGCTCACCGCGGCGGCGACGAGCGCGGGGCGAAGATCGGTGTCGGGGTCGATGCTGGCACGCGACGCGACCACGCGAGCCAAGCCCTCCTCGATCTCGCGTTGGCGGTGCATCATGTGGGCCATGAGGGCCGGGTGGCGGTGGATCAGGTCGATCTGAGCCACGAACCGCGCCCGCTCGTCGTCGAGCTCGTGGCCGACGCTTCGCAGGGCGCCGCGCAGAGCGGTGAAGGCGGTCTCGTCGACCGGGCGTTGCTCGAGGGCACGCAAGAGTTGGTCGATCAGGTCGTCGTTGGCCGGATCGAGGAGCGCTTCCTTGGACGGGAAGTACCGGAACAGCGTTCGCTCGGAGACGTCGAGTGCGTGGGCGATCTCGGCCATGGTGACCTGGTCGAAACCGTGGGCGGCGAACATCTCGACCGCGGTGTCCTGGGCCTCGGCGCGGAAGCGGGCGCGGCGTCGTGTCCGCGGGTCGTCAGGCGGGTCGGCAGCCGGTGTGTTCGGCTCGTCGGCGGTCATCTCGGACCAGGATAACGGCTCCCGGTGTGAAATGTGTCAGTCACTGTCAGTATGGCGGGTGCTGTCGGTAGGCTCCCGTCCATGAGTCACCTTCTTCGCCTGATGGCCACCGCCGCCGAACGTCGGCCCGGTCGCGTCATCATCTCGCTGTTCGCGTTCACCCTCGTCCTCGGCTACTTCGCGGGCCAGCAGCAGACCGACACCGACATGACCGCCTTCGCCCCTGACGGGGAGCTGGCCGAGTCGCTCGAGCTGGTCCAGCGGGAGTTCGCGGCTGGCGGAGTGTCGGCTCAGATCGTGTTCGACGCCGGCGAGGACGGCGATGTCCTCGACCCGGCGAGCGTCGCGTTCGCCGACGAGGTCGTGGCCGCACTCGCGGCCGACGAGGAGGTCGTGGCCGCACTCGCCCAGCCGAACGGTCTGAGCAGCTTCGCCATGGGGATCGCCGAGACGGGAGCGCCTGTCGCGCCCGAGCTCCTCTCGGTCGACTACCAGCCCGGCGAGGGAGCGAGGGCCGGGCTGGTGGTGGTCGGTTTCGACCCCGAGCTCACCCTCAATGAGGTAGCCAACGCCGAGCTCCGAGCCGCCGAGATCGTGGATGGGCTCGAGGCCCCCGACGTCGTCGAGGTCGAGCCCTTCGGTCAGTACATCCTCAGCGACCGCATGGAACGCGACTCCGAAGGCGAGATGAGCTCGCTGCTCGGCCTGTCCTTCCTACTGATCATCCTGATCCTCGCGTTGCAGTTCCGCACCTTCAGCGACGTGGCGCTCGGCCTGGTGGGTCTCATCGTCTCGATCACCTGGATGTTCGGCTTCGGTGTCCTCCTCGGGCCCGACTATCTCGGCTTGGTCGGCTACTTCACCCAGGTGTCGATCATCGTCCCGGTCCTGCTCGTCGGTCTCGGGATCGACTACTCGATCCACCTCACCTCCCGTTACCGCGAGGAACGTCGGCACGGACTGAACGCCGGGCGGAGCGCCAACGCGGCGGTCCGCACCGTCGGCGGAGCGCTGGTGCTCGCCACCTGTGCCACCGTCCTCGGCTTCCTCACCAACGTCATCTCACCGCTGCCGCCCCTCGGCGACTTCGGCATCTTCACCGCCGTGGGTGTGATCTCGGCCTTCGTGGTCATGGGCCTGCTGATTCCCTCGGCTCGGAACCTGATCGACACCCGCCGGGCGCGCAGCACCCGCACGTGGAAGGCCAGCAAGGCCGAGACCCGCGGTCGTCAGGACGGTCTGGCCCGGCTCATGTCCCGGACCGCCTTCCTCGCCGAGCGCGCGCCGAAGGCGGTCATCGGTGTCGCTCTCGTCGTCACGGTCCTGTCGGGCATCGCCGCGACCCAGATTCGCACCTCGTTCAGCCAGGACGACTTCATCCCACCCGAATCCGAGATCGGTCAGCTCATCGCCAGCATCGACGACCTCTTCGGCGGAGACGTCAACGAGGTGGCCTTCGTGATCGCCGAAGGTGATCTCACCGACCCGGCCGTGCTCGATGCCTTCGCGGCGGTGGAAACCGACCTGTCCGACGAAGCGCTGGTGCGGGTCACCGACGGTGTCGCCCAGGTGCAGTCCCCCTACACGTTGCTCGCTGGAATCGCCGGATCCGACCCGGATCTGGCCGGGCAGTTCGCCGAGCTGGGCCTCGGAGAAGACGGCGTGGCTCCCGACGCCGACGTCGCCGGGCTCTACGAATTGGCCTTCTCGGTGGCCCCTGCCCAGATGTCGACCGTCGTCGGAGAGAACCTCGACATCGGGGTGATGTCGATCGCGACCCGCGCCGGGCCGGACCGGGTCGACGAGCTGGATGCCGCCCTCGCCGAGGCGGTGGCCCCGCTGGCCGGGAGTGCGGTCGACGTGCGGGTGACCTCGGAGCTGCTGGTGATCGACGACACCCTCGACGCCCTCACCACCTCCCAGGCGCGGGGGATCGCCTTCACGCTCTTCGCGGCACTGGCGCTGCTGGTCAGTTACTACGGCCTCGTCGAACGACGCCCGCTGATCGGGGCGATCACCATGGTCCCGTCCATCGCCGTGGTGGCATGGGTTCTCGGCACCATGTGGCTCCTCGGGTTCAGCTTCAACGTCTTGACCGCCATGGTCGCCAGTCTCGGGATCGGCATCGGCGTGCCCTTCGGCATCCACATGACCCACCGGTTCCTCGAGGATCGTCGACGCTACGACGACCTCGACGAAGCGGTCCGCCAGACCCTCACCCACACCGGTGGGGCCATGGCCGGCTCGGCCGCCACCACCGCGGCGGGCTTCGGAGTGCTGGTCTTCGCCTCGCTCGTTCCGATCCAGCAGTTCGGCACGATCGTCGCCATCACCATCGTCTACTCGTTCCTCGCCGCCGTGTTCGTCCAGCCGTCGTGTCTGCGCCTGTGGGCCGGCTGGCGAGAGCGCCAGGGAGATGTGGTCACCCTCGACGAGGACCACCGGGTGCTCGAACCGGTCGGTTGAGTTCCCTGTGTGACGCATGTCTCGCTGAAAACGCTTCCGCCGGGACACCGAAAAGGGGGACGATTCTCACGGTCGGTCCCGTCGAGGACGGGGAACCCCACGGAGGTGGCCGTGTTCGCACGCATGGGTGGCTGGTGCTATCGGCACCGCTACACCGTCATCGGTCTATGGCTCGTGGCGGCGCTCGCCGGGGGTGCGCTGCTCGGTGTGACCGGCACCAAGACCCGCACGGAGTTCTCCCTCCCCGACGTGGAGAGCCGGCGGGGGATCGAGATCCTCGACCAACACTTCGGGGGTCAGGGCGCGGGGTGGGCCGGCTCCATCGTGTTCACCAGCCCCCGCGGGGTCGATGATCCCGAGGTGCGCGAGGCGATGGTCGCCCTGTTCGACGACGTCGATGCGATCGATTCGGTGACGGTGGTCAGCCCCTACACCGAGGAGGGCACCAACCAGATCGCGCCCGACGGGCCACTCGCCGGAGAGCTCGCCTACGCGCTCGTCGAGCTCGCCAACGGCACGTCGGTCGAGGATGCCGAGGAGATCGCCCACGAGATCCGCGAGGTGATGCCCGTCGTCGCCGGCCTCCAGATCGAGCTCGGCGGCGAGGTGTTCGCCGGGTTCGAGGAACCGACCGCCGAACTGGTGGGCCTCGCCTTCGCCATCGTCATCCTCATCGTCGCCTTCGGGTCGGTGCTCGCCATGGGTCTGCCCATCGGGGTCGCGCTGGCGGGGATCGGTGTCGGCCTGGTGCTGGCGGGACTGGTCAGCCACGTCGTCGAAGTCCCCGACTTCGCCCAGATGATCGGCGTGATGCTCGGGCTCGGCGTGGGCATCGACTATGCGCTCTTCATCGTGACCCGCTTCCGGGAGAACCGCCGCCACGGCCACGACCTCGAGCGGTCGGTGGTGATCGCGGTCGACACCGCTGGTCGTGCCGTCGCCTTCGCCGGAGCCACCGTCGTCATCTCTCTCATGGGCATGATCCTCATGCAGCTCGGGTTCATCACCGGGCTGGCCATCAGCGCGTCTCTCGTGGTGGGCGTGACGATGCTCGCCTCGCTCACCCTGCTGCCGGCGTTGGTCGGTGTCGTCGGCCACCACCTGGAGGTCACCCGCTGGCGAGGCGTGATCGCCGCCGGCCTCGTGTCGGCGAGCCTCCTCGCCTACGCCTTCGGGTTCCCGTCCGCGGTCCTGGTGACCCTGCC
>SKKL01000276.1 GCA_007121465.1 Acidimicrobiales bacterium | reverse complement strand
GGGGAGGGGGTGGGGGCGGAGGTGGCTCGGTGGTGGGAACGCTCGGTTCGCCCGAGCAGTTCACGCCCTCGCTGGGCCGGTAGCGGGCCACCACGTGGTCGACCTCGACGCGGCCGTCGTCCCAGGTGCGGGTGCGCTCGGTGCGAACGACGGTGCACACCCCCGACATCGATTCGCTCTGCCCGGTCTGTTCGGCGGTGACGTGTCGGGTCGAGTAGAGGGTCACGGTGATGCTGGTGTCGGTGTAGGTGGGCCAGATCAGCACGCCGTAGGGACTGGTGTTGCGGATCTGGAGGTCCGGCGCCGGATACGAGAGGGTCGCCTCGCGGCCATAGGGATAGCGAGAGAAGTAGATGGAGTGAGCTTGGTACTCGCCGAAGTCGAGACCGGCGAAGAAGGCGGCGTTGAACAAGCTCGTGGAGAACTGGGAGACCCCGCCGCCGAGCTGATCGACGAGCACGCCCTGGGTGATCCCCCCGGCGGGAAGGTACCCCTTCTCTTCGGTACGACGACCCACGTGGTCGTTCATCGAGAAGGTCTCCCCCGGCTCGATGACGTGGCCTCGGACCGCGTCGGCGATGAGGTGGATGTTCACGACACGGTTCTGACAGCAGGCGTGGTAGGTCGTGAAGGAGCCGACCTCCTCGATGATCCCGAGCGACTCGGCCCACTCGGCGTTCCGGACCCGCTCCTCGGAGCGCAGCGGGAGCTCGACGTGGTCGTCGCCGGCCCGCAGGGCGGCCTCGATCCGCTCGGTGCTGTCCTCTTCGCAGCAGAGCGTCCGGTCGGCACCCGGCTCGACCCGCAGTCCGCCGTCGTCGACGACGAAAGCGACGTCGCTGCCGACGCTGCCTGCGTCGGCGAATGCTTCTTCGAGGTGGACGAGAGCCGCGTCGTGATCGATGTCCCATGCGAGGGTGTCGTCGACGATGTCGAGGACGAGCCAGGACCGCAGTGTGGCTACCTCGAGAATGCCCTCGGTCTCGCCAACGGTGACCGGCAGCGGTTGAGCGGTGGCGGCCGCCGCCTCGGCCGCGACCCGCTCGGCGTCGGCGTCGGTGATCGGTGAATCGACCTCGATCAGCGTCGGGGACACGACCACTGGTTCGTCACTGTGGAGATCCCGGCCGTCGGCGGCCTCCTCGAGCAGATCGGCCACCTCCTCGGTGTCGAGCCCGAATCCGGGGTTTCCCGGCTCGATGGTCACCCCCGAGGCATCGGCCACGAGGCGGGGATCGCTCCACTCACTCACACCGGGGAGGTCGAGCCCGACCAGGGTGTCGGCCAAGGTCGTTCGATCGACCTCGTAGTGAGCGCCGATGTCGTGGGTCCCGAAGAAGCTCGCGACCCAGCTCGTCGGTCGGGTGAGGAAGGAGGGGGAGTTGGCGTCCTCGACCGCCTCGCGGGAGGCCCCGACGTCGACGATCAAGCCGACGTCGCCGGCGGTCGTGGTGAGCGCTCCCTCGCCTGCGTCGATCTCGACCGGGGTGGACTCGAATCCGTTGCTCGCGTCGCTGACCGCCGAGTCGAGCTCGTCGATCTCGACCCCCGACACGGAGGTGCCGGCGAACTCGATGTTGCGGCCGACCGACGAGCCGGCGTACCCGGGGTCGACGAACGACGCTGCGAGCAGCAAGAGGTAGAGGCCCAGTACGGCGGCGCCGCCGATCAGCATCGCCAACGGGCCGCGCGGGAGGGATCGAAGGCGCGACATCGGTCCACATCATCGCACCTTTACGAGCGAACTCCACAGCGGGGCCGGGCGTCGGCGGATCGGATCCCGATCCGTGGCTTCCGGCCCCGGAATGGGACCGGTGAGCCGGGTTCTGGCATCATCGCTTCCAGCACCGCGAGACGGTCGCGGGGGACACACTCGACAACGATCCAGGAGTGACACAGACGATGAGCGGAATCCTCGAGGGGCGCGTCGCCATCATCACCGGCGCAGGCCGGGGCATCGGCCGCGAGCACGCGCTGATGATGGCCGAGCAGGGCGCCAAGGTCGTGGTCAACGACCTCGGTGCGGAGATGGACGGCTCCGGCGGCGGTTCGGGTCCGGCCGGCGAGGTCGTCGAGGAGATCCGTGGCATGGGCGGCGAGGCCGTCGTCAACGGTGCCGACGTCAGCGACTGGGAGGCATCCCAGGGGATGATCAACCAGGCCGTCGAGACCTTCGGCCGCCTCGACATCCTCGTCAACAACGCCGGCATCCTCCGTGACCGGATGCTCACCAACATGACCGAGGAGGAGTGGGACCTCGTCATCAAGGTGCACCTGAAGGGCACCTTCGCCCCCACCCGCTGGGCCGCCGCCTACTGGCGCGAGCAGTCGAAGGCCGGCAACGAGGTCGACGGTCGTGTCATCAGCACCGCGTCTCCCTCGGGGATCTACGGCAACGTGGGCCAGACCAACTACGGCGCGGCCAAGGCCGGTATCGCCGCCTTCACCGTGATCAGCGCGCTCGAGCTCGCCCGCTATGGCGTGACCTGCAACGCCATCGCCCCGACGGCGCTCACCCGCATGACCGAGAACCTCGGGATGGGTCAGCTCCCCGAGGAGGCCAAGGAGCAGATGTCGCCGCGCTGGATCTCGCCGATCGTCACCTGGCTCGCGAGTCCCGAGGCGAAGAACGTCACCGGTCGTGTGTTCGACGTCAGCGGACGTTCGCTCGGCATCGCCGAGGGCTGGCACCGCGGTCCGGTCGCCGAGCCGGTCGACGATCCGACCAAGCTCGGTCCGGTCGTCGCCGAGCTGATGTCCAACGCCCGGCTGAACGCCGACATGAGCGGCAAGGACGCCGAGGGCCCGGGACGCCCCGGCCAGGGCATCTGAGCCGCAGCTGAAGATGTAGGTGCGCGGGCGGGGTGGCCGAGAGCCGCCCCGCCCGGCATCATCGTCGGAGTACAACAACCGAGGGGGGAACATGCCGATCAATCCGGACGCGGTAGGGGCCAAGGGGGAACCGGGCCGACGGAGCTGGACCAGCAAGGACGCCTTGCTCTACGCGGTGAGCGTGGGTGCGGGCAGCATCGATCCGGTGGGCTTCGAGCTCGAGTTCACGACCGAGAACACCAAAGGTGTCGACCAGCGGGCGCTTCCCACCATGGCGGTGGTGCTCGGAGCCGGGCGAGGGGCGATGGGCAGTGTGGGGTCGTTCAACCCGGCGATGCTCGTCCACGGCGAGCAGGCGATCACCCTGCATCGCGAGTTGCCCGTCGAGGGCGAGCTCGAGGCGCAGGGCGAGATCGTCGGGATCTACGACAAGGGCAAGGGCGCGGTCATCGTCACCGAGTCACACTCGAAGCTGGTCGACTCGGGCGAGCCGTTGTTCAGCACCCGTTCGTCGGTGTTCATCTCCGGCGAGGGTGGTTTCGGCGGTGAACGGGGCCCGTCGGGTCCGACCAACGTCCCGCCCGAGCGCGATCCGGACCACGAGGTCACCTACTCGACCCGTCCCGACCAGGCCCTCACCTATCGCCTGAACGGCGACCGCAACCCGCTGCACTCCGACAAGTCGTTCTCCGACGTCGGGGGTTTCCCCAAGCCGATCCTGCACGGGCTGTGCACCTACGGCTTCACCGGCCGGGCGCTGCTGCACACCCTGTGCGACTCCGATCCGGCCCGGTTCCGGCACATGGAAGGGCGCTTCGCCTCACCGGTGTTGCCCGGTGACGATCTCACCGTGCGGATGTGGCGAATCGGCGACGGCGAGGCCGTCTTCACCACGTCGGTCGGCGACAAAGCGGTGATCTCCGCCGGTCTCTGCCGCTTCGACTGATCGCGTCGGGCCGACGCCACTGGGGGGTGGCGTCGGTCCTGCGGCTTGTGAAGTCGCCCCTCCGTCGTCCACACTCGTTGAGTACGCGCGGGCGGGGTCAGAAATGCCCCCCGTCCTGGGAGGGCAGTGAGCGAGATCGAACTCGACTCCGTCTACAAGATTTTCGGACCCCAGCAGGAACGGGCCCGGAAGATGCTCGACGAGGGTCACACACGCGATGAGGTCCAGAAGGAGACGGGCGCCGTAGCGGCAGTGATCGACGCCTCTTTGCGCATCGGGCAGGGGGAGCTGTTCGTCGTGATGGGCCTGTCGGGCTCGGGCAAGTCGACCATCGTCCGGATGATCAACCGCCTGTTCGAGCCGACGGCGGGACGGGTGACGATCGGGGGCACCGACATCACCGGGCTGAGCGCGAGGGAGCTTCGGCGGGTGCGGGCTGAGCAGATCAGCATGGTGTTCCAGCACTTCGCGCTCATGCCCCACCGCACCGTTCTCGACAACGCGGCATGGGGTCTCGAGACCCGCGGCGTGGGTACCGCCGAACGGCGTGAACGATCCCGCGAAGCACTGCAGATCGTCGGGCTGGGCGATCGGGTCGACGCCTACCCCGGCCAGTTGTCCGGTGGCATGAAGCAGCGCGTGGGTCTCGCCCGCGCCCTCGCCACCGACGCCCCCATCTTGTTGATGGACGAGGCGTTCAGCGCTCTCGACCCCCTGATCCGCCGGGAGATGCAGGACCAGATGCTCGACCTGCAGGAGTCGCTCGGCAAGACCATCGTCTTCATCACCCACGATCTCAACGAGGCCATGCGCATCGGAGACCGCATCGCAGTGATGAAGGACGGCCGCATCGTGCAGGTCGGCACAGCCGAGAACATCCTCCAGGATCCGGCCAACGACTACGTCGCCTCCTTCGTCCAGGATGTCGACCGCTCCCGGGTCCTCACCGCCTCGTCGGTCATGGAGGATCCCCGGTCCACCCTCGGCCCCCACGAGGGTCCCCGGGCGGCGATGCGGGTCATGCGCGAGCAGCAGGTCTCGGCGCTGTTCGTCGTCGGCCCCCAACGAAAGCTGCGCGGAGCGGTCCGCGACGATGCGGTCACCGAAGCGGCCCGACGCGACGGAACGCTCGACGAGGTGCTCATCGCTCCCGACGACCTCACGTGGGTTACCCCCGATGCGCCGCTCTACGAGATCCTCGCTCCGGCGGCCGAGAGCCCACTGCCCCTCGCCGTGGTCGACGACGGGCGCCTGGTCGGGGTCATTCCCCGAGTGACGCTTCTCGCGGCCCTTGCCGGCGAAGGGGAGGACTCACCCCACGTGTCGCTGGCGGGCTCCGACGGGACGGGCGCGAACCACGACAGGCCCGGTGGGGTCGAGTCCGCGAGTTCGATTTCGCACCTGTCCGATCCGCCTCCGCCCGATCTCGGCGGCCACGCTGAGGAGGCCGCCGGTGCCTGAACTCCCTCGCCTTCGCATCGGCGACCGCGTCGAGGATGTCGTCGACTGGTTGACCGACAACATGGGCTGGTTCTTCGACATCTTGTCGGGGGTCCTGCGCTTCCTCCGTGACCAGATCGAGTGGGTCTTCACTTATCCGGACCCCCTGATCGTATGTGTCGTGCTGGGCCTGTTCGCCTGGTGGATCCGAGGCTGGAAGTTCGGCATCTTCACCTTCCTCGCATTCTCGCTCATCGAGAGCATGCGCCTGTGGCCCCAGTCCATGTCCACGCTCTCGTTGGTCCTCGTGGCCAGCCTCATGGCGGTGGCGCTCGGCGTCCCCCTGGGAATCGCCACCTCGCGCAGTCCGCTCGTCAGCAGCATCGTCCGACCCGTGCTCGACCTGATGCAGACGATGCCGGCGTTCGTCTACCTGATCCCGGCCATCTCGTTCTTCGGCATCGGCCAGGTCCCGGGGATGGTGGCAACCATCGTGTTCTCGATGCCTCCGGCGGTCCGTCTCACCGAGCTCGGCATCCGTGGCGTCGACGCCGAGGTGGTCGAGGCCGGGCATGCCTTCGGTGCCGCCCCGTCGAAGATCCTCACGCG
>SKKL01000162.1 GCA_007121465.1 Acidimicrobiales bacterium | reverse complement strand
GTGGCGCCGTTCATCGCCTTCGACGACGACCCCTACCCCGTCGTCTCCGATGGGGCGATCTTCTACGTGATCGACGGCTACACCACGACAGATCGCTTTCCGTATGCGCAGCGGGCCGAGACCGAACAGGTCGGCTCCGGGAGCGGGTTGAACAGCAACTTCAACTACGTGCGCAACTCGGTGAAGGCGGTGGTCGATGCCTATGACGGCACCGTGACGCTCTATGTCATCGACGACGAGGATCCGCTGGTTCGGGCCTACGCGCAGGCGTTCCCCGAGTTGTTCGCGCCGATCGAGGACATGCCGGGCTCGCTGATCGACAACCTGCGCTATCCCGAGGACCTGTTCACGGTCCAGACCAACATGTGGGGCCGTTACTGGATCGACGACCCCCAGGAGTTCTACGCACGTGACCGTGCGTGGGACGTCGCCCAGGACCCCGGTGTCACCGTCGACGGGTCGGGTGCGGTCACCGCCATCACCAACCCTGAGGGTGAGCAGACCGGCACCCGTGCCCGTCGGATCGACCCCTACTATCTGTTGATGAGCCTCCCGGGTGAGGACACCGAATCGTTCGTGATGTTGCGACCGTTCGTGCCGATCTCGGCGGGGGATACCCGAGCCGAGCTCACCGCCTTCATGGTGGCCAAGAGCGAGTTCGAGGAATACGGACGGCTGGTGGTCTATCAGCTGCCGCAACCCATCGACGGCCCGGCGATCGTGAACGCGAACATCCTCTCCGAGGAGGACATCGCGTCTCGCATCGCGCTGTTGAACCGGGAAGGTTCGCGGGTGCGGTTGGGCAACCTCACGTTGGTGCCGGTGGAGGAGTCGATCCTCTATGTCCGGCCGTTGTACGTCGAGGCGGCGGGCGCAACCCCTGTGCCCGAGCTGCGGAACGTGATCGTGGCCTACGGCGACGAGATCACGATGCAGCCGTCTTTGGCGTTGGCGCTCGAGGAGCTGTTCGGCGTCCAGGCCGAGACCGGGGAGGACCCCGGGTTCATCGAGGACCCGCCGGACGACCCGATCGATCCGGAGGACCCAGCGGTCGATCCCGAACCCGAGGATCCGACGCCGGGTGAGACGCCGACTCCGCCGCCGACCACCGAACCGCCGACTGACGACGACGACCGGACCGCCGCCGAGCTACTGGCCGATGCCGACGACCTGTTCGACGAGGCCGACGAGGCCCTGCGCGAGGGCGACCTCGGTGAGTACCAGCGTCTGGTCCGAGAAGGCCGGGACCTGGTGGCTCGAGCGCTCGAGCTGATGGTCGCCGAGTCCGAACCGCAAGAGCCACCGGTCGTTCCGACCGGATTCGGCTAGCGGCGACCCGATTTGGGGTTCTCGCCAGCCAGCGGTAGAGTCCTACACCTGTTCGCCGCGGGGTGGAGCAGTCTGGTAGCTCGTCGGGCTCATAACCCGAAGGTCGTAGGTTCAAATCCTACCCCCGCCACCAACTTGTGAGCGAAGGCCCAGGTCGGAGACCTGGGCCTTCGTCGTTCTCGGGATGACGGTCCATTCACTCCTTGGGGACGCTCCTGCTGACTCCCGCGGGTGAGACGGCATCACGACCTGGACGCGAGGCACGGTCATGAGCCAGACCGTCATCTTCAGCGTCGGGGTCGCAGTGTTTGCGCTGACCGTCTGGGGCTCGGTCATGGCCGGTGGTCTGTGGTTCCGCGAGATCGCCAGATCAGAGGACGATCAGGACGAGCCCGCGCCCGGTTCACCGCCGTCGCAGCCCTAGCCTCGGCCTGGCAATGGCAACAGGCACTCGTCGAGCGCCAGAGTGTGTCTCGGGCCCGTTCTGGAGGCGACATGGATCTCGAAGATGCGACCAAGGCAGCCGTGGAGGCGCGGGGACGAGCCTATGCGCCCTACTCAGGGTTCCGAATGGGCGCAGCGGTCCTGACCTCGAGTGGCGCAGTCGTGCCCGGCTCCCTCGTCGAGAACGTGTCGCTCGGACTCGCGATGTGTGCCGAACGAGTTGCGCTCTTCTCGACAGCTTCCGCCGGTGAGCGCCCGACTGCGCTGGTGGTCGCCTCGCCACGCACGAGCGGAGCGCTCACCTTTCCCTGTGGAGCGTGCCTCCAGGTGGGACTCGAGCTCGGCGGCCGAGAGCTCGTGGTCGTCGCAGTTGACCCCGACGGCACCAGCGATCGTGCCCTGCTCGGTGATCTCCTGCCACGTGGCCCCCACAAGGGGTGATCAGCGTGCCGGGTCCACGCCTACGAGCTTCGCTCGTCCTCGGCGGAATCTCGGTCCGGCGGTCGGTGCGGCACAGTTGGCAACCAGGTCGGTGAGCCAACTCACAGCACGGTCTGCTCGCACTCGCCGTACGGCGAGGACTCGGATGGGGGTCCGACATGGTGCGCGTCAGCGGATCCACCACCCGGAGGTTAGACGCTTGCGTATGGATAACGGACTCAGAACCATTCATCATCCAGACGGTGGGTGGTACTCCTGGTCCCATGACCAACCGACCCATCCTCATCACCGGCGCCACCGGACGCACCGGACGGCGCATCACCGACCTCGTGGCAGCCCGAGGCTTGCCCGTGCGCACGGCCTCGCGCCAGGGCGATCCGCCCTTCGACTGGCACGATCGCTCCGCCTGGGACGCGCTCCTCGACGGCTGCGGGGCGGCCTACCTGTGCTACTCGCCCGACCTGGCCCTGCCCGGCGCGGACGAGGTCATCGCCGCCTTCGTCGAGCGGGCCGTCGCCCACGGCGTGCAGCGCCTGGTCCTGCTCTCGGGCCGAGGCGAGGAGGGGGCCCAGCGCTGCGAACAGCTGGTGCTGGCCGCCTCACCGGCAGCGACCGTCGTGCGCTGCGCCTGGTTCCAGGAGAACTTCAGCGAGCACTTCCTGCGCGACCACGTCCTGGCCGGCCGGATCGCCGTGCCGGCGGGGACGGTGCGCGAGCCCTTCGTCAGCGTCGACGACGTCGCCGATGTCGCCACGCTCGCCCTGATCGGTGACCCGCTCGCCGCGCAGGTGCTCGAGCTCACCGGCCCGCAGTCGATCACGTTTGGCGAGGCCGCCGAGATCCTGTCCCGCGCCGCCGGACGCGAGGTCACCCACGTGGAGGTCACACCCGAGGAGCTCGTCGCAGAGCTCGTCGCAGCAGGGATCGATCCCGAGGACGCCAGTGGGCTGGCTTGGCTGTTCGAGGAGGTGCTCGACGGACGCAACTCGGCGGTGACCACCACCATCGAAGGAGTGCTCGGGCGACCGGCGACATCGTTCGAGACCTACGCCGAGCGGGCCGGCGTCACCGGCGCCTGGTCTACGCCTCTGGAGGAGGTCAAGGCATGACGCTGATCGACGCTCTGCACGGCACCGCCGCAGTGGGCACCGGCGTGACCGCCGGGGTGTACGTGGCGTTCTCGGCGATGGTCATGCCCTCCCTGGCCCGAGTCCCCTCGGACCAGGGCCTGGCGGCCATGCAGCGCATCAACAGACTGGCCGTGCGCTCCCCGTTCATCGTGGCGTTCCTCGGTGCCGCCGCAGCGTCGACCGGTCTGATCGCTATGGCCGGCATGCGGCGAGAGGTTCCACCGGCCTCGATCGTCGGAGCCGGCCTCGCACTCGGGGCCACAGCGATCACCATCGCCGTGAACCAGCCGCTCAACCGGCATCTCGCTGGCCTCGAACCCGAGCAGGCGGATGTTGCTCATCCCTGGCTCCAGATCGCCCATCGCTGGACCCGAGCCAACCACCTACGGGCGGTCATCGCCGTGCTCGCCCTCGTTGCCCTCAGCAGCAGCTAGCACCGGCACTGCGCTCGCCCATCAGCGCGAGGCGCTCGAGTCGGCTCGCTCCACCGGGGAACCTCGGACGATCGCACGCGCACTCGAAGGCCTTGCCGCTGCACTCGTCGCGTCCGGAGCGGCCCACCATGGGGCGCGTGTGCTGCGAGATGCGGCCGCGCTGCGCGTTGCGGTGGGTGCGCCGCTTCCGTTGGCCGAACGGGGCGACGTCGAACGCGTCGAGCAGGCCCTTCGCGCAGCCCTCGGCGACGATGTCGTGCAGTCCGAGATGCGACGTGCCGCACACAACGGCGTCGCGAACCCCGACGCCATCGTGGTTGCCGCCCTGGCCCACCTCGCCTGACCCGCTACGGCGTTGGTCGCCAGAGTCGACTCAGCGGGAACGCGTGGACCTCGCGTCGAGTGTCTGTGCGCTCGAGCCGGATCGTGAAGCGGCGAGCACCGAATCCAGCACCTCGAGCGAGGCGGAGAGGTCGGCGATCTGACGCTTGATCCGATCGTGTGCGATCTCGAGCTCGTGCACGAGATCTGGCGCGGGTTCGATCGAGTCCTCGGTGCCGCTGATGCAGGGCAGCAGCTCTGCGATCTTGCTGCTGCAGAGTCCGGCGGCGAAGAGCACCTGGATGTGAGCGATCCGGGCGACGTCGTGTTCAGCGAAGTCGCGGTACCCGTTCGGTCCTCGTGCCGCAAGGACAAGGCCTTGCTCTTCGTAGTACCGCAGCGACCGCTCGCTGACGCCGCTGCGAGCGGCCAGTTCACCGATGCGCATGTGTCCGATGCTACACCCGCGACCCCTTGACCTTCACATGGATGTGAGGGTTTACCGTCGGGTCATGACTGATCCCGCGACCACCTCGCCGCTCCTCGCCCCGTACGTCGGAGCAGGTTTCGACCTGCCAAACCGGATCGCGATGGCCCCGATGACCCGCGGTCGTGCCGACGACCTCACGGGGATGCCGCATCCGTTCACACCGAGTTACTACGCGAGCCGGGCCAGCGCAGCATTGATCGTCACCGAGGGTCTCTACCCATCGAAGGTCGGCAAGTCCGGTCCCGGGGTGCCGGGGCTCGTGACGCATGCACACGTCAGGGCGTGGCGCGAGGTCACCTCGGCTGTTCACGCCGCGGGCGGGCGGATCTTTGCCCAGTTGTGGCACGGCGGGCGGGTGTCGCACGCGGTCACCGTCGGCGAGAGCGGCCCACCGCTGGCGCCCTCTGCGGTTCGGAAGTCCGGTCCGATCTACACAACGAACGGTTGGGTCGACTCGGTCACGCCGACGGCGATGACCGCCGTGCAGATCGCCGGCACTATCGAGGAGTTCGGAGCCGCAGCGCGGCGTGCCATCGCTGCGGGTTTCGACGGTGTCGAACTGCACGGGGCGAACGGCTACCTCATTCAACAGTTCATGGCCGACAACACCAACCAGCGCAGCGATCGCTACGGCGGGACGACAGCCAACAGGATTCGCTTCGCGGTCGAGGTCGTCGAAGCGGTCTCGGCCGCGGTCGGCGCCGGTCGCGTCGGGATCCGGGTCTCGCCGGGCAACCCCGAGAACGACATCGTCGAGACAGACCCGTTCGGAACGTACCGGATGCTCGTACGTGAACTCGATCGTCTCGACCTGGCATACCTGCACGTGGTGGAGACGAGCCGTGACTTCGCGCTGGAGCAGCTCCGCCCGCTGTGGTCGTCGATGCTGATCGCCAATGACCACTCGTCGCCGCAGCCCTCGACCCAAGCCGACGGTGAGCGGTTCGTCGAGTCGGGACACGCCGATGTCGTCGCATTCGGGCGAGCGTGGCTTGCGAACCCCGACCTCCCTGGGCGAATCGCTCGGGGAGAACCGTTGCGGTTCATCCCGCGGGACCAGTACTACGGCGCCGGTGAAGCCGGCTTCTCCAGCCTCGAGTCTGCCGTGCTGGCGTGAGAAACGCCGGGCACTCGACGACGTCCACGACAGGAGAGTCAGACCAGAAGGCATCGAGCAACCCAACGATGAGTGTGTGCGAAGAAGTGCTGATAGCCGACGCCGTTTGCGGATCCGACGGTCCGCCTATCGGGGCGTTCGCCGCCCGCCGCCAACTCAACATGATCACCCGACAGCCAACCCGTCGGTGAGATCGGAGCAGGTTCTGTTCCCGTGACCAAGATCGGGTCTTATGCCTGGGCGATGGCCACGGCGGCGGTGACGACTTCTGAGATGGCGACTTGCTGCGTGATCCCGGCTGGGGGGTCGAGCACGAGTTCGTGGACGAGCGCCTCGACGGTGAGCACGAGCGTTCGGGCCCGCAGCGATGACCGTTCAGGGGCGATGCCGCGGCGGATCAGTTCATCGCTGACCCAGGCAGTGAGGGCTTCTTCGAGTGTTGCCAGGCGAGCCTGGAGCTCGGGGGGACGTGGGGCCTCCCGGTACAGGATCCGATGGATGCGCGGGTCGCCGCCGTTGGCTTCGACGGTCGCCTCGACAAGCACCCGCACCGCCGACTCCAGGTCTGGCGCCGCCTGAGCGTGGTCGAGTGCCCCGAGCACGATCGACGCTCCCTCGGTGAGGTGCCGGTCGGCAATGCCGTACAGCAGCGCCTCCTTGTCGGGGAACCACTGGTACAGCGAACCGATCGGAACGCCGGCACGAGCGGCGATGCTGGTGGTGGTGGCTGCGGTGAAGCCATGTTCGGCGAACTCGTCGGCTGCCGCGTCCATGAGCGCAGCGACCCGCCGCCTCGAACGTTCTTGCTGTGGTGCGCGCATTGGCCCTTGCACATCCCCATGGTAGTTGCCATGATCAACAACATGAATGATCCTCATGTTGAGCGTTACCGGCCCTGGATGCCCGCCGAGTTCGCCTCACCCTTGGTCGACCCGGTGAACGACTGGGTCGACCTGTCCGATGGCACGACGCTTCACGTGCACCGCCACCCGGCACCGGACGAGGCGACCGCCACGATCGTGGTCCTGCACGGAGGTGGAGGCCACGGGCGCATGCTGGCGCCGCTCGGCGTTCTGGCCCAGCACCTCGGTGCCGAAGCGCTGGCCCCTGACCTGCCCGGCTACGGCCACACGGTGGTCCCCGACCGACGCGCGGTGCGCTACGAGGACTGGGTGTCCGCAGTGGCACAGCTCGCGACACAGGTCGCCGTGCCGGGACGACCGCTCGTGCTCGTCGGCGCCAGCATGGGAGGACGGCTCGCGCTCGACGTGGCCCACCGCCTCGGCCCCGGCGTCGTCCAGTCGGCGGTGGCGACCTGTCTCCTCGACCCCCGCCGACCCGACGCCGCCGCTGTCGTGGCCAAACACGAGCTCCTGGTTCGCTTCGGTTTCCCACTGCTACAGGCATCGCGCAGACTCACCGACCGACGTCTCGTGCCCATCCGCTGGCTCGCCCCCATCGACGCCATCGCCAACGACCCCGAGCTCGCACACACCTGTGCCACCGACCCACTCGGAGCGGGCGTGTCGGTGCCGCTGGGATTCCTGCGTTCATGGCTCGACCACGACCCGGGCTACGAGCCCGCCACGTTCCAGGCATGCCCCGTCGTCCTCGCGCATCCCGGCGACGACCGTTGGACCCCACTCGAGGTCAGCCGTACCTTCCTCGACGAGATGACGGTCCCCACCGAACTCGTGCTGCTCGACGGGTGCGGCCACTTCCCAGTGGAACCCGGCGCCATGCCGGGCTTTCGCGCCGCTCTCGAGCACGCGCTGAGGCCCGTCGCGTCCGCGTGAACACGGGTGCCGGAGCGGACACGCTCAGTGCTGGTTCCGTTCCGGTCTCGTCATTGGTCGATTTCGCGGTGCCGTTGGTCGTGTTCTGTCTTCACCTGGCGGGTCTCGGAGCGCAGCTCCATGGAGCGACGGGCCAGTCCGAACAGCTGCCAGACGACGAGGAGCACGAGGGCGGCGACCGCGAGGATGAACGTGACGGCGACGGTCGTCTCGCCGGCGGTCATGGCGATGGTCATGGGAGGTCCTCCACAGTGGTGGGGGGCGGGGGTGAGGCGTCGGCGGTGACGGTCACGGTGCCGGTCATGGATGGGTGCAGCGTGCACAGGTACTCGTAGGTGCCGGGCTCGTCGAAGGTCCGGGTCCAGGTCCCCTCGCGTTGGATGGGGCTGGCCGGGCCGTCGTCGAAAGCGACGTCATGGTCCATGCGGTCCTGGAAGTTCCAGCCGACGGTCTGACCGGCGCTGATCTCGACGTGTTCGGGCTCATAGTCGTGGTCGTCGACCACAACGGTGACGTCAGCGCCCGCGACGGAAGTCTCGGGCGCAGATCGGGTCGAGGTCTCCCCGCCGCAGGCGGCGAGAGCAGCAACGGACACGACGGCGGTGAGCAGCGCAGCGATGGGGCGCACGTGGGTCTCCTTCAGGTTGGGAGGGGGGTGTCAGTCGTGGGCGGGGGTGGTGTCCGCGCCGGTGAGCGTCGGTGTCCGGCGGAGCCCAGACGGCGTGGGAGCTCCGTGGTCGAGGCGCATGCTGGGGAGGCGGCGCTCGAGCCAGCGGGGAAGCCACCAGGACCGCTCTCCCAGGAGCTCCATGGACGTGGGCACGAGGAGGAGGCGGACGATGGTCACGTCGACGAAGATCGCGACGGCGAGTCCGAACCCGAAGATCTGCAGCGCCCGTTCGGCGGACAAGACGAAGCCCCCGAAGACGAAGATCATGATGGCCGCCGCTGCGGTGATGAGACGGGCGGTGCTGGCCAGTCCGTCGGCGACGGCACTCGAGTTGTTGCCGGTGCGGTCGTGCTCCTCTTTGATCCGGCTGAGGAGGAAGACCTCGTAGTCCATCGAGAGCCCGAAGAGGATGGCGAAGAGCATCATGGGCGCCCACGCTTCGATCGGGCCCGGTTCGCCGATGCCGAGCACCCCGGCGCCCCAGCCCCACTGGAACACGGCGACGAGCACGCCGTAGGCGGCGCCGATGGACAACAGGTTCAACACGACGGCCTTGGCGGCCACCGCGATGCTGCGGAACACCGCGACAAGCACGATGAACGACACGAGCAGCACAAGGCCGATGAAGACGGGCATGCGGTCGGCTTGGACGTCGGCGAAGTCGACCACCGCAGCGACCCCGCCGCCGACGAGGATGTCGGTGCCGGGCACGACGACAGCTGGCAGGACGTCGTTTCGCAACCGGTGGACGAGCTCGGTGGTTTCTGCCGCCTGTGGGGCGGTGGTGGGGAACACCTGGACCACGGCGACACCCACCGCCTCTGCGTCAGCTACCGGTGTGACCTGGGCGATGCCGTCGGTGGTCGCGAGCACCTGGTCGAGGTCGTCGAGGAGAGCCTGGTCGGTGCGGGGGTCGCCGGAGAGGTCGACGGCGAGGAACAGCGGTCCGTTGAAGCCGGGTCCGAAACCGTCGGCGACGAGGTCGAAGGCGTTCCGAGCAGTGTCGGTGTCGGGGCGGTTGCTGGCGTCGCCGAACCCCAGGCGCATGGTGAGCACCGGCGCCGCGAGCAGCAGGATGATCGCCAGCCCACCGGCCGCGATCGGTGCCGGACGGCGCTGGACCAGGCGGCTCCACCGGTACCAGAGGGAACGGTGACCGGGTCTGCCGGCTGCGGGCCGCCCGATCGACAACCGGTCGATGTTGCGACCGACGAAGCCCAACAGGGCGGGAAGCAGGGTGAGTGAGGCGGCCATGACGGTGAGCACGCCCGCCGAGATGGCTACGGCCAGCGACCGGGTCGAGGCGAGGCCGATGACCAACAGGCCGAGCAGGGCGATGACGACCGTCGTGCCGGCGAAGAGCACGGCTCGCCCGGCGGTGTCCATCGCCCGGACCACTGCCGGTTCGACGTCGAGGCCCTCGGCCAGTTCCTCGCGGTAGCGGGTGACGATGAACAGGGCGTAGTCGATGCCGACGCCGATGGTGACCATCGCGACCGCGGCGGGGGCGAAGTCGGGGACGTCGATGAATCGGGCGGTGATCAGCACGATGGCCGAACCGATGCCGATGCCGAACAAGGCGGTGAGGATCGGTAGCCCCATGGCGAGCACCGATCCGAACGCGACGAGCAGGATGACGACCGCGGCGAGCATGCCGATGCCTTCTGAGGAGAACTCGGACTCCTCGAAGAACACATCGCCACCCAACTCCACCTGCATCCCCTCGGGGAAAGCCGTGTCGCCGCGCAGGGCGGCGATGTCTGCAGCCAGCTCGTTGGCCGCGTTCAGGTCGGCGTCGCCGAAGGACACCTCGGCGATCGCTACGTCGCCTCCCGGGGAGATGAGCCCGAACTCGGCGTACGGGTCGGACACCGCCACCTGGGGCACCCGTTCGCGAACCTGGTCGAGGAAGTCGGTGGCGGCGTCGCGCACCACAGGTTGATCGACGCCGTCGCCCGCGGCGATGACGATCTGGCCCTGCTCGCCGGTGCTGTGGGCGAAGCCGGCGTCCTCGAGCAGGTCAGCGGCCTCCTGGGAAGGTGCGCCGGGAAGGGTGAAGTCGTTGCGTAGCTCACCGCCGAGTGTCGACGATGCAGCGATGGCGATGATGAGCATGCCGATCCAACCGACGACGACTCGGCGGCGGTGGCGGAAACAGGAAAGGGCGACGATCTCGAACATGGGCCGAACCTACGAATGTCGGCCCTGCGCCCACATCGGCCTGAAGGAGACGATCCGAGTGCAACCCTCGGAGTACCCAGAGATCGCTTCGGCTCCTCGGTGGGAGCCAGTTTCAGGTCCGGCCTGCTAGACCGGCCTCGTAGGCGAACACCACCAGCTGGGCCCGGTCCCGGGCATGGAGCTTGGACAGGATCCGGCTGACATGGGTCTTGGCGGTGAGCGGACTCATGTGCAGGTGCTCGCCGATCTCGTCGTTGGACAGGCCCAGCCCGACAGCCCCCAGGACTTCCAGCTCCCGATCGGTCAGCTCGCCGAGACGCGCATGTGCTACGACCGGTGCACCCCGTCGGGCGAAGGAGTTCACCACCCGGCGAGTGACCGACGGGGACAGCAGCGCCTGACCGGCCGCAACCGTACGCACCGCGTCGCGCAGGTCGCCAGGGTCCACGTCCTTGGTGAGGAACCCGCTCGCCCCAGCCCTGAGCGCCTCGAACACGTACTCATCGAGCTCGTAGGTGGTGAGCACCACCACCCGGGTGCTCGCCAGTTCAGGGTCCGAGGTGATGAGCCGGGTGGCGGCGAGCCCGTCGGTGCCGGGCATCCGCACGTCCATCAGGACGACATCTGGGTGGGTGTCTCGCACTGCGGCGACCGCCGCGGCGCCATCGGTCGCCTCAGCGACCACCTCGATGTCCTCCGCCGCGTCGAGCAGCGCACGGAACCCGGCTCGCACCAGCGCCTGGTCGTCGGCGAGCACGACGCGCAGCATCACACCGTCGCCGGCAGTGGCAGCCACGCCCGGACGGTCCATCCACCGTCGTCGTCAGCACCGTGCCACAGCTCGCCGCCAACTGAGTCGACGCGCTCCGCCATGCCCCGAAGGCCGAACCCTGGCGCCGCGAACGAGCGCCGGTGGCCGTCATCATGGACCTCGACACAGAGAGTTGACCCGCAGGCTCGAACCGACACGGAGGCGTTGGTCGCACCGGAGTGGCGGACGACGTTGGTGAGGCTCTCCTGGACGATGCGGTACACCGTGAGCTCGACGAGGTCGGGCACCGGTCGCCCGGGCGGCTCGACGACCAACGACACATCCACACCCTGGCTCCGGGCGGCGGCGACCAGATCCACCAGCCGGTCGAGGCGCGGCGCCGGGGCGGTGTTGGGCGGCTCGGCGCCCGAACGCATCACCGACACGGTGGCGCGCATCTCCTGCATCGCCTCCCGCCCGGACCGGCGGATGTTGGCCAGCGCCTCTCGGACCGTGTCCTGGTCGCGGTCGATGGCATCCGCGGCGACGCCGGCCTGCACCGTCATCGACGCCACAGTGTGGGCCAGCAGGTCATGCACGTCGCGGGCGATCTGGAGACGCTCCTCGGCGACGCGCCGCTCAGCATCCCGCTGGGCCTGCTCGGCTTCGGCCGCGTAGCGTTCCACGAGCAGGTGACGGCTGCGTATCAGCTCGCCGAACAACACCGCCATCACCACATAGCCAGCCGCTGTCAGGGCCTCCACCCACGGTTCCTCGCCCAGGCCCACCATGACCACCAGCGAAGCGACCACGGCGAAGCCCACCACGAGGAGCTTCGACTGCTGGCCATCGCTGCGCCCGAGCCGGTAGAACGCCGCCAAGGTGACCACGTTCACCAACCCGCTCTCGTAGCCGATCCCGTACCAGGCGAACGTCAGACCCATGGCCAGACCGGCAGCGATCGCTGGGAAGCGCCCAGCCGCGACGACCAGCACAGCCCCGACCGCGAGCAAGCAGGCAGCCAGGGCATCCAGGCTGCGTGGGTCTCCGGCTCCTGAGGCCTCGTCGCTCGAGGTCGCAGCGAGCACGAGCACCACCGCGGCCAGCAGCAGGACCAGTCGGTCAGCGCCGGGCCATCGCCACGAGAGTCGTCCCGAAGGTGCCACGGATCGACCGTAGAGCAAAGCAGCATCCTTGCCCAGCGCCCAACGATGTACCCGCGTCTACTCCCTCGGGAGTAGCAGTCCTCGCAGTGAGCTGAGATGACCGAGCAGCTCGTCGTGGCAGAGGTCACCAGCCTCCAGGGGGCGATCAAATCGAAGCGGTTCGGGTAGAGAGGGGGTCATGAAACCTTCAACGACCCTTGGCATCGGTGTCCTGCTGGCTGGGCTGGTGCTCGCCGGCTGTTCAGATGATGACGACGCTTCACCATCGCCGGGCGAGGCCACCACTACAGCGCCGACCGACGCAACCGACGAGAGCAACGGCACCGACACCCCGGCCGACGATGCGAACCAGCCGACGACGACCGGAGAGCCCGATGAGAGCGCCGATGGCGGCGAGGACGATTCAAACGTGATCTCGGCGAGCGATGGAGTCCTCAGCGACGGTGTATGGGCGGTGGGTGACGCCGGAACCGTCGAGTTCGTGCTGCGAGACGGGCAACTCGAGCTGGTCGAGGTGCTGGCGAACGACGGCTGGCGGGTGTCGATCGACGAGCGGTCGCCCGATGAGATCGAAGTCGACTTCGAGCGGGACAACCTGGAGTACGAGATCGAGATCGAGTACGAGAACGGGATCCTTGAAATCGAGATCGACCTCGACATCGATCCCGCCGAGGCCGGGAGCTTCGAGATCGGCCCCGCAGGTGTGGTGACCGTCTCGGTCGTTGACGGCCGGGTGGTTCTCGATGACCTGGCGGTCGCCGAGGGGTGGACGGTAGTCGAGCAGGACACCGATGACGGCGAGGTCGAGGTCGAGCTCCGACAGGGCAACATGGAGTGGGAGTTCGAGGCCGAGTTCGACGACGGGCGTCTCGAGGTGGAGATCGACTTCGAGATCGAGGGCCAGTTCCCGTAGCCGTGCACTAGCGTCGAGCACGATCACTCGTGGACGACACCCGCAGTAGACCCCGACCGCAGAATCCCGTGGCTGGTGTGGAGTGGGGGCGCGGGGTCCGGGTGGCTCTCGTGGTGGTGTTCACCAGTCTGGTTCTCTGGGCTGGTGAGGTCGCTCACGCGATCGAATCGACAACCCACCTTCCTGGCGAGGTCGCCGCAGATGGCATAGCCCCGGCGGGGTCCGCCGACGATGCGGCCCGCCACCTCGATGAAGGCGGCGGCGCTCGCCGCGTAGATGCCGAGCTGTGCGCAGTGATCCCAGCGGTGTGTGCGGAAGCTCACGCCGACGCGGGGACGCCCCTGTCATTGCTGGAGGGAGCCGCACACGATGGACCTCACCGTGCGATACCCGACGCGCGAGGCCCTCCCGGTTCGACCTGAGCAGTTGCGTCGGCGTGCTGATCCACAGGACGCCCAGGTCGGACATGTGAGGAGAGATGGTTGTCTGGTTATGGCCTCCAGCTGGGACTGGTGGGGTTCCTGGTGTTGGTGAACGCGTTGTTCGCGGGTTCTGAGCTGGCGCTGGTGTCGCTGCGTGAGGGTCAGCTTCGGCGGCTCGAGGGGGACTCGGCTCGCGGGGCGGCACTGGCGCGTCTCGCTCGCGATCCCAACCGCTTCCTTGCCACGATCCAGATCGGGATCACCCTGGCGGGGTTCTTGGCCTCGGCATCGGCGGCGGTGGCGTTGGCCGGACCCCTCGAAGGGCCGCTCGAGCCGCTGGGCGGGGCGGCGCGCCCAGCGTCGATCATCGTCGTCACCATGGTCTTGGCGTATGTGACCTTGGTGGTGGGGGAGTTGGCTCCCAAGCGGATCGCCATGCAGCGCGCAGAACGATGGGGACTGCTGGTGGCGCGCCCACTGGGGGCGATCGCGGTCCTGGCCCAGCCCCTGATCTGGTTGCTGTCGCGCTCCACCGACGTGGTGGTGCGCCTCCTCGGGGGTGACCCCAACCGCGAGCGGGAGGAGATGACCGAAGCAGAGCTGCGCGACCTGGTGGCGACCCAGGTGAGCTTCACCGATCAGCAGCGGATGATCATCTCCGGCGCGTTCGAGGTAGCCGATCGCACGGTCCAGGAGCTGCTCCAACCTCGCCCCGGAGTGTTCACCCTCGACGCGTCAGCAACGTGTCGGGACGCGTTGGCGGCGTTGGCGGCATCGTCGTACTCGCGTGCCCCGGTCGGCGTGGCCGGATCGCTCGATGATGTGATCGGTGTGGTGCACCTGCGCGACCTCCTCTCTGATGACGTCGGCAAGGTGGTGCGAGATGTCGTTGGCCCACCGTTGTTCGTGCCCGAGTCGGCAAGCGCGCTGGACACCCTGCACGAGATGCAGACCCACCGTGCTCAGCTGGCCCTGGTCATCAACGAGCACGGCGGAACCGAGGGGATCATCACTGTCGAAGACATCGTCGAGGAGCTGGTCGGCGACATCTACGATGAGTCCGACCGCGACGTCCTGTCTGTTCGCCGCACCGGCGACTCACTGGTGGTCCCGGGCCGCTTCCCGATCCACGACCTCGTCGACCTCGAAGTCCGTGCTCCCGAGGGTGACTACACCACGGTGGCCGGTCTGATGCTGGCCCACCTGCAGACGATCCCCGACCAACCCGGAGCATCGGTCGTGGTCGAGGGATGGGAGTACACCGTGGAAGGAGTCACCAACCGGGCGATCACCGAGGTTCGGATCCGACCGGCGTCGGACCATCAGCCCCCGGCCCCGGGCATCAGCGGCGAGGGTGGATGAGCGTCGGCCGGTAGCGGCCCGACAGCTACCTGGACGCCGGCGTCAGACCGGTGAGCAGTGGAGGGTCGACGCGGCGCACGCTCTCAGTGTCGAGGACCTCTTGGACCACTTGTCGGTCGACATGGAGGTCGGCCTCGACCTGGATGAGGTCGAGCGACGCCGCCGCGTCGTCGGTCCGAACGCGCTCGCGGAACGAGCGCGGTTGTCCGCAGGGGCGATCCTGGTCGATCAGCTCCGCAGCGCGGTGGTGGCGCTGCTCGCTGTTGCGGTACTTGCCGGCATCGCAATCGGTGAGCTGATCGAGGCCGCGGCGGTGGCGACGGTGCTGCTGGTCAACACGATCGTCGGGTTCGTGACCGAGCTGCGGGCGGTGCGGTCGATGGAGGCGTTGCAGCGACTCACCGCCAGTACGGCCGATGTCGAACGTCACGACCGGCGTGATGAGATCGACGCGATCGATCTGGTGCCTGGTGACATCGTGTCGGTCGAAGCTGGCGATCGGGTGCCGGCGGACATCCGACTGGTGGAGGTCAGCGACCTCGAGGTGGAGGAGTCCGCGCTCACCGGCGAGAGCTCTACGGTCGACAAGTCCTGCGACGCCGTTGCGGAGGGCGCCCCACTGGCGGAGCGCGTGTCGATGCTGTTCACAGGCACCACCGTGCGAGCAGGCCGTGGCAGGGGTGTGGTGGTCGCCACCGGGGCCAGCACCGAGGTGGGCCGGATCGCGGATCTCGCTGCGTCGACCGACACGATGCAGGCACCCCTGCAAGCTGGGCTCGAACAGCTCGGACGCGCCCTCTCGCTCGTGGTCGTCGGGCTCGGTCTGGCCCTCGCGCTTCTGGGCGTCGTTCGAGGCATGGAGTTGCGCGAGATCGCCGAGGTGTCGATCGCTCTGGCGGTGGCGATCGTGCCCGAAGGTCTTCCTGCGGTGGCGACGCTCACCCTCACCGTCGGAATGCGGCGCATGGCCCGCCACCAGGCGCTCGTGCGGCGCCTACCCACCGTCGAGACCCTCGGCAGCACCAGCGTGATCGCGTCGGACAAGACCGGAACGCTCACCGCCAACGAAATGCGAGTCGTCGAGGTGCACCTCACCGATGGTGCCGCTCCGGAGAGCCTGTGGCGAGCCGCGGTCCTGTGCAACGACGCCGACATCGCTCCCGATGGCGATCCAGTGGGCGATCCGACCGAGGTCGCGCTGCTGCGCGGCGCCACCGATGCCGGCTTCGAGTGGCGGACCGAGCGGGAGGGGACCGCCCGCAGTGACGAGGTGCCCTTCGACTCGGCGACCAAGCGGATGGCGGTCGTCGTCGACGGCGAGATCCTCGCCAAGGGCGCCCCTGAGGTCCTCCTCGACCCCGATCGCGACCCCGCGCTGCTGGCCGCGGTCGACGACATGACCGATCGCGCCCTGCGGACACTCGCCATCGCCGTGGGCCCGACCCCCACCGATGGAGCATCCGACGATGAGCTGTTCGCTTCCGCCGTCGCGGTTGGAGTGGTGGGGATCAGCGATCCGCCGCGACCAGAGGCGATCGATGCTGTGGCGGTCTGCCACCGGGCGGGTGTCCGGGTGGTGATGATCACCGGCGACCAACCTCGCACCGCGGCTGCCGTGGCGCGAGAGCTCGGCCTGCGCCACGGGCTGGTGATGACCGGCCCGGAGATCGACGAGGCCGACGACGACACCCTCGCCGACCGGATCGCCGACGTCGACGTGTTCGCCCGGGTCGCTCCGGAGCACAAGCTGCGCTTGGTCAGGGCGCTACAGGCCGACGGCGAGATCGTCGCGGTCACCGGAGACGGGGTCAACGACGCGCCGGCGCTGCGCCAAGCCGACGTCGGCATCGCGATGGGCCGAACCGGCACCGACGTCGCCCGCGAAGCCGCCGACATCGTGCTCACCACCGACGACTTCAGCACCATCGAACACGCCATCCGAGAAGGTCGGCGGATCTTCGAGAACATCCGCCGCTTCGGCCAGTTCCTGTTCT
Organism: Acidimicrobiales bacterium; assembly: GCA_007121465.1. Taxonomy (GTDB): domain Bacteria; phylum Actinomycetota; class Acidimicrobiia; order Acidimicrobiales; family SKKL01; genus SKKL01. The sequence continues at coordinate 1,681 of SKKL01000162.1, read as the reverse complement.
CCTGGCACCTGTCGGTCGTCTTCGTCGTCGTGGTGGCCATCGCCTTGGGCCTGCCTGCCCCACTGGCCGGGTTGATGATCCTGTGGAACAACCTGATCATCGACGTCATCCCCTCGTTCGCCCTTGCGCTCGAGCCCAGCGACGACGAGTCCATGGACACCCCGCCGAGGCCGAAGACCGAACCCGTCATCGGAGCCGGGACCGTCCGTCGGATCGTCACCCAGGGTCTGCTCGTGGGAGGCGTCGGGCTCACTGCCTACCTGCTGGGCCGGGGTCCACTCGACCTCTCCCTCGATCAAGCCCGAACACTCACCTTCATCACTCTCACCGCAGCACAGCTCCTCGCGGTGTTCAACGCCCGCACCGATCACGGCTCCGGGTTCCGGGGTGCGTCACGGAACCCCTACCTGTGGGCTGCACTCGCGGTCACGCTGGTGCTCGAAGCGGCTGCGCTCGGCATCGCCCCGCTCCGAGACCTGTTGGGCCTCGCCACCCTCGCCCCGTCCGCGTGGGCGATCGCACTCGGACTCGCCGTGGTCCCGCTCCTGGTCACCCAGTCGGCCCGACTCGTGGGCGGACGCCGCAGCCCAGCATCCTGACTCCCCCTCTCGGCCTCGACATAGACCTACAAGCGGCGACATGGCTGGCCAAGGGCGAATGGGCGACCAGCCGCTTCGTGGGGTAGGCAGTCCGATGCACGCTCGAGCGCGCCGAAGGCGGCAGCAGATCAGCCTCCACGCAACTGCTACCTTGCGCGGGTGGGCGAAGCAGGAGGTTCGGCATGGCCGACGAGGTGATCGACGTCGTGGTCGTCGGAGCGGGCTTCGCAGGGCTGACCGCGGCACGGCTGATGCAGGAGGCTGGCCGGTCGGTGCTGGTGCTGGAGGCTCGGGACCGGGTGGGCGGCCGCACCAGGACCGAGACGCGGCACGGAACCTGGATCGACCTGGGCGGGCAGTGGATCGGTCCGGGCCAGGACCGCGTCGTGGCCCTCGTCGACGAGCTGGGCTTCGCCACCTACCCCCAGTCCGAGGCAGGCGATGACGTGGTGGTCGACGTGGACGGGGCTCGACGGCTGGGATCGTTCGCCGAGGCGTTCACCGACGACGACCTCATCTCCTACTTGGAGCTGGCCGGGGCCCTCGAGGCCATCGCCGACCAGGTGCCGCTCGATGCGCCGTGGTCGGCACCGGAGGCCCTGTCCCAGGACGCAATGACACTGGCCGACTGGGTCCGGTCTCGCGAGGTCTCTGACCGCGTGGCCGCTCTGTTCGAGGTCGGTGTGCGGGCCGTGTTCGCCGCCTCGTCATCCCAGCTTTCGCTCCTCCACGCCGCCCACTACGTCCACTCGGCTGCGGGGTGGTCGAAGCTGACCGACAGCGAAGGCGGCGCACAGCAGGACCGCATCGAGGGCGGGATGCAACCCGTGGCCGAGGCGCTGGCCGACCGCCTCGTCGCCGGCACGATCCGTCTCGGGGCGCCGGTCTCTCGTATCGCCCAAAGTGAGGACGGGGTCGTCGTCGAGGTCCCGTCCGGTCCGGTGCGAGCTCGACGGGTCGTCGTGGCCGTGCCTCCCACGCTGGCCGGACGGATCCTCTACGAGCCGACCCTGCCCGCTCAGCGTGACCAGCTCGTCCAACACATGCCCCAGGGGTCGGTCATCAAGTTCCACGTCCTCTAT